>JADGOB010000265.1 GCA_017883185.1 Acidobacteriota bacterium
CTCGTTCGGGCACCACCGAAAACGGATAATTATAGCCGAAGACCGGCGCCGCCTCCCGGTTGGACTGGCTTGGATCCTGCCTCGTGTCCCCTGGAGCCTCCTCGCCACCTTCGGCGTGTTCTGCATCGCGCTGCCCTACCGCATCGCCGACGTGTGGCGGGCGCTGCCCGCGCTCGTCGGCGCCGCCTTATGGGTGCCGCTCGCCAGTTCGCTGGCCCTGCCCGCGCTGTTGCTGTCGTTCTTCCTCTGCTTCCCACGTCGGGACGTGCGGTCACCCGCGGCGTGGGTCGCGATCTGGCTGCCGGCGCTCATGATCGTCGCCAGCCATCTCCGGTTTCTCTTCGCGGTGGTCTACCGGCCCGAGGGCAGCCGCCTTCCGGCTGACTGGTTTGGATGGCGCTGGGGAGGCTGGATCGGGTACCTCGGCGCAGCCGCGGTGGTCGCGTTCATCAAGTACCGGCGGTCGGACTCAACCGACCGGCGACGGCTTGGCGTCCTGCTGCTGGGCGGCGGGGTGGGAGCCGTGGCGGGCGGGCCGATTGCGCTGGCGTTCTGGCGAGGATCGGAGACGGCGCTCTTCGCGTCTCCCGCTGTCGCGCTCGCGACGCTCTCCCTGCTCATCGTCCCGCTGTCGTTCGCCTACGCCATCCTGCGTCATCGCCTGTTCGACGTCAGGTTCATCATCCGGCAGGGTGTGCGCTACGCGCTGGCCCGCCGGCTGTTGATATCGCTCGTGCCCGCGCTGCTGGCGGTCCTGGCCGCCGACGTGTACCTGCACCGCGACCGTTCGATCGGGGAGCAATTCGGAGCGAGGGCGCCGGTGTACCTCGCGGCGGCCGCCGGCGCGGTGATCGCGCAGTGGCAGCGCCAGCGATGGCTCGACGCCCTCGACCGCCGCTTCTTTCGCGAGCGCTACGACGCCCAGCGGTTGCTGCGCCGCGTCGTCGAGCAGGTCCGACGGTCACAAAGCGTTCACCAGGCGGCGGCGCTGGTCGTCGAGCAGGTCGAACTGGCCCTGCATCCTCGATTCGTGACGCTGCTGGCGCGTCTCCCGGGCGACGACACCTACCGGGTCGTCGCGACTGCGCCTGCCACCGCCGGGCCGGTCCTTCTTCCCGGCGGGGCAAAGCTGTTCGCGCTGGCCCGCGTCCTTGGCAATCCGTTCGATGTCTCTGCGGCCGGTGCCGACTGGCTGTCAGCGCACCTGCCAGCGACGGAGGCGGCGTTGGTGGGAGAGCTCGGCCTCGAACTGATCGTCCCCATCGATTCGGGTGTCGATCGGGCCGACGCCATCCTGGCCCTGGGTGCGCGTCGCTCTGATGAACCCTATGCGAGCGAGGACCAGGAGTTGTTGTGGACGATTGCCCAGAGCCTGGCTGTAATCGAGGGGCGGGAACAAACTGGGCGCTCGAACGATGACGTCTTCGAGGAGTGCCCGCGGTGCGGCAGGTGCTACGACGCCGGGACCTCCAAGTGCGCCACCGAAGCCGCCGCGCTGGTCCTGGTACACCTGCCCCGGGTGCTCTCGGGGCGCTACCGGCTCGAGATGCGGTTGGGACGTGGCGGCATGGGGGTGGTGTACTCGGCCGCCGACTTGTCCCTCGACCGCGACGTGGCCGTCAAGGTCGTCCGCGAGGAACTCGTCGGCGACCGCGAGAGCGCGGAACGTTTCGAGAGCGAGGCTCGAATCTCGGCCCGGTTCACACACCCACATGTCGTGACGATCCATGACTTCGGCGTGGTCTCCGGTTCGCGCGCGTTTCTCGTGATGGAGCGGCTGAACGGCACGACCCTGCGGGAGGAGATCGACCGTCGAGGAGCGCTCGACCGCGCCAGGGTCCTGGCCATCATGCGCGGCGTGTGCGGGGCCGTGGATGCCGCGCACCGGCGCCACCTCGTGCACCGCGACCTGAAACCCGATAACGTCTTCCTGGCGCGCAACGACGGCGAGGAATGCGCCAAGATCCTGGACTTCGGCATCGCGAAGGTGCTGCAGGGCGGTCAATGGGGCGGGCGAGAGACGACCGTGGGGGTGATCCTCGGCACCCCGCAGTACATGGCGCCGGAGCAGCTCCGTGGCGACGCTCCCGAGCCGTCGTGGGACATCTGGGCGCTGGCGCTGATGACCTATGAGATGCTCACCGGATTCCATCCGTTCGCCACGCTGGCGCTCGGCTTGTCGTCAGACGGGATGCCGAGCGCGCAACCGACGATTGGCCGGAACGGCAGTCCCCTGTCGCCCGGTTGGCAGCCGTTCTTCTCCCGGTGGTTGTCGATCGAGCCAGCCGGGCGGCCGGCTAACGCCCACGCGTTCCTGGTTGAACTCGAGCAGATGCTGGAGGGATGAGGATGGGCGACCACGACGAGCCGTCGGCCCCGGCGAGACCGGGCGGACGGCAGTTCGCGACCACGAGGTGGAGCCAGGTGCTCGCGGCGGGCCACGCGCCTACGAAGGACTCGCGCGAAGCGCTCTCCCGTCTGTGCGAGCTCTATTGGTACCCGCTCTACGCGTATGTCAGGCGCTGGGGCTACGACGCCGACCAGGCGCAGGACCTGACGCAGGAGTTCTTCGCCCGGCTGCTCGAGAAGCACTACCTGCGGGCGGCGGACCCCGCGCGCGGACGATTTCGCTCGTTTCTTCTCGCGGCGCTCAAGCACTTTCTCTCGAACGAGCGCGACCGGGTCGGCGCGGTGAAACGCGGCGGACGCACCACGGTCCTGCCGCTCGAGTTCGAGAACGCGGAAGGGCGCTACACCCGTGAGCCGCCCGACGCGGACACGCCCGAAACGATCTACGAACGCCGGTGGGCTCTGGCGCTCCTCGAGCGCACGCTGGCCCGTCTGCGGGGCGAGTTTCACTCGGCGGGGAAGGACGCGCTGTTCGCGCGGCTCGAAGGGCACCTCACCGGCGAACAGGAGACGTTGCCATACGCCGACCTCGCGGTTGAGATTGGCCTGAGCGAGGGCGCGATCAAAGTCACGGTGCACCGGTTGCGGCGCAGGTTCGGCGCGTTGCTGCGGGAGGAAATCAGCGAGACGGTGTCCGACCCCAGCCAGGTGGACGACGAGATCCGCGACCTATTCCGCGCGCTGAAAGGCCAATGACCGATGGTGGACGAGCCAGCCCGCTGCGCCCACTGCGGCACCGTCCGGGGCGGACCCGGCTTGCCCGGCCTCTGTCCGGCCTGCCTCCTCGGCCTCGCGCTTGCTCGCGATGACGGCGGTGAGGCCGGCGACGAGTCCGGCGATGACGCGCTCATCCCGGGCGCGACCTACCGTGTGCTCACGATTCTCGCCTCGGAAGGCGGCCGCACCACGTATCTCGCCGATCAGGACCACACGCGCCGCCTGGTCACGCTCGACGTCGTGAAACCTCCACACCCGGAGGACCAGGCGTCCAACGGGGCGCTGCGTCTGCGGCTTGCGGCGCTGAAGCAGTTGGAGCATCCTGCCATCGCACGCGTGATCGATGGCCGCCACACACCCTCCGGCGACTTCTGCGTGGTGGCGCACCACGTGGTCGGCCCCCGGCTCGATCGCTACTGCGAGACTCGCCACATCGACCCGGCCGGACGCGCCCGGCTCTTCGCACTCGTCTGCGAGGCGGTCGCTTACGGTCACCGGCACGGCGTGAGTCACGGTCGCCTGCGGCCGGAATTCGTCATCGCGTCTGGCCCTCGCGAGGCGGTGACACCGATCGTCACCGGCTACAGCGTCGTCCTGGGGCGCACGCCGACCGAAGAGGACGACATGGCGGGCCTCGAGATCCTGGCGCGGGCCATGGGATGCGATGGCCCCGATGTCCGGCGTTGACCAACCGAGCGAGGCTTCGAGCGCGAGATCAAGCGTCGACTGGACGGTTGGGCGGCCATCAAACGGGAACGGACATCGGGCCGCGAGAAGGGACAGACGCCGCCGCATGGGCGGGGGTCGCACGAAACTAAACCTAAGACGGCGCTTGCGCTTTACGGCCTGTCCGATGTCCTGCCCGGGCAGCGGCGTGGCCTCGTCGTCAAAGGCGACCTGCCGGAGGTCGAGCAGGCGCTCGAACAATGCCTCCGCACGGCCACGAAGACGGGGGTCGAGTTCGCGCACAAGCGCCAGCTCCTTCCGAACAAGAGCTTCCGCGACATGAACACCGCGGTAAAGCTGACACTGGACTACAAGTACGACGACCCCGCCGAACCGAACCGGTTCTTCTTCCGCAGCGATCAGTATCCGTACATGCGGTACGGGATTCCGGGCGTCTGGATTTTCGTCGCGATGGACGTGGGCAACAAGCCCGGGCTGTTGAAGCTCGACGTCCACCCGGAGATCACGGCGCGCGGCGCGCACAACATG
>JADGOB010000007.1 GCA_017883185.1 Acidobacteriota bacterium
ACCGGAGAACCTTGCCGCCATCAAGGGGCTCGCCGAGATCCATCACCGCCGGGGCGAACTGCAGGAGGCGGTAGACCTCTACTCCAGGGCCCTGGAGTTTGTCCCACACGACCCCGACCTCGAGTCCCTGGTGGCTCAGATCGTGCGTGAGCTGCAGCCCGCCCGGCGAACGCCGGAGGTGGCGGACGGTCTCTCGTTCGAAGAAGCCGTCGGGGAGTTCCTGGCGCTCTCTGAACGCGAGGCGCCGCCCGCCGTCGCGAGCGGGGATCCGGTTCCACCCGCCGCGCCCCCGGTCGTGATCGTCACGGCCGGCACGATCGACGACGAGCCAGCCACCCCGGTGTTTGTCTCCGTCGATCCGTTGCTCGACGTCCCGCCAGCGGCCCCGCCAGCACCACCCGGGGACCCCGCCGACGCCGACCCTTCGCCAGCCCCGCGCGCCTCCATGCAGGTGGACGCACTCGAGCGGTGGCTGGACGAGATTCTCGCCGACCGCGGTCGCCGCGTATAATCCCGACATCGCGGCGGAGTCTCCCGGCTGGCTGCAGCCCGAACGATCCCCGCACCTTCGGACTTCCTGTCTCGCAGTTTCGCCGTCCTCCGACTTTGCCTCCACCGTGCCGACATGCGGCAGGCGGGATTTGTCAGGCCGGCTTTTGATATCAGTATAAGATCAGGGTCGAATGGAACGCTGATGACAGGACGACGGGGAGTGCCGATGATCAACGTGGACGAACTCAGGCAGGTCCTGGACCTCGCGCGTGACCACGAGCTGACCGAGCTCGAGATCGAGAACGAGGGATTCAAGATCCGGATCAGGAAGGGCGGCCAGGTGATCGTCCAGCAGGCGCCCGTTCCCGCGAGCGCGGCCGCGACTCCCACGCGGGTTGCCCTGGCGGCACCGCCCGCCGGAAGCGCGCCCGATCCGGCTCCCGCGATCGACGTGGACATGGAGTTGGCCATCGTGACGGCGCCCATCGTCGGCACCTTTTACAGGGCACCCGACCCGAACGCCCCGGCGTTCGTGCAGCCCGGCGACAGCGTGAAGAAGGGCCAGACCCTGTGCATCATCGAGGCGATGAAGATGATGAACAACATCGAGTCGGAGTACGAGGGAACGCTCGCCAAGGTGTTCGTGGAGGACGGCCAGCCGGTGCAGTACGGCGAACGGCTGTTCGCGATCAAGCGGGCGTAGGGCGGCCGGCCGCGATTTCTCCATGTTCAAGAAAATCCTGATCGCCAATCGCGGGGAGATTGCCCTCCGCGTCATCTATGCCTGCCGCGAGATGGGCATCAAGACCGTCGCCGTCTACTCCGAGGCGGACGAGAACTCGCTGCACGTCCGCTTCGCCGACGAGGACGTGTGCATCGGTCCCCCGCGGGCGGCGCAAAGCTACCTGAGCGTGCCGGCGGTCATCAGCGCGGCCGAGGTGACCGGGGCCGACGCGATCCATCCCGGCTACGGGTTCCTCTCCGAGAGCGCGTACATGGCCGAGGTCTGCGAGGCGTGCCACATCAAGTTCATCGGCCCCGACCCGCGCGTCATCCGGCTGATGGGCGACAAGGCGCGCGCGCGGCGCGTGATGAGGAAGGCCGGCGTGCCGGTGCTGCCGGGCAGCGAAGGCGTGGTGGAGAGCGAAGAGCAGGCGCTCAAGATCGCGAAGGACATCGGCTACCCGGTCCTGATCAAGGCGACCGCCGGCGGCGGCGGCCGCGGCATGCGCGTCGCGACGAGTCCTGCAGAGCTCAGCCAGGCGTTCAGGACCGCGCAGCGCGAGGCGGAAGCGGCCTTCGGGGTCAAGGACGTCTACATCGAGAAATACCTCGAGTCGCCACGTCACATCGAGTTCCAGATCCTGGGCGACCATCACGGCACGGTGGTGCACCTGGGCGAGCGCGAGTGCTCCATCCAGCGACGCCACCAGAAGCTGATCGAGGAGTCGCCCTCGCCGGCGCTCAGCGAGAAGCTGCGCCGGAAGATGGGCAGCGTCGTCGTGGACGCGGCCAAGGCCGTCCAGTACGCCAACGCCGGCACGTTCGAGTTCCTGCTCGACCAGCAGGGGAAGTTTTACTTCATGGAGGTCAACACGCGCCTCCAGGTCGAGCACGGCGTGACCGAGATGGTGACAGGCGTGGATATCGTGAAGGAGCAGATCCGGGTGGCGGCAGGCGAGCGGCTCTCCTTCAAGCAGAGCGAGGTGACGTTCACGGGACACGCGATGGAGTGCCGGATCAACGCCGAGTGCCCCGACACCTTCGCGCCGTCTCCGGGCACGATCCACGTCTTTGCGCTGCCGGGTGGTCCCGGTGTCCGGGTGGATACGGCGGCGCACTCGGAGTGCCTGATTTCGCCGTACTACGATTCGATGATTGCGAAGGTGATGGTGCACGGCCGCGACCGCCAGGAGGCGATCGCTCGCATGAGGCGCACGCTCGAGATGACGGTCATCGAGGGGATCAAGACGAACGTGTCGCTGCACCTGAAGATCCTGGCCGAGGCCGATTTCGTCGCCGGCCGGCTGAGCACGGCGTTCATGAACCGGTTCATGAACGCGACCGCGGCCGGCCGCACGCTTGCCGAAGCGGTCTAGTTCAGAAGCCGGAAGCCAGTATCCAGAGGGGTGTCCCTGATTCTGGCTCCTGGCCCTGTCATCCGACATTCTCCATTCTTCATTCCCGCCTGTTCAGCCTATAATGCGGCAGCCTGACGTGACTGCCTGAAACCCGGGGGGCTGGCTGAACCGCCTCCGCGCGGTTCGGTCCTTCGCTTTGTGAGGAGTGTTCTGGATGTCAATCTTTGCGATTAAGTCGATCGAGCAGCTGAAGTTGGAGGCGCAGGAATCCGGCGAGCATTCACTCAAACGGGTGCTCGGCCCGATCAACCTGATCACGCTGGGCATCGGCGCCATCATCGGCGCGGGGATTTTCGTACTCACCGGGTCGGCCGCCGCACAGTATGCCGGACCCGCGATCGTCCTGTCGTTCGTGTTTGCCGGCATCGCCTGTGGGTTCGCCGGCCTGTGCTATTCCGAGTTCGCGTCGATGATCCCCATCGCGGGGTCGGCCTACACCTACGGCTACGCGACGTTGGGCGAGTTCTTCGCATGGATCATCGGGTGGGACCTCATTCTCGAGTACTCAATGGGCGCCGCGACGGTGGCCGTCGGCTGGTCCGGCTACGTCGTGAGCCTGCTGCACGACTTCGGGATCACGGTGCCGCCGTCTGTGATTGCCTCGCCGGGCACCGCGCTGGTTCTCGTGCCCGCCAGCGGGAAGTGGGAGGCGGTGACGAACGTCGGAGACGCGCTCGCAAAGGCGGGGATCGACGTGGCGTCGCTCCCGCACGCGATCGCGATGTTCAACCTGCCGGCGGTGGTCATCGTACTGCTCGTCACCTGGGTGCTGGTGATCGGCATCCGCGAGTCCGCGAACCTGAACTCCGCCATTGTCATGATCAAGCTGGCCGTCGTCCTGATCTTCATCGGGGCCGGCGTGGCCTACGTGAAGGGCGCCAACTGGCATCCGTTCATCCCGGAGAACGCGGGTGAGTTCGGGAAGTTCGGATTCAGCGGCATCGTGCGCGGGGCGGGCGTCGTCTTCTTCGCCTATATCGGGTTCGACGCGGTCTCGACCGCCGCGCAGGAGGCGAAGAACCCGCAACGCGACCTGCCGCTGGGCATCCTCGGGTCGCTCGTCATCTGCACGGTGCTGTATATCGCCGTGTCGCTCGTGCTGACGGGCCTCGTGCCCTACACGCAGCTGAACGTGGCCGACCCGATCGCCGTCGGTGTCAGCGCCATTGGCATGACGTGGCTCTCGGCGCTGGTCAAGGCCGGCGCGGTTGCCGGACTGAGTTCTGTCGTGCTCGTCATGCTGATGGCCCAGCCGCGGATCTTCTACTCGATGGCCAACGACGGCCTGCTGCCCTCGTGGGCGGCGAAGATCCATCCCAAGTACCGGACGCCGTACATCACCACCATCACCACCGGCGTCCTGGTGGCCATGGTCGCGGGCGTGGTGCCGATCGCCATCCTGGGCGAACTGGTGAGCATCGGCACACTGCTGGCGTTCGTCATCGTCTGCGCCGGCATCATCGTCCTCCGGAAGGTACGGCCCGAGCTGCCGCGACCGTTCCGCACGCCGTTCTCGCCGGTCGTACCGGCGCTCGGCGTCCTGAGCTGCGGATACCTGATGTACGGGCTGCCGCTGGACACCTGGCTGCGGCTCATCGTGTGGCTCGTGATTGGGCTGGCGATCTACTTCGGGTACAGCCGTCACCACAGCCGCGTGCAGTTGCGGGAGGCCGCCGCGAAGAAGTAGCGCGAGCCGCCACGAGTGATTGAGTCCGCTAATAACCCGGCCGAGCCTCTTTGGTTCCGGCTCGACCGGGTTATGGCGATCGGCCGCTCCGGGGCCGCCAGATCCAGGCGGCGGTCGCCCTGCTCTTGCTGGTGATCGGGGCCGGCTCTTCGTTGAACTGGGAATCCATCGGTCCCGCGCAGACCCATGACTCTGCACCCCACCCCCACCCCCATTCCCTACCAGCGGATCGGCATCCTCTTCCTGGTGGCCGCAATCGTGCTGCTGGCCATCGGGCTTGCCGCCGGCACGCCGTTCTTCGTCGGACGGGGAGGCGAGCGGGGTGGACCCGCGCACCGGGAGGCGCCGGCTCACGTGGAGCCGCCGGCGGCACACGGCGAGACGGCACAGGCGCCCGGCGCAGGCTACGACTTCGTGCCGCCCGTCTTCTCGGTCGTGCCGTTTGCGGCGATCCTGCTCGCCATCGCCATCTTTCCTCTGGTGCCCGCGCTCAGCGGATTCTGGGAGAGCAACCGCAATAAACTGCTCGTCTCGGCGGTGCTCGGGGGGCCGGTGGCCTTCTACATCTGGCAGCACGACCCGACGCGCGTGTTGCACACCGGCCTCGAGTACTCGCAGTTCCTCGCCCTGCTGACCGCCCTGTTCATCGTGGCGGGCGGCATCCACCTGACGGGAAACCTGGAGGCCACGCCGCGCGTGAACACGACGTTCCTCGCGGTCGGCTACGTGTTGGCGAGCATCATCGGCACCACCGGGGCGGCGATGGTTCTGATCTACCCGCTGCTCCGGACGAACACCGAGCGGCGCCACAAGGCCCACACGGTCATCTTCTTCATCTTCCTCGTCTGCAACATCGGCGGCCTCCTGACCCCGCTCGGCGACCCGCCGCTGTTCCTCGGCTACCTGCGCGGCATCGAGTTCTTCTGGTTCATGAAGCTGTTGCCGCTCTGGGCCGCTCTCGGCGTCGTGCTGCTCGGCGCGTACTTCGCGCTCGACGTGTACTACCACGCCAGAGAGCCCCGCGTGGCCGTCAAGCGCGACATCGAGCACGAGGAGGGCGTGCGGCTCATTGGCGTGCTCAACGTCGTCCTGCTGATGGCCATCGTCGGGTCCGTGGCAGCGTCGGTGGAGACGCCGTACCGGGAGGCGGTCATGGCGGGCGCCGCCGGCCTGTCGCTGAGTTACGCGCACGCCTCGCGGGTCGCGCGGCGGGCACGCGATCGCAACCACTTCAGCCTCCACGCGATCCTGGAGGTTGCGGCGGTGTTCGCGGGGATATTTGCCGCGATGATGCCGGCGTTGATCCTGCTCAAGACGCGAGGGGCCGCCCTCGGCGTGGACCAGCCGCTCGAGTTCTTCTATGCCACGGGGCTGTTCTCGTCGTTCCTCGACAACGCCCCGACGTTCCTGGTCTTCCTGGAACTGGCGCTCGGGGTGACGGGGATCCGGGAGGCGGGCGGGCTGCAGGTGGGGCAGGCGGCGGCCATCCTTGGCGCCATTAGTGCCGGGGCGGTGTGCATGGGCGCGAACACCTACATTGGCAACGCCCCGAACTTCATGGTGCGGAGCATCGCCGAGCAGCGCCACGTGAAGATGCCGTCGTTCTTCGGCTACATGGTGTGGGCGCTGGTCATTCTCATCCCGGCGTTTTCGGTGACGGCGGTCGTGTTCTTCAAGCTCCTGCCGTTCCCGCTGTGGTAGACAGAATGTAGAATTCAGAATTCGGAATTCAGGATTCAGAATAGTATGCTCTTGCGGCAGCGGCTCATATGAGGAGGACCGTGCGCCCACTCGGCTTCAGCGGCTTTCGGCCGGCGGTTCTGCTGGTCGCGCTCGTTCTCGTGGCCGGGACCATCGGCTACATGGTTGTCGAGGGGTGGTCGGCCTGGGATGCCCTGTACATGACGGTCACGACCGTGACGACCGTCGGTTTCCGCGAGGTGCACCCGCTGTCCTGGCGGGGGCAGGCCTTCACGGTGGTTCTCATCATCGGCGGTGTCAGCACCGTCCTCTACACGCTGTCGCTGCTGGCGGCCGGCCTCGTCGAGGGCCGGGTCGGCCGGCGGTTCGAGCAGCGCCGGCGGGAACACATGATCGATGCCCTGACCAATCACTTCATCTTGTGCGGGGCCGGCCGGATCGGCCTGATCATCGCCGACGAGTTCAGGCGCCAGCAGGTCCCCTTCGTCGTCATCGACCGCGATCCTGATGCCGTGCAGGAGGTGATCGCGCGGGGCGACCTCGCGGTGGAGGCCGATGCGAGCCGGGAGGACATCCTGCAGAGGCTGGGGATCGACCGCGCGCGGGGCCTGATCGCGGCCCTGGGCACGGATGCCGAAAACGTGTACGCCATCCTGACGGCCCGCGGCCTGAGGGGGGACCTGTTCATCGTCGCCCGGGCCGATTCCGACGACGCGGGGCGCAAGCTCCTGCGGGCGGGGGCCGACCGCTTCATCTCCCCGTACCAGATCGGCGCGACGCAGATGGCGCAGACGGCCCTGCGACCGGCGGTCGTCGACTTCGTGCAGCTGGCCACGAGTTCCGAGAACCTCGAGCTGGCGATGGAGCAGGTGAAGATCGCGCCCGAGTCGGCGCTCGGCGGACGCTCCATCGTCGAGGCGAACCTTCGGCAGCAGTTCGGCGTGATCGTCGTCGGCATCCAGCGATGCGATGGACGGATGGAGTTCAACCCGGAGCCTGATACGATCATGCATGCTGGCGATCACCTGATCGTGATTGGCCGGTCCGGGCAGTTGAAGGATCTGGAAATCGCCGCCCAGTAAGGTGAACCGCGGTTCCCGCGTCCCGGATGTCCGCTGGAAGAATGCTCAGGCCGGCAGAAGTCAGGAGTCAGAATTTCGGAATCCAGAATGGCCTGCGAAGAGGCATCCAGCAGCTTGCTGACCTACTCGAGCAACTGGCTTGGTTCGGAAACACCGTCGCTGGTGTCCTCATTCTGACTCCTGAATTCTGACTTCTGGCTACCTGAGTAGTTACTCGAACGGTAGAATGGCCCGTATGGCTGCACGCATGCTGGACGGCGCCGCGATCGCCAGGCAGATTCGGCTCGAACTCCAGGACCGGGTGGCGGCATTCACGACGGTCCAGGGCCGACCGCCCGGCCTCGGCATCGTCCTCGTCGGTGAAGATCCCTCGTCGGAGATCTACGTCCGAAACAAGCTGAAGGCGGCGGGCGAGTCAGGGTTGCGCGCCGACCTCCGCCGCCTCCCGGCCACCGCGTCGCTGCACGATCTGCTCGACGTGGTGACAACGCTGAACGGCAGCCCGATTCACGACGGAATCCTCGTGCAGTCACCGCTGCCGGCGGCCCTCGGGCGGGACGCCGAGCAGGTGGTGTTCGATGCGGTCGATCAGCTGAAGGACGTGGACGGGTTCCACCCGGAGAACGTGGGCCGCCTGGTGCAGAAGCGGCCGTACCTCGTCGCGTGCACGCCGCTCGGCGTGATGGAACTGCTGGCGCGGTCCGGCATCGCCGTGGACGGCGCCCGCGCCGTCGTGATTGGCCGAAGCGATATCGTCGGGAAGCCGGTGTCGCTGCTGCTGATGCACCGGAACGCCACGGTCACGATCTGCCACTCGCGCACGCGCAACCTGCCGGAGCTTTGCGCCTCGGCCGACATCCTGGTGGCCGCCATCGGGCGCGCGGCCTTTGTCACGCCGGACTTCATCAAGCCAGGGGCGGTCGTCATCGACGTCGGGATCAACCGTGTGACCGATGCGGGCCTCGTGCAGCGGCTCTTCCCGGAAGGCAGCCAGCGGCGTGCCGACTTCGAGCGGCGTGGTTCGCTCGTGGTCGGCGACGTGCATCCGGCCGTGGCCGACGTGGCTGGCGCCCTGACTCCCGTGCCCGGAGGTATTGGACCTCTCACGATCGCGATGCTGCTGGCCAACACGTTGAAGGCCGCCGAGGCACGATGCTCCGCGTCGCGTTGACGGGCGGCATCGCGACGGGCAAGAGCTACGTTCGGGCGCGGATCGCCGCCCGGGGCGTTTTGACCCTGGATGCCGACGCCATCGTCCACCGGTTGTTCACGGGTGGAAGTGACGTGACGGCCGAGGTGAGGCGGCGATTCGGCACGTCGGTGGTGCGCCATGATGGTGCCGTGGATCGACAGGCGCTCGGGCGGATCGTGTTCGCCGACGCCTCTGCCCGTCGCGACCTCGAGGCGATCGTCCATCCGCGGGTCTACGAGCGGATTGCCGAATGGGCGGACGCGCAGGCGCGTGAGGGCGCGCCATGGGTTCTCGTCGATATCCCGTTGCTGTTCGAAACGGGGCGCGATCGGGCGTTCGACCGCGTCATCGTGGCCGCGTGTTCACCCGAGGAGCAGGTGCGGCGCATCAGGCAGCGCGATGGCCTGGGCGAAGCGGTAGCCTTGGCGCGGCTGGCTGCCCAGTGGCCGATCGCGGAGAAGGTTCGACGTGCGAACGATGTGATCGACACCAGCGGGTCGTTCGGTGAGACAGACCGCCAGGTGGACGGGGTCTGCATCAAGATCTTCGGGAAGGGTCAGTAACGAACCCATAGCTGCAAGCTGTCTGTTGCCCGCTGTTCAGGCATCGGCGTCGTCGGCGTCCTTCGCTGCGGCGAGGCGATCTTCCACGAACGAGTTCCACTCGTGGCAGTGCGGGCAGTGCCAGAGGAATTCCGTGCTGCGGTAGCGGCAATGCATGCAGACGTGCGGGTCGAGGTAGAAGACGGCGTGGCCGGCCAGGTCCACGTACCGATCGACCAGCGCGGGGTCGAGGGCGAGTTGCCGCAGGGTCCGCCAGATCGCCTGGTGAATGGCCAGCCCGTGTGGATTGTGCACGAGCGCCTCGAACAGCAGGTCCAGCGCTTCCGCCGGCTTGCCGCGCGAGGTGAGATGCCGCGCGAGGGCGACGCGGCCACGCCAGTCCTGCGGGGTGGCCGCGATCAACTGGCGACAGAGCCCGGGAAAGCGGTCGGGCGTGCCGAGCCTGGTGTACACGGCTTCGAGCCGCTCGAAGACCAGGTACGCGCGATCCGGGGCGACGGCCACCCCGTGCTCCCACGTGGCGGCGGCGTCCGCCGCGCGGCCCTGGTGGACCTGGACGTCTCCCAGGTGCAGGTAGGCCGGCAGGGTCGCCGCGTCCAGTTCGATCGCTTGCGTGAACCGTGCGGCCGCCGCCTTGTCGTCCTTCTGCTTCAGCGCCTCCAGGCCCAATTCGTTCTCGAGGAAGGCCAGCGTCTCGTTGTGGCGCGCCTCGGCTCCGGCGGCGCCGACACGCGCGAGCCTGCGGCGGATGTCGTACGCCGCCTGCCACTGGTGCTGCTCCTCGTGCAGCTTCTCCAGGTTGATCAACGCGTACTCGTTCTCGCTGTCGAGGCGAAGGACTTCGTTGAACGCCTCGACGGCGCGATCGACGAACCCGCCGCTCTTGTAGTCGAGCCCGAGGCAGAGCAGGGAATAGGCGTGCTCCAGCCGCTTCAGCCTGGGCCGCTGCAGCAGCCCCTGGTGGACCTGGATGGCGCGGCCGACCTGGCCTTTCTCACGGTACAGGTTGCCGAGGATCAGGTCGATCTCGAGCGCGTCGGAATCGACCGTCGCCGCCTTGGTCAACTCTTCGATCGCGAGGTCCGGCCGGTTCGACACCAGGAAGTTCAGACCGAGCATGTAGTGCGGCGTTTCGCGCGCTTTCCGGCGATCGAACCAGCGGCCGTCGCGGAGTTTGTAGCGTTCCCAGGCCTTGCCGATGGCCAGCCCGGCCAGCAGGGCGAGGAGCCCGGCGAGCAGCGGTGCGTAGGTGCCCATCAGCGTGCACCCTCTGGCAGGTACCCGCGCAGAAGACCGTCCCACCGGCCCTGCGCGCGCAGCAGCAGTTCGACCAGTTCGCGGGCGGCGCCGTCGCCGCCGGTTCGGGTGCTCACCCAGTCCACGCGATCCAGGACGTCGGGCGCGGCGTCGGCCGGCGCGGCCGACAGCCCGACGCGGGACAACACGGGCAGGTCGAGGAGGTCATCACCCATGAAGGCCACCGCCTCGTCCCCCAGGCGTTCCTGGTCCAGCAGGTCCCGGTACATCTCCAGCTTGTCGCCGGCCTGCTGTCTCACGATCCTGATCGCCAGTTGCGAGGCCCGCGCCGTGGTCGCGGGCGAGTGGCGGGCGGACAGCAACCCGACGGCGATTCCCTCGCGCTGGGCCCACACGATGCCCGTGCCATCGCGGATGCTGAACTGCTTCGACTCGGATCCGTCCGGGCGCAGCAGGATCCGGCCGTCCGTCAGCACGCCGTCCACGTCGAACAGCAGCAGCCGGATGAGGGCGGCCTTTTTCGCCAGATCCTCGGGAGTGCAAGACATCAGAACAACTCGGTCCGCCACAGGTCGTGCAGATGGACCACCCCCTCGACGCGCCCGTCAGGGGCCACGACGACGAGCGAGGTGATCTTCCGGCGTTCCATCAGGTTGAGCGCTTCGACTGCCAGCATCGTGCGCGCGACCGTGACCGGAGCGCGGGTCATCACGATGCCCGCCGTCCGATCGAGCACGTCGTGCGTGCTCATGTGGCGCCGAAGGTCGCCGTCGGTGATGATTCCCGCGAGGCGACCCTCCGCATCGACGACGCACGTCATCCCGAGCCCCTTCCGGGACATCTCGTAGATGACATCGCCCATCGCGGTCTCTTCGCGCACGGCCGGCAGTAGCTCCCCCGAGTGCATCAGTTGCTCGAGCCGCATCAGCCGCTTGCCCAGCTTGCCGCCGGGGTGCAGGTTGGCGAAGTCCTCCTGCTTGAACCCCTTGCGCACCAGCAGCGCCATCGCGAGCGCATCACCGAGCGCCAGCGCCGCGGTGGTGCTCGCGGTCGGCGCCAGGTTGAGGGGACACGCCTCCTCGTCGACGCGGCAGTCCAGCGTCACGTCGGCGGCCTGGCCGAGCGTCGATCCCGGGAAACCGGTGATGGCGACCATCCGCGTGCCGACCCGCCGGATCGTCTCGAGCAACCGCAGGATCTCGCCGGTCTCGCCGCCATAGGAGAGCGCGACCACCACATCGTCGGCCTGGAGAGCTCCGAGATCGCCGTGGATCGCATCGGCGGGGTGCAGGAAGAAGGCAGACGTGCCGGTACTCGACAGCGTCGCGGCGATCTTGCGGCCGATGATGCCGGACTTGCCCATGCCGGTGAGCAGCACGCGGCCCCGGCAGTCCAGGAGCAGCTCGACGGCCCGCGTGAACCGTTCGTCGAGCCGATCGACGAGGGCAAGGATCGCCCCCGCTTCAATCGTCAGGACCTTGCGTGCCAGGTCCAGGTCGGTCATTGGATCGGTAGTCACCACGTCTCCCTCAGTCGCCGCCCTCTCGCTGCGGCCCCTTGACGATGCCGTCGATGCGCACGAGTCGATCGAGCAGCGCCTCCAGCCGATCGAGGCGGAGCGCGTTCTGCGCATCGCTTTTCGCGCGCGGCGGATCGTCGTGCACTTCGAGGAAGACACCGTCGACGCCCGCCGCCACGCCAGCCGAGCCGAGTGGCTCGATGTACTCCGCCAGCCCGGCCGTCACCCCGTCGCCCCCACCGGGCAGCTGGAGACTGTGCGTGATGTCGAAGATCACCGGGTACCCGAGCTCACGCATCATCGGGAACGCCCGCATGTCCACAACCAGGTTGTTGTAGCCGAACGAGGTGCCGCGCTCGGTGATCAGCACCCGCTCGTTGCCGGCGCCTGTGACCTTCGCGATCGCGTGGCGCACGTCGCGCGGCGCGAGGAACTGTCCCTTCTTGATGTTGACCGCGCAGCCGGTTGAGGCGGCGGCCACCAGCAGATCCGTCTGGCGACACAGGAACGCCGGGATCTGCAGCACGTCCGCCACTTCGGCGGCCGGGGCGGCGTGCGACGGATCGTGGATGTCGGTGAGAATCGGCACACCAAGGTCGGCCTTGATGCGGCCGAGGATCCGAAGGCCTTCCCGAAGCCCGGGCCCACGATACGACGAAATGGACGTCCGATTCGCCTTGTCGTACGACGCCTTGAAGATGAACGGCACGTGGCGCTTCGCGGCGATCTCGCGAATGGCCAGCGCCATCTCGGCGGCATGCGCCGCACTCTCGATGACGCAGGGGCCGGCGATGAGGGCGAACGGATGGTCGCCGCCCAGGCAGACGGAGCCAATCTCGACGGTGTTCACGCGGGACATTATACAGGGAGCCGCCAGCACGCAGTTTTCAGTGGTCAGTTGAACACGAGCGGCACACTGCCAACTGACAACTGGCAACTGACCACAACCTGCAACTACGCGGGCGTCCCCGCCTCCGCCTTCGCCTTCAGCCGGGCCAGTTTGTGCTGGTAGCTCGCACCCACGAACGCGGCGAACAGCGGGTGCGGGCGCAGCGGTTTCGACTTGAACTCCGGGTGGAACTGCACCGCGACGAACCAGGGATGACCGGGGAGTTCGGCGATTTCCACGAACTTGCCGTCGGGTGACTTGCCCGAGATGCGGAGGCCGTGCGCGGTCAGAACCTGCTCGTAGGCCGGGTTGAACTCATAGCGGTGCCGGTGACGCTCGAGGATCGTGAGGCTGCCGTAGGCTTGGTGGGCCAGTGAGCCGGGCGCCAGGTCGCAGGCGTATTGGCCCAGGCGCATCGTCCCGCCCAGGTCGTCCACGCCGAGCAGGTCGCGCAACTTGAAGATCACCTTGTCGGGCGTCTGCTCGTTGCACTCCGTCGAATCGGCTTCGCGCAGGCCGGCGACGTGGCGCGCGAACTCGACTATCGCCCACTGGAAGCCGTAGCAGATCCCGAAGTAGGGAATACCCTGACTGCGCGCAACCTCCGCCGCCCGCATCATGCCGCGCGTGCCCCGGTTCCCGAACCCGCCGGGCACGAGAATCCCATCCGCGCCGTCGAGCAACCCCGCCCCGTCGGCGTCCTCGAGCGCTTCGGCCTCGACCCAGCGGAAGTTCACGTTCAGCCCGTGCGGGAACCCGCCGTGCGTCATCGCCTCGTTGAGGCTCTTGTAGGAGTCCTCGTACTCGACGTACTTGCCCACCACGTGGATCGTGATCTCGTCGGCGGGATGCCGGATGCGATCGACGAGGTGCCGCCATGTCTCGAGATGCGAGTCGGTCTGCGGAAGGTGGAGGTACTTCAGGATGATCTGGTCCACCCCCTCGGCGGCGAAGTGGAGCGGGACCTCGTAGATCGAAGACACGTCCTTCGCCGTGATCACCGCTTCCTCGTTCACGTCGCAGAACAGGGCGATCTTCCGCTTGATGTCCTGCGGGAGGAACCGGTCCGTCCGGCAGAGGAGGATATCCGGCTGGATGCCAATCGACCGCAGGTCGCGGACGCTGTGCTGGGTCGGCTTCGTCTTGAGTTCTCCCGCCGTGCCGATGAACGGCACGAGGGTGAGGTGGATGTAGAGCGTGTTCTCCCGGCCGATGTCCTGGCGGAACTGGCGGATCGCTTCGAGGAACGGCTGGCTCTCGATGTCACCCACGGTGCCGCCAATCTCGACGAGGACGAAATCGGTGTCGGTCGCCACCGCCCGAAGGCATTCCTTGATCTCGTTCGTGATGTGCGGAATGACTTGGACGGTTCGTCCCAGGTAGTCGCCGCGCCGTTCCTTCTGGATCACGGAGAGGTAGATCTTGCCGGTCGTCCAGTTGTGCGCGCGGGTGGTCACCGTGTTGGTGAACCGTTCGTAGTGGCCGAGATCGAGGTCGGTCTCGGTCCCGTCGTCCGTCACGTAGACCTCGCCGTGCTGGTAGGGGCTCATGGTCCCCGGGTCCACATTGATATACGGGTCGAACTTCTGCAGCGTCACCCGGTAGCCATGGCCCTCGAGGAGCGCGCCAATCGAGGCGGCGGCGAGCCCCTTGCCCAGCGACGAGACGACGCCGCCCGTGACGAAGATGAACTTGATCGGTCGGCCGTCCTTGTTTTGCATACCTGCTCAGTGGTGGAGCCCGGGCGCGAGGAGGCGCCGGACTCGTTCGAGATCGGCCGGGGTATCGACCCCGATGGAATCGTAGCTGGTTTCCACGGCCCGGATGCGAAACCCGTGCTCGAGCGCACGAAGTTGCTCGAGTGATTCCGCCTGCTCGAGCGGCGTCGGCTCGAGGCGGGCAAAGTCGAGAAGGAACTGTCTCCGGTATACGTACAGGCCGATGTGCTTGAATGCGCGGCCCGGGTCGAGGCCTTCGACCGCGTCGCGGGCGAACGGAACCGCGGCCCTGGAGAAGTACAAGGCAAACCCCCGACGATCCGTCACCACCTTCACCACGTTCGGGTTCTGGAGATCGGCGGGGTCCTCGATTCGTCGGCAGAGCGTGCCCATCGGAATCGACGGGTCATCCGCCAGCGGGGCGACGGCCTCTGCGATCATCTCGGTCGCGAACATCGGCTCGTCACCCTGCACGTTGACGACGAGATCGCAGGACAACGAGGCGGCGACCTCGGCCAGCCGATCGGTGCCGCTGCGGTGATCGGCCCGGGTCATCCACGCGATGCCGCCAAAAGCCTCAACGGCCTCGCGCACGCGCTCGTCGTCGGTGGCGACCACGACGGCATCCACCGCGGGTGACGCGGCCGCGCGACGGTACACGTGCTCGATCATCGGCCGACCGCCAATATCGGCGAGAGGCTTTCCCGGAAGACGCGAGGATTGATATCGCGCGGGGATGATGGCGACGCGTCGTGCGCCGGTCAACGAACGGGTGTGCCTGCGGTCCCTGTCAGGGTGCACGGCGAATCATAGCACACCGTTGCGCGGGCTGAGCACGCGCGCGCGACGCATGTAGAATAGGAGGGTGACGCGGACGCAGGCCGAACTCCTTCTGCTCGGCGCCCTCCTGCTCGGAGCCTGGCTGGCCTTCGGCGCGGGCTCCAGCCTGCCGTCTTCGGCGACTGGCGGGGCGCGCGGGGGAGGATCGATGGGGGACCGGCCGGTAGACAACGGCCTCGGCGAGCGCGCGCGGGCGATGCGGTCGCGCGTGGCGGCGCCCCGGCCGCCGAGCCCCGTGCGGCGCAACCTGTTCAGCTTTCGTGAAGACCCACCCGCTCCCGCCAGCCGAACGCAGGCGGCTGCCCTTGCCGTCGCGGAACCGGAGCCTGCGCCGTCACGACCGGAGATGACGTTGTCGGGGATCGCCGAGGACACGGGAAACGGCAGCCCGATCCGGACTGCCGTCATCTCGGCGCGCGGTCAGTTGGTGCTGGCCAGGGAGGGGGACCGGGTCCTCGCGCGATTCGTGGTGCTGCGAATCACCGCCGACGCGGTGCAGCTCGAGGACAGCGAAGGGGGCGAGGTCTTCACCCTCGTCCTCAAATAGTCCGCGGCGGCGCCTCCGGGATTCCCTCGCGGCGCTTCATGCCGTCGGGCACCTTGGCAATCGACGCTGGGCATTTCTGCTTCCCCAGCTTCAGGTAGTCGAACACGAGCTGGCGCTTCATCAACTGGATGGCGCGAGCCGGGTCCACGCCCTTCGGGCAGACGCGCGAGCACTCGCCCGCGAAGTGGCAGCGCCACGGGCCGCGCTCTCCCGACAGCACCTGCTTGCGGGCGGCGAACCCGCCGTCGCGGCTGTCCGAGTTGTAGCGATGCGCCTGGGCGAGCGGCATCGGCCCCGCGTAGACCGGGTCGGTCGCACAGGTCGGGCAGGCGGCCATGCAGCAGCCGCACTTGATGCAGTAGGAGAACTGGAGGTACTGCTCCAGTTGGTGCGCCGACTGCCAGTACTCGCCCGTTGGCTGCCGCTGCTCGTTCGTGTCGTCGCGGATGATATACGGCTGCGTCTCGGTGTGCGCCTTGAACATCGGGATCAGGTCGGGCACCAGGTCGCGGATGATGTTGAAGTTGGGGAGCGGCGCAACCGTGATGAGGCTGCTCTCCAGTTCCGACACCTGCGTGTTGCACGCGAGCCGAGGCCGACCATTGATGAACATGCCGCACGACCCGCAGACGCCCATGCGGCACGACGAGCGCCACGCAAGCGTGGGGGAGAGCGATTCCTTGATCTGCTTGAGCCCTTCGAGGACGGTCATGCCGGGCGGCCAGGGGACGCGGTAGTCCTCCCAGTGCGGATCGGCGTCGGTCGTCGGGTCGAAGCGACGGATACGAAAGACGACCTCGGATGTGACAGTGTGGTCAGCCATGTCATCCCCCTCGATTAGGCGCTGCGCGCCACCGTGAATCCCGCCCACGCCGCCCAGGTGCCGATGGCGAACAGGACGAGTCCGGCCACCAGGAACAGGCCGTTCATCGCCTTCTTCGCCGGCGCGCCTGGGTTCAGCTCGAAGAGGATGTTCCGCAGGCCGTAGAACCCGTGGAACAGCGCCGTGCCGAGCAAGAGCACGTAGGTGACGAGGAAGAAGACGCTCTTGCCCCGGGCGACCACGTTCGACCAGTCCACCGGTTCGCCCGGTGCCGGGTTGAAGACCCTGACGATCGCATCGAGGTGCATGACCGTCATGTGGAGCCCGAGGAGCACCAGGATTACGGCTCCCGCGCCGATATGCCACGTCCACAGTCGTTGATCGCGCACGTTTCCTCCTACTTCAAGAAGCCGATGCCGCCGACGATCGCGAGGATCGCCGCCAGGATCATCACCCCGATGGCCAGCGGGCGCTGCTCGTCAACCGACGTCCGGTACGGATAGACCGGCTCGATCGGCTGGCCGATCGCGAATCCGAGTTCGACGAGCACCAGGCGGATCCCGTTCACGGCGTGAAACGCGAACGCCGCAAACACCAGGAACTCGCCCACGCTGAAGAGCGGTCCCTTCACAACGCCCATCGTCGAAGTCCAGGCGTTCTCGCCGAAGGCCCGCGACGAGGTGATGCCGATGTGCATCACGAAGTAGGCGAGCAGGGCGAGGCCCGTCAGTCGGTGCAGGGCGTAGAGGTAGCGCTCGAACCCCCATCGGCCCCCGCCCAGCCAGCCCTTCACCCCGAGGCGGTTCGGACGTCCTTTGTTCTCGATCATGGTGTCCTCGTCAGCAGGATTCAGTACTTCCGTTCCACCGGCTTCCATTGATCGATGACCACGGGCTTGTAGTCGAGCCGTGGCGCGCCGCCCGTATACCAGGCGAGCGTGTGCTTCAGCCACTGTTCGTCGTCGCGCGTCTCGAAGTCGCGTCGGGCGTGGGCGCCGCGCGACTCCTCGCGCGCGATCGCGCCGACGATGGTGATCTCCGCGAGCGCGAGGAGGTTCTCCAGTTCGAGCGCGTGGAACAGGTTCGAGTTGTATAGCGCGCCCTTGTCGTTGACGGGCGCGTGCGCCGACCGTTCCCGGATGTCGCGGACCACCGACAGCCCATGGCGCAGTTCCTGGCCGGTGCGGAACACGCCCACGTCGCGGTCCATCATCGCACGCAGTTCGCGCCGCAGCGCGTAGAGGTTCTCCGTCCCCTGCCGCGCCATCAGGTCGGCGATGCGCGCCTGGCGGTCGGCCACGAGCTTCTCTGGGACGGGCGCCGGCTTGCCGAGCGACGGCAGCGCCTTCACGATCTCCGCGCCGGTAATGCCGCCCCACACCAGGCACTCGCCGGTCGAGTTCGCGCCGAGGCGATTCCCGCCGTGCAGCGACACCGCAGCGGCCTCGCCCGCCGCCCAGACGCCCGGGATCCGGGTGAGACCGTCGATGTTGGTCTCGATCCCGCCCATCGAGTAGTGCGCCACCGGCCGGATCGGGATCGGCTTCTCGATCGGGTCGAGGCCGATGAACTTGATGCACACCTCCCGGATCAGCGGGAGGCGCGAGTTGATGCGCTCGGCGCCGAGGTGCGTGAGATCCAGGTGGATGCACGGCAGGCCGTCTGACCCCGGAATGCCGCGACCGGCTTCGATCTCGATCTGCTCGGCGCGGGAGACCATGTCGCGCGGCGCGAGCTCCATCTTGCTCGGCGCGTAGCGCTCCATGAACCGTTCGCCCTTGGCGTTCTTCAGGTAGCCGCCCTCGCCGCGGCACGCCTCGGTCATCAGGATGCCGTTCGGCACGAGACCCGTCGGATGGAACTGGAGGAACTCCATGTCCTCGAGCGGCAGCCCCGCCCGGTAGGCCATGGCCATCCCGTCGCCCGTGACCGTTTCCGAGTAGGTGGTGAAGCCGTAGAGCGTGCCGCCGCCGCCGGTGGCGATCAGCAGCGCCTTGGCCCGCAGTACCACGCTGTCGCCACTCGGCGCGTGGATGCCGAGCAGGCCGGCGAACCGGCCGCCCTCCACGAGCAGATCGGTGACGAAGAACTCATCGTAGCGCGTGAAGCTCTTGTAGCGCAGCAACTGGTCGTACAGCGTCTGCAGTTCGAAGAAGCCGGTCTTGTCGGCGGCCATGGTCGCGCGGGGATAAGAGTGCCCGCCGAACGGGCGCTGCGCGATGCGGCCGTGCTCGTCGCGCGTCCACGGGATGCCCCAGTGATCGAGCAGACGGATTTCGTTGGGAATCGTGTTGACGAAGCGGCGGACGACATCCTGGTCAGCGAGGAAGTCGGAACCCTTGTTCGTGTCCCAGGCGTGGAGGTCGGTCGAGTCGCCTTCCTCGGTGCGCAGCACGGCCGCGGTGCCGCCTTCCGCGCACACCGAGTGGGCGCGCATCAACTGCACCTTCGACACGATGCCGACGTCCACGCGACCATCCAGGCGCGAACAGATCTCGACAGCGGCGCGCAGGCCGGCCAGTCCCGCGCCGAGAATGAGAACGTCGTGGGTCAGGCTCTGAGCCATCCGGACCTCCTTGCACGTCACATCTGGTACCCGTGCGAGTGAGCATGAGGAAACGGAACCGCGCGTCGTGGAGGGCATGCGCACGGTACCGGGCAAGCGCGCGAATTCTACCTCCTGGCGCAGATGGTTGCAAGCCGATGTTGCGCGCCGACTTCCGTTGCCCATGCACTCAACCACTTGCTGTCCACGTGCTCAACCACGGAAATCACGGCGGAACACGGCGACGAACGCCTCGGCGCAGCAACAGGTTGCGGCGTCTGACGTGTCTGATGGCCGCGGACATGTCGGCGCTTGCGGGGGACGAAGAGGCGTCCGCGCGGACCGAGGTCACGCGACTGCGCGGATTACAGGATTGTGACTGCAATCCGGGGTGAGGCGGCGTGATGCCCCAGGATGGTGCAAAGTGGAAGAACGTGCGATTGTGTTGCGGAAACTGCGACTTGCCGGGCGCTTTTCAACAGGGTTTTCCACAGATTCTGTTGAAAGTGCGGAGCCGAAGGAGGGGAGGTGACCTAAGGAAACTGTTTTCCTCCCGTTTTCGTTTGACGCCGCCGGGCGCCCGTCGCTAGCATGGCTGGACCGCTCATGCGGGACTGATCACTTCTCATGCGGGGGCGAGGATTGTGAAAATTCACGAATACCAGGGCAAGGCCATCCTGGCGCGGCACGGCGTCCCCGTGCCACGCGGCGAGATGGCGCACACGCCGTCAGAGGTGGGCGCGATCGCCAGACGCCTGGGCGGCACCGTGATGGTGAAGGCGCAGATCCACGCGGGCGGGCGCGGCAAGGGCGGCGGTGTCAAGCTGGCGAAGACGGCGGAAGAGGCCGAGCAGATCGCCACGCAGATGATCGGCATGCGCCTGGTCACGCACCAAACCGGCCCCGAAGGGCGCATCGTCAAGCGGATCCTCGTGGAGGAGGGGCTGCAGATCGCGCGGGAACTGTACCTGGGTCTCGTCATCGACCGCGCGGCCGAGCGCCCGGTGCTGATGGTGAGCCCGGCTGGCGGCATGGAGATTGAGAAGGTGGCGGCCGAGACCCCGCACCTGATCTTCAAGGCGCACATCGACCCGGCAACGGGGCTGCTCCCGTTCCAGGCGCGAAGCCTGGCGTTCAGCCTCGGCCTCGAGGGGCCCGCCGTCGGGAAGGCCGTCAAGGTCATGGCGCAGATCGTCGAGACCTTCAGCGCGACCGACGCGTCGCTCATCGAGATCAACCCCCTGATCGTCACGGCGACCGGCGACCTTCTGGCGCTCGACGCGAAGATGAACTTCGACGACAACGCGCTGTTCCGCCACCCGGACATCAAGGAACTTCGCGACTTCGACGAGGAGGACCCGCTCGAGATCGACGCGTCGAAGTACTCGCTCAACTACATCCGGCTCGACGGGAACATCGGCTGCATGGTCAACGGCGCCGGCCTGGCCATGGCGACGATGGACATCATCAAGCTGGCGGGCGGGGAGCCGGCAAACTTCCTGGACGTCGGAGGGGGCGCGACCGCAGAGCAGATCAAGAACGCGGTCCGGATCCTGACCTCGGACAAGAACGTGCAAGCCGTGTTCGTCAACATCTTCGGCGGCATCCTGCGCTGCGACATCCTGGCCGAAGGGCTGGTCGCGGCCGTGAAGGAGCTGCACGTCACGCTCCCGATCGTGATCCGGATGGAAGGCACGAACGTCGAGACTGGCAAGCAGATGCTGCGCGACAGCGGGTTGAACTTCACGACAGCCGACGCGATGGACCAGGCGGCGGCAACCGTGGTGAAGCTGGCGGGAGGTCGCTAATGGCAGTCCTACTCGATACATCCACGCGTCTCCTCGTCCAGGGCCTCACGGGCCGCGAGGGCACGTTTCACGCCAAGGCGGCCGCCGCATACGGCACGACGATTGTCGGCGGCGTCACGCCGGGCAAGGGCGGCACCACCCACGAAGGCTGGCCGATCTTCAACACCGTCCATCAGGCGGTGGCCGAGACGGGGGCGAACGCGTCGTTGATCTTCGTCCCGCCTCCCGCGGGCGCCGACACGGTGATGGAAGCGGTGGACGCCGGGCTCGCCCTCGTCGTCTGCATCACCGAGGGCATCCCGACGCTCGACATGATGCGGGTCGTGACGTTCATGCGCGGCAAGGCATCCCGGCTGATCGGCCCGAACTGCCCGGGGCTGATCTCTCCCGGCAAGGCGAAGGCCGGCATCATCCCCGGCCACATCTGCAGGGAAGGGTGTGTCGGCATCGTCTCGCGCAGCGGGACGCTGACCTACGAGGCGATCCAGCAGACGACGCAGCTCGGTTACGGGCAGACGACGTGCATCGGCATCGGCGGCGACCCGATCATCGGGACCACGTTCGTCGATGCGCTGCGGCTCTTCAATGCCGACCCGGAGACCGAGGCGGTCGTGATGATCGGGGAGATCGGCGGTACTGCCGAGGAAGAAGCGGCAGACTTCATCAAGCGGGAGTTCAGGAAGCCGGTGGTCAGCTTCATCGCGGGCCAGACGGCGCCGCCGGGGCGTCGGATGGGGCACGCGGGGGCGATCATCGCCGGCGGCAAGGGCACCGCGGCGGAGAAGATGGCGGCCCTCTCTGCGGTCGGGGTGCACGTCGTGAAGAGCCCGGCCGAGATAGGGGCCGCGGTCAAGATGGCGCTCCGCTCTTCCTGATCCCACCGATGGTCGGGTCCCATGCCGGGCGCGAGCCCGGCGACCCCAGATCGGTTTTCGGGGAATGCCCATGACACCTCCAGAACTCGCTGTGCAGGAAGGGTCGGTGCTGCCTGCCACGCCGAAGTCGTGGTTCGACAGGCTCACCACGCCCTGAGCAAGGTCGAAGGGCGCGGAGCGACGAAGGCGGGACGATGAGGGGTCGCCGGAAGAGAGGCGAGGTCGTCATCGGGCCTCCTGCCGGGGTGGTGTACAATCGAACGCACTTATGGAACGAACGTTTGCGATCATCAAGCCGGACGCCGTGGGTCAGCACATGATCGGCCAGATTCTCGATCGGATCGAGACGGCGGGATTTCAGACCCGTGCCATGCGGATGGCGCGCCTGACCAAGAAGGAAGCTGAAGGGTTCTACGCGGTCCACCGCGAGAAGTCGTTCTTCGGTGGGCTGACCGACTTCATGTCGTCCGGCCCGGCCGTCCTCATGGTGCTCGAGGCGCCCGACGCGATTCGCAGGTGGCGCGACCTGATGGGTGCGACCGACCCGGCCAAGGCCGCTCCCGGCACGCTTCGGAAGGCGTTTGGGACGTCGATCGATCGCAACGCCACCCATGGATCGGATGCCCCGGAGACCGCCGCGTACGAGATCGGGTACTTCTTCTCCGGGATCGAATTGATCTAGACACCGTCCCGGGCTGCGATCGCGATGGGTGAAGCGTTCTCTGTGGGGCCCCCGGAAGGTGTTTTCTCCAGCGTCATGCCGAAACTGCTGATCGTGACTGGCCTGGCCATCGCCGCCGCCGGCGCGGTGTGGTGGCTCGGTGTGCCGCTCGGGCGCCTCCCGGGCGATATCGTCGTCCGCCGCGGTGCCTTTTCGTTCTATTTCCCGTTGACCACCTGCGTGCTCGTCAGCGTGGTCCTCACGGCCTTGCTCGCGGTGCTGCGCCGCTGGTAGCAGCACCAACGGTTGGTAGGGTGTGGCATCCGGCGTCCTCATCGAGAGTGCCAAGGTGATTCGTCCCTACCGCTCGACCCTGCCGCGCATCGATCCCACCGCTTTTCTTGACGAGAGCGCCCAGGTGATCGGCGACGTCGAGATGGGCGCGGAGTCGGGCGCGTGGATGAACGTGGTCATCCGGGGCGACGTGAACTGGATCCGGATCGGCCGGCGGACCAACATTCAGGATGGGTCGATCACCCTTCGCCGCGCGCTGTCTGCCGGGGAGGTGGCGTCGATCGCGGACTACGCGCAACGGATACGTCGGCTACGCGCGGGAGTACCGGGAACGTCGGGACTGAAGTCACCATATGATTGCTGCAATTCGTGGAACACAGGACATCCTGCCAGGGACGATCGAGCGCTGGCAGTTCGTCGAGGCAACCGCGTGCCGCGTCTTCGAACAGTATGGCTACGCGGAAATCCGGACCCCGATCATCGAGCGCGAGGAGTTGTTCGCCAAGGGCACGGGCGAGACGACGGACATCGTCCAGAAGGAGATGTACGCGTTCACCGACAAGGACGGCGAGAGGATTGCGCTCCGTCCGGAGGCAACACCCAGCCTGGTGCGCGCCTTCGTCGAGCACTCGCTCGAGCAGGCGATGGCCGTGCCGAAGATCTACACGCTTGGCCCGATGTTCCGGCGCGAACGGCCCCAGAAGGGACGCTACCGCCAGTTCCACCAGCTCGACGTCGAGGTGTTCGGCGTGAAGGACCCGTCGGTGGACGGGGAGGTCATCGACCTGGCGTGGACGCTGATCCGCGAGCTGGGCATAACCGGTGTGGAACTCGCGGTGAACTCGGTCGGCTGCCCGGTCTGCCGGCCGTCGTTCGCCGCGGCGCTGGTGGCCGCGCTCGGCGAGGATGTGCAGACGCTGTGCGGCGACTGCCAGCGACGGGCGGTGGCAAACCCGCTACGGATCTTCGACTGCAAGGTGCCGGCGGATCAGAGAGTCATCGACGCGCTGCCTCACACGATCGACTACCTGTGCGACGAGTGCCGGACGCATTTCGAGGCGGTCAGGCGCTATCTCGACGTCTTCGGGATTCCCTACACCCTCTCGCATCGCCTGGTGCGCGGCCTCGATTACTACACGCGGACGACGTTCGAGGTGCTGGCCGGGCAGATCGGCGCGCAGAACGCGGTGCTCGGCGGGGGGAGGTACGACGGCCTGGTGAAGCAGCTGGGCGGGCCCGACCGGGTGGGCATCGGGTTTGCAGCCGGGGTCGAACGGCTCGTGCTGGCGCTGCCCGACACCCTGGCCCTGCCCGAGAAGCGGCCGGCCGTGTTCATCGCGGCGATCGGAGAGCCGGCGCGGGAGGCCGCCCTGACGCTGCTGCGCGACCTGCGCCGTGCAGGCGTGAACGCGCAGGTCGAGTACGAAGGGCGATCGCTGAAGTCGCAGATGAAGCGGGCCGACCGGCTGAAGGCCCCGCTCGTGTTCATCCTCGGCGAAGACGAGCTGGCGCGCGGCGAGGTCAGCGTGCGCCGCATGGCGACCTCTTCGCAGGAGTCCGTACCGCTCAGCGGGGCGGTGGAGTTCGTGAAGACGAGCCAGTAGGGATTCAGGAGTCATATGTTCGACCAGCTTGGTGAGTGGACGCGGACGGACACGTGCGGCGCGTTGCGGGCGTCGGATATCGGGCGCGAGGTGACGCTGCTCGGGTGGGTGCACCGGGTCCGCGATCTCGGTGCCCTGGTGTTTCTCGACGTGCGCGATCGCTACGGCCTGACGCAGATCGTGGTGCAGGAAGGGCACGCATTCCTGGACACGGCCAAGCATCTCCGCGCCGAGTTCGTGGTCGCCGTGAGGGGCGTCGTCCGCGCCCGCGCCCCTGAGGCGCTGAACCCACGCATGGCGACCGGCGAGGTCGAGGTGGCCGTCGCGGAACTGCGCGTCCTGAACGAGGCGGCCGTCCCGCCGTTCCAGATTTCAGACGAGGCGGCGCTCGCCTCGGACGACCTCCGGCTGCGGTATCGCTACCTGGACCTTCGGCGGCCGAAACTGCAGGCGAACCTGGGCCTCCGTCACCGCGTGACGATGGCGGTCAGGCGCTATTTCGACGAGCAGGGGTTCTGGGAGATCGAAACGCCCGTCCTGGGGAAGTCCACGCCCGAAGGCGCGCGCGACTACCTGGTGCCGAGCCGCGTGCACCCCGGGGAGTACTACGCGCTGCCGCAGTCGCCCCAGATCTTCAAGCAGCTGCTGATGATTGCCGGCACCGATCGCTACTTCCAGATCGTCAAGTGCTTCCGCGACGAGGACCTTCGCGCCGACCGCCAGCCCGAGTTCACGCAGGTTGACGTCGAGATGTCGTTCGCGCGGCCGCAACTCGTGTTCGACCTGATCGAGCCGCTGATGCAGCAGGTCTTCCGCGTCATCGGTCGTGAGATCCCGACGCCGTTCCGTCGGATGCGGTATGCCGAGGCGATGGCCCGCTACGGCTCCGACAAGCCGGACCTGCGCTGCGGTCTCGAGATCCAGGACCTGTCGGCCGCGTTTGCCGAGACGACGTTCACGCCGTTCCGCGACGCGCTGGCAGCCGGCGGCGCGGTGCGCGGGTTCGTGGTGCCGGGCGGCGCGAAGTACAGCCGGAAACAGCTCGACACGCTCACCGAGCAGGCGCGGCAGGCGGGAGCCTCGGGCCTCGTCTGGGTCCGCCAGGCCGAGGACGGTGTGAAGAGCCCGGCCTTGAAAGGCGCGGGCGAGGCGGCGCTCCGCCTGGCGCTCGAGCGTGCCGGAGCAGCGGCCCAGGATTTGCTGCTGCTGGCGGCGGGCGCGGCAGACCAGGCGTCGAAGGTCCTGGGCCAGTTGCGGCTGGCGGTGGCAAGGGGCGAGGGGCTGCTGAAGCCCGACACGTTCGCATTCACGTGGGTGACCGATTTTCCGATGTTCGAGTGGGACGAAGACGAGAAGCGCTTCTCGGCCATGCATCACCCGTTCACCTCGCCCGTCCCCGAAGACGTCGCCCGGGTCGAAAGCGACCCCGGCAGCGTGCGGGCGCAGGCCTACGACCTCGTGCTCAACGGGAGCGAGATTGGCGGTGGCAGCATCCGGATTCATGACGCGTCCGTGCAGGCCAGGGTCTTCAAGGCGATCGGCCTGACCGACGAGGAAGCGAAGCATCGGTTCGGGTTCTTCCTCCAGGCGCTCAGCTACGGGACGCCCCCCCACGGCGGTATCGCGCTGGGCCTGGACCGGATCGTGGCGATCCTGGCGGGGGAGTCGTCGATTCGCGAGGTGATCGCGTTCCCGAAGACGGCGGCCGCCGTGGATCAGATGACGGGCGCGCCGACGGAAGTGGACGACCGGCAGCTCAGGGAACTGCATCTGAAGAAGTGAGAGCCCAGACTTTTTCTGGGACGTTTGACGCCCTCCGGCCCCTGTGGTACGATGACGAGCTTAAGTGTCTCTGCAGGAAGGAGATACGTACCGCATTGCGGTCTTCGATGAGAAAGATTGCGGTCCCCGAAGAGGGGATTGAAACCCTGTTTGGTTCTTACGACGAGAACCTCCGCGTCCTCGAGTCCCTTCTCAATGTGAGCATCCGTACTCAGGGCCAGGATCTCCTGGTCGAGGGGGATGCGGCCAACACCGAGAAAGTCGAGCGAATCGTGTCCGGGCTCGCGTCGCTGGTCCGCGATGGCTACCGCGTCGCGAATGGCGACGTGAGGACGGCAGCCCAGCTGGTGTCCGACAACACCGACGTCCAGCTGCGCGACTATTTCCTGAAAAGCGCGCCGCTGCGCGCGTCCGGCAAGCGGCAGGTGACGCCGAAGAGCGTCAACCAGCGGAAGTACGTCGACGCGATCGACCAGAACGACATCGTGTTCGGCATCGGCCCGGCCGGAACCGGTAAGACGTACCTGGCGATGGCGCAGGCGGTCGCCTACCTGCTGGCGAAGAAGGTCGTGCGGATCATCCTGGCGCGACCGGCGGTCGAGGCGGGTGAGAAGCTCGGCTTCCTGCCGGGCGACCTGCAGGAGAAGGTCAACCCGTATCTGCGCCCGCTCTACGACGCGCTCTACGACATGCTCGACGCCGAGCGCGTGGAGCGCCTGCTGGAGCGCGGGACCATCGAGATTGCCCCGATCGCCTTCATGCGCGGGCGGACGCTGAACGACGCGTTCGTCATTCTCGACGAGGCGCAGAACACCACGTCGGAGCAGATGAAGATGTTCCTGACCCGTCTCGGGCTCGGGTCGAAGGCGGTCGTCACCGGCGACATCACTCAGATCGATCTGCCGTCGGGGCACACCTCCGGGCTCATCGAGGCGATGAAGGTGGTGTCGCAGATCGAGGGGATCTCGTTCGTCCACTTCGACGACCGCGATGTCGTCCGCCACAAGCTGGTGCAGCAGATTGTCAGGGCCTACGAGAAGTTCTCGAACGGGAACGGATCCCAGCGCCGCGTCTCGTGATCGAATCGACCATGCCTGACGACGCCGACTCTCGTCGCCTTCGCGTCGCCCTCACGGACGGGGCTGGCCGCCCGATCCGCGCTGGCGCCCTTGCCGCCTGGTTGCGGGGCGTGGCGCCGGCGCGCGCCCGCGGCGTGGTCACGATCGCGCTGGTCACTGATGCGACCATGCGCCGGCTGAACCGGCGTTTCGCCGGCTCGGACCGCACGACCGACGTGCTGTCGTTTCCCGCGGACATGTGTCCCTCATGCCCGAAGTCTTCGACGTCGGGGAAGAGAAATGAGCCTCTTTGGTTCCGGCTCGACCGGGTTATGGTTCCCGGGCGCACGGACCTTCAACCGCTGGGCGACATCGTCATCGCCACCGGGGTCGCGATGCGGCAGGCACGCGACGCGGGCCACGCGTATTCACGCGAGCTCCGCGTGCTCGCGCTCCACGGGCTGCTCCACCTGCTGGGATACGATCACCACGCGGACGACGGCGCCATGGCGCGCGTCGAGGCGCGCCTGCGGCGCAAGGGTGGTCTGACCGCCGGGTTGATCGAGCGGGCGGGACAGGCATGATCCCCCTCGTGCTATTCCTGCTCGCCTGTGCGCTGGCCTACATTGGGACGGTCCAGGCCGCGTTCAGCGCCCTGATGCGCCTCTCGTTGCGACTCGTCGCCGAGCGGAACGGCCGCGCGGAGATGCTGGGCCGCTACCTCGACGACCCCCTCCTGTTCTTCGTCCCCGCGCGCCTGTTCATCGGGGCGTCGGCGATCTGCTCGGTGGTCCTCCTGGTTCGGCTGATCGGGGCGGACACGCCTCAGCAGGTCCTGGCCGTCGTGGTGTTCGCCACCGGCCTGCTCATCGCTTGCGAGCACGTTATCCCGTTGCTGATTGTCCGTCGCGACCCGGAGCGCGTACTCGAGGTCCTGTTGCCGTCGTTCGCCGCCACGGCGCGCCTTGTCCAGCCGCTGACCGCTGCCATGGTACGGCTTGGCGTGATGCGACGGGAGCGTGCGGTGACGTCGTCGCCTGACGCCGATGAGCAGCAGGGCGAGGCGGCGCAGGCGTACATCGAGGCGGGCGAGCAGGAAGGACTGATCGAGGGCGACGAGCGCCGGCTGATCCAGTCGATCGTCGATTTCGGCGACACCCTCGTCCGGGAGGTCATGACGCCTCGCCCCGACATCGTCGCCATTCGCGCGGAGGCGACGCTCGGAGAACTGCGGACGCTCCTGCGCGAACAGGCGTACTCCCGCGTCCCGGTCTTCAAGGACAGCCTCGACAACGTGCTGGGGTTCGTGTTCGTCAAGGACCTGATCCACCTGACCGGCGCGGAAGAGCGGGCGATCCCGACGCTGATGCGGCCGGCCCATTTCGTACCCGAGACCAAGCCGGTCGCGGACCTGCTCAAGGAGTTCCAGCGGCGGCAGGTGCAGATCGCGATCGTCGTGGACGAGTACGGCGGGACTGCGGGGCTCGTCACGCTCGAAGATCTCCTCGAGGAGATCGTCGGCGAGATCCGCGATGAGTACGACGAGGAGTCGGAGCCGATCACCGATGAAGGCGAAGGCGTCTTCGCCTTCAGCGGCAAGGTCGATATCGACGAACTGGCCGACCGCCTCGGCGTCGAGATCGCGCGCGAGGGGTTCGAGACGGTTGGCGGGTACCTCCTGTCGCGGCTCGGTCGTGTGCCGGCCGTGGGCGAGCAACTCGACGTGGACGACCTCGCGATCGAGGTGCTCGAGGCCGAGCGCCGCCGGGTCAACAAGGTGCGGGTCCGGAAACGGGAAACCGTCCCCGACAGGACCGAAGAATAGCGATGCGCTGTGGCTTCGTCGCATTGATCGGGCGTCCGAACGTCGGCAAGTCCACGTTGCTCAACCGGCTCGTGGGCACGAAGCTCGCGATTGTCTCCGACAAGCCACAGACCACGCGAACTCGCATTACCGGCGTCCGCAACTACGACGATGGGCAGGCGATCTTCCTCGATACGCCGGGCATCCACCGGCCCACGCACCGGATGAACGTGCGCATGGTGGACGCCGCCGTCGAAGGGATCCGGCAGGCGGATATCCTGGCGCTGGTCACCGACGCCACGGACGCCCGGGCGGGGGGCGGCGAGCGGTTCATCCTGGAGCAGGTGCGGCAGGCGACCGCGCCGGTGGCGCTGGTGATCAACAAGGTGGATCTGGTCGCCCGTCCTGCGCTGCTGCCGCTCATCGACATCTGGCGGCAGCGCCACCCGTTTGCCGACATCGTGCCGGTCTCCGCGCTGACGGGTGAGAACGTGGACCGCCTCGAGCGGGTCATCCTCGAGCACCTGCCCGTGGGCGACCCGATCTATCCGACCGACTACCTGACGGACCAGCCGGAACGGTTCTTCGTGTCGGAAACCGTGCGCGAGAAGGTGCTCGGCCTCACGCACGCGGAGATCCCGTTCTCGAGTGCGGTCGTGGTGGACCGGTTCGAGGAGGCGAACGAGCATGGGCTCATGCGGTTCTACTGCTCGATCCTCGTCGAGCGCGAGTCGCAGAAACCGATCCTGATTGGCCGCGGCGGTGAGATGATCAAGCGGATCGGGACCGCCGCCCGGCACGATCTCGAAGCGTTCTTCGATGCCCGCGTCTACCTCGACCTGCTCGTGAAGGTCAAGTCGGAGTGGCGTGAGGACGACCGCCTGCTCGACGAACTGGGAATGCCGCGGCGCCAGCGATAGATCGCATTCTCCCTTATGCGCGCAGTCTTCGACGTCGGGGAAAAGAAATCGTGGCAAGGCCGATGTGTTCATCGGCGGTTCGGTCCCGCCCTTCATGGTAAAGTAAGGAGTTTGGCGCGCGCAGTCATGCCTCTCTATAAGACCGAGGCGTTGATCCTGCGGACCTACAAGCTGGGGGAGGCGGATCGCATCGTCGTGTTCCTGACCCGCGATCGCGGGAAGAAGCGCGGCGTGGCGAACGGCGCACGCCGCCCGCGATCCAGGTTTGCGGGTGCCCTCGAGCCGCTCACGCGGGTCGGCGTCACGTACTACGAACGCGAGCAACGCGACCTGGTCCGCCTGAGCTACGCCGAGTCGCAATGCTCGCCGCTGCTCGCGACGCGGCCGGACGCCCTGAGCCACGTCGGCTATTTCGCGGAACTGATGGACGAGTGGGCCCAGGAAGGCGATCCGAACGAGCGGCTGTATCGCCTGGGAACGTCCACGCTCGAAGCGCTGGCGGAAGGCGTGCCGACGCCGCCAGTGGCCCGGTATTTCGAGTACTGGCTGCTTCGCCTCCAGGGCGTGTACCCTCCGCATGTCGCCTGCCATCGTTGCGGCGTGGCGCTCGACGGCGAGCCGGCGGGCGCCTGCCTCGAACCGGGCGGCCACGTGTTCACGTGTCACGGGTGCGCCGGGAGCGCGGGGCGCGAGGAAGGGCGCGGCGTGACGCTGTCTCCCGAGGCGCTGAGGTTCCTGGCGGCGTCTGGGCGGGTGGCCCCTCAGCGGCTCGGGACAGTACCCCTGTTGCCACGGGTCGATCGGGAACTGGAGTCGGTCCATCAGGCGCTGATGCGCCTGCACCTGGAGAAGGAACTGCGGTCGACCCGGGTCCTGCGCGACCTGCGCCGTTGATCGAGCCGCGACGGATGGCATGACGTTTCAAGACCTCATTTTCAAGCTCTCGGAATTCTGGGCCTCGCACGGCTGCCTCATTCAGCAGCCGATCGACATCGAGGTCGGGGCCGGGACGTCCCATGTCGAGACGTTCCTGCGGGTTCTCGGCCCGCGCCACTGGAACGTTGCCTACGTGCAGCCGTCGCGCCGGCCCGACGATGGTCGCTTCGGCGAGAACCCGAACCGGCTGTTCAAGCACCACCAGTTCCAGGTGATCCTCAAGCCGGCACCCGACGAGGTGCAGCAGATCTACCTGCAGAGCCTCGAGGCGTGCGGCATCGATCCGCGCCAGCACGACATCCGCTTCGAGGAGGACAACTGGGAGTCTCCGACGCTCGGCGCGTGGGGCGTCGGCTGGCAGGTGATGCTCGACGGGCAGGAGATCACGCAGTTCACCTATTTCCAGCAGGTGGGCGGGATCGACCTCTCGCCGATCTCGGCGGAGCTCACCTACGGGCTCGAGCGGATCGCGATGTTCCTGCAGAAGGTGGACAGCGTCTTCGACGTGCAGTGGGCGCCCGGCGTGACCTACCGCGACGTGCGGTTGAGCGACGAGATCGAGCAGTCGAAGTACGCCTTCGGCCAGGTGGACATGCCCCGCGAGGAGTTCGTGGCGTTCCATCGCGACCTGTTCGACCGGCACCACGCCTTCGCGCAGACGCTCCTGAAATCGAACCTGGTGCTGCCGGCGTACGAGCAGTGCCTGAAGTGCTCGCACCTGTTCAACATTCTCGACTCGTCGGGCGGCGTCGGCGTGACCGAGCGGACCGCGTACATTCTGAAAGTGCGGCAACTGGCGGTGGGCGTGGCGCAGGCGCATGTCGAGGCGATGAAGCCCCCGGTCACGGCGGATACGGCAACGACCTAGGGCGGGCTTTGCGGCCCGCCGTTCCCGGCGACAGGACCGACGACTATTGTGGATCGCGAGCTGTTGATCGAAATCGGAATCGAGGAACTGCCAGCCTCCTGGCTGCCGTCGCTGACGCGTCAGTTCGGCGACCACCTCGGCGCCCGCCTGGCCGCCCTGCGGCTGCCCCCCGATGCTCCCGTCGAGACGTTCAGCACGGCGCGCCGGCTCACGGCGCGCGTCGCGCGGATGCCCGAGCGGCAGACCGACCTCGAAGAGATGATGAACGGCCCCGCCGTCACGGCTGCCTTCAGGCCGGACGGGGAGCCGACGCCCGCCGCCATCGGGTTCGCGCGCAAGCACGGCGTCGAGGTCTCGGCGCTCGACCGCGTCGACACGCCAAAGGGCACGTACCTGGCCTACCGTCGGCAGCAGCGCGGTCGCGCGGCGGTGGACGTCCTGCCGGATGTGCTGGCCGGGGTCCTGCGCGACATGGCGTTCCCCAAGCAGATGCACTGGGACGCGTGGCTCGAGGATGGCCGCGGCGAACTGCTGTTCGGCCGCCCGATCCGCTGGATCCTCTTCCTCTTCGGCGGCCGGGTAGTGCCGTTCACGATTCGCCGCAGCGAGGCCGCGCAATCCGGGCTGGTGCAGGAAGTCCGTTCGGCGGCTGTCACCTACGGCCACCGGTTCCTCACCACGAGCGGTCGCGCCGGCCGGGCCATCAAGGTGCGGTCGTTCGACGAGTACCGCACGAAACTGGTCGAGAGCTTCGTGCTACTGGAGCGCGGCGAGCGCCACGACAAGATCGCGCGCGAACTCGATGCCCACGCGCAGCGCCTGGGCGGCAGGGTCAGCAGCGTGGCGGCCACCCGGTCCGGTCTCCTGCAGGAGGTGCCCGACCTGGTCGAGTACCCGGCGGTGGTCGCAGGCACCTTCGCGGGTGAGTTCCTCACCCTGCCCGAGGAGGTGCTGACGACGACGATGATCCACCACCAGCACTTCTTCCCGGTGGTGAACGCGGCCGGGCGCCTGATGTCTGCATTTCTCGCCGTGACGAACACGCAGGCCGACTCGTCGCGCGCCATCGCCCGCAACTGCGAGCGCGTGCTGACCGCCCGGTTACGTGACGCGCGGTTCTTCTTCGACGCCGATCGGCGGTTGCGCCTCGAAGACCGTCTCCCGACGCTGGCCACCGTCCTCTTCCACAAGAAACTCGGGAGCTATCACGCGAAGGCGATGCGCCTCGAGCGCCTGTCCCGGTGGCTGACGGCCGACGTGTTCGGGAAGCCGGACCTGGCCGACCAGTCCGCTACAGCGGGGCGGCTGGCGAAGGCCGATCTCGTCACCGACATGGTGCGGGAGCTGACCGAGCTCCAGGGGACGATGGGCGGGATCTACGCGCGCGAGGAAGGGCTGCCGGAGCCGGTCTGGCGCGCCATCTACCATCAGTACCTGCCCGCGGCCACGGAGGCCGACGCGCCGCCCTCGCGCGGAGACCTCGGAGTGGCGGCCGTCACGTGGGCCGCGCTCTCGGTGGCCGACAAGGTCGATACCCTGGTCTCGCTCTTTGCGGCCGGCGAACGGCCCACCGGCACCCGCGATCCGTTCGGCCTGCGCCGCCAGGCTCACGGCCTGCTGAAGGTGCTGGTCGATTTGCCGGAACTCACCGGTCTCGAGGTGTGTGTGGACCTCGCGGCCCTGCGGACCGAAGCGCGGGCCGCGCTCGAGTCGCTCGCGGAACCCGGCGTGCGGCTGGCTGCGGCCGGGCGCGAGGAGACCGGCGAGCTGACGACGTTCCTAGCCGAACGGCTCCGCTACCTGTTCCAGCAGCGCGGTTTCACCTACGATGAGGTGAACGCGATTGCCGGCTCCCGGCGTGGCTTCGTGGACGTGCCCCACGATGCGCGCCTGCGCCTCGAGGCGCTGCGCCGCGTCCGGACGTCCCCGGATTTCGAGGCGCTGGCCGTGGCGTTCAAGCGCGTGAAGAACCTGTCACGCGAGTTGAAGTCGGGTCCCGTGGAAACGCTCGACCGCCTGTCGGAACCCGCGGAGCGCGCGCTGCTCGACGAGTTCCGGTCGCGCGGCGAACTGGTGCGGCTGGCGGCGGGTCGTCGTGATTACCTCGAGGCGTTCCGCCTGGCCTCCCTCTTCCGCCCGGCCGTGGACCGCTTCTTCACGGACGTGTTCGTGATGGTCGATGACGTGGCGCTGCGCGAGCAGCGGCTCACCCTGATCTGGCGCCTCCACGAGCTGATACTGGAGCTGGCGGATCTGTCGGAAATCGTTCCTTAACTCGAATTGAATCGGTGATTCAGTTCTTCCTTCATCCCTCATTATTGGAGTCCCAAGGCGATGGCCAAGAAGACGGTAGCGAAGTCGAAAGATAGGGCCGCTGTGAAGAAGACCGCCCCGGCGAAATCGAAGGCGAAGGCCTCCCCGGCCAAGAAGGTCAAGGCAACCAAGTTCGTGTATTTCTTCGGCGCCGGCAAGGCCGATGGCGACCGCACGATGAAGGATCTGCTGGGCGGCAAGGGCTCCGGTCTCGCCGAGATGACCAACGCCGGCCTGCCCGTCCCGCCCGGCTTCACCATCACCACCGCGGCGTGCAACCTGTACTACGAGATCGGGCGCAAGGTGCCGGCCGAGGTCGAACAGCAGATGGAAGAGTACCTGCGCAAGCTCGAGAAGGTCGCAGGGCAGACGTTTGGGTCGGTCAAGAACCCGCTGCTCGTGTCGGTCCGTTCCGGCGCGAAGTTCTCGATGCCCGGCATGATGGACACGATCCTCAACCTCGGCCTGAACGACGAGGCCGTGGAAGGGCTCAAGGCGCGCACCGGCAACGGCCGGTTCGCCTACGACAGCTACCGCCGCTTCATGCAGATGTTCGGCAACGTCGTGCTCGAGATCCCGAAGGAAGAGTTCGAGAAGGCGTTCGACGCGGTCAAGCACGAGACGGGCGCGAAGATCGACACGGATCTCGACGAAGCCGCGCTGCGCGAGGTGGTGAATCGCTACAAGGGCGTCGTCAAGCAGATCACGAAGAAGTCGTTCCCGACCGACCCGATGGAGCAGCTCCGCGGCGCCCGCAATGCCGTGTTCCACTCGTGGAACAACGCACGGGCGAAGGAATACCGCCGCATCTACGACATTCCCGACCACATCGGGACCGCGGTCAACGTGCAGCTGATGGTCTTCGGCAACAGCGGCGACCGCTCGGCCACCGGCGTGGGCTTCACGCGCAACCCGGCGAACGGCAAGAAGGAGTTCTACGGCGAGTTCCTGATCAACGCGCAGGGCGAGGACGTCGTGGCCGGCATCCGCACGCCGGTGCCGATCGTCGAGCTCGAGCAGGTCATGCCGCAGGCGTACAAGGAACTGCGTCGGCACACCACGCTGCTCGAGAGGCACTACAAGGACATCCAGGACTTCGAGTTCACGATCGAGAACGAGAAGCTCTTCATGCTCCAGACGCGCTCCGGCAAGCGCACTGGCTACGCGGCCGTCGTCATCGCGACCGACCTCGTCGCCGAGAAGCTGCTGAAGCCGAGTGAGGGGCTGCTCCTCGTGGATCCGGCCTCGCTGTCGCAGTTGCTCGCCCCGGTGTTCGACCCGAAGGAGTGGAAGGCCATTCCCGTGGCGACCAAGGGGCTGCCGGCGTCGCCGGGGGCGGCGTCCGGGCAGGTCGTGTTCACGGCCGACGAGGCCGTGACCTGGACCGAGCAGGGCAAGAAGGTCGTGCTCGTCCGCAAGGAGACGGTGCCGGACGACATCCACGGCATGTTCGTGTCGCAGGGCGTGCTCACGGCCACCGGCGGCATGACCTCCCACGCGGCGGTCGTCGGCCGCCAGATGGGCAAACCGGCCATCGTCGGCGCATCCGAGCTGCGCGTGGACGAGAAGAACAAGGTCGTCTACATCGGCGGGAAGACACTGCACGAGGGTGACGACATCTCGTTCGACGGCCTGTCGGGCGAGGTGAAGGTGCAGAAGGTGGCCACCAAGCCGAGCGAGATCCTGCAGGTCGTCAACGGGACGATGAAGCCCGAGGATTCGGACATCTACCAGCGCTTCTGCAAGCTGCTGGAATGGGCCGACAAGACCCGGACGATGGGCATCCGCGCCAACGCGGACCTGCCCGACCAGGCGGAGATCGCGTACGCGTTCGGCGCGCGCGGCATCGGCCTGTGCCGCACCGAGCACATGTTCTTCGCCGACGACCGGCTGCCGATCGTGCGCCGCATGATCCTCGCCGACAACGAGGCCGACCGGAAGGCGGCGGTCAACGAGCTGCTGCCGATGCAGCGCAAGGACTTCTACGGCGTGTTCAAGGCGATGCACGGCTGCCCAGTGACCGTCCGCACGATCGACCCGCCGCTCCACGAGTTCCTCCCGAAGCGGGAAGATCTCATGGTGGACGTCGCCAGGCTCGAGGCGACCAACGGCAACAAGAAGGCGCTCGAGGAAAAGAAGATGCTGCTCGCGCGCGTGGAGCAGCTTCACGAGTTCAACCCCATGCTCGGCCACCGCGGCTGCCGCCTCGGGATCACCTATCCCGAGATTACCGAGATGCAGACCCGGGCCATCATGGAAGCGGCCTGCCAGCTCAACAAGGAAGGGCTGAAGGTCGTGCCCGAGATCATGATCCCGCTGGTCGGCCTCGTGAAGGAACTGAAGGACCAGAAGACGATCGCCGAGCGCGTGTGTCAACAGGTCATCAAGGAACAGGGGATCAAGATCAAGTACCTCATCGGGACGATGATCGAAGTGCCGCGCGGCGCCGTGACGGCCGACGAGATCGCCACCGAGGCGCAGTTCTTCTCGTTCGGCACGAACGACCTGACGCAGATGACCTTCGGGTTCTCGCGTGACGACATCGGCAAGTTCCTGAAGATCTACCTGGAGAAGCGCATCCTCGATGCCGACCCGTTCGCCAGCATCGACACGGTGGGCGTGGGCAAGCTGGTGGAGATGGCGTGCACGCTCGGCCGGCAGACGCGCCCGGACATCAAGCTGGGCGTCTGCGGCGAGCACGGCGGCGATCCGGCCTCGATTCACTTCTTCCAGAAGGTGGGGCTGAACTACGTGAGCTGCTCGCCGTATCGCGTCCCGGTGGCGCGGCTGGCGGCTGCGCACGCGGCGCTGTCAGTCAAGGTCGGCGACTAGTAGGGGCGACCGCGTCAACGTCGGGGCACTCGTGGCCCCGCAACAACCACGTAGGGGCGGCCGGCAGGTCGCCTCTACGCATATGTGGCCTCATGGGTAAGGTGCATCGTCTTTCGGCGGAACTTGCCAACCAGATCGCCGCCGGCGAGGTGGTCGAGCGGCCGGCGTCTGTCGTCAAGGAGCTGGTCGAGAACGCGATTGACGCGGGCGCGTCGCGCGTGGCGATCGAGTGTGAGCTGGGTGGCAAGAAACTGATTCGGGTGGAAGACAACGGGACCGGGATGGACCCGGAGGACGCGCAGTTGGCGCTCGACCGGCATGCGACGAGCAAGATCTCGAGGTCCGAGGACCTCGCGGCGATCCTGACGCACGGGTTCCGCGGCGAGGCGCTGCCGAGCATCGCGTCGGTGTCGCACCTGGCGCTTCGTACGCGGCTGGCAGACTCGCCGGGCGGCACCGAGATTCGGGTGAATGGCGGGACGGTGTCGTCGGTGCGTGAAGTCGGGGCGCCGACGGGCACGAGCATCGAAGTGGCCGACCTGTTCTACAACCTGCCCGCGCGGAGGAAGTTCCTGAAGTCGGACGGCGCCGAGTCGGCGCAGATTTCGAGGATGGTCACGCAGCTGGCCCTGGCGTACCCCGAGGTGGGATTCACCCTGACCAGCGCGGGACGCAAGGTGATCGAGTGCCCGCCGGTTCGCGCGCTGGCCGACCGGTTCTACCAGTTGTACGGCGAGCGCGAAGACCTTGTGGACGTGGGGAAGGAGGCTGCGGGGATCCGCGTGTTCGGCCTGGTGGCGGCGCTCGCCGAGCAGGGGCCGAAGCGGGGCCCGCAGAACATCTTCGTCAATCGCCGGATCGTCAAGGACAAGACGATCGCGCACGCGATTATCGAGGCCTACAGCGTGTCCTCGGTGAAGGAACGCAGTCCCGAGGTGCACCTGTTCATCGAGATGGAGCCCGACCAGGTGGACGTGAACGTCCACCCGACGAAGGCCGAAGTCCGCTTCCGCAACCAATCGGCGGTGCACGAAGTCGTCAGGCGCGCGGTGGGTGCCGCGCTGGGGCAGGGACCGGCGCCGGAACTGCAACTGCGAGGCGAGACGGTCCCGGCCGTCCAGCCAGTGACCATGTCGTTCCCGGGCCTTCTCGGTGGCATCTACCCCAACCGGTGGTCGCCGGTGCCGGTCAGGGACACGACCGTCGGGATGCCCGCACCGGCCGCCTGGACGCCGCCTGTTGTCGCCGAGCCGTGCGCGGCGTCATCGGCATCGGACCCGTCGATGCCGCCCGCCTTCGCAGGCCAGGCCGAGCAGCCTCTCCAGGGTGCCATCGGCGTGCGCCCGATGATCCCGCTCGGCCAGTTGCGCGACACGTTCATCATCGCGATCGATGACGAGGGGATCGCCATCATCGACCAGCACGTCGCACACGAGCGTGTCCTGTTCGAGCGCGTGATGCAGCGGCTCACCGACGGCCGTCTCGAGAGCCAGCTGCTGCTCGAGCCGCTGGTGGTGGAGCTGTCGGCCAGCGGCTGCCAGGTGCTGCTGTCGAGGACCGCCGAACTCGAGCGGTTCGGCTTCGAGGTGGCGGAGTTCGGTGGGAACAGCCTGCGGCTGGCCGCCGTCCCCGCCCTGCTCACGCCAGACGAGAGTGTCGCGGCGGTGCGTGCGCTCGCCGAGGATCTCGACGGCCTCGAGCGCGGAACGACGGTGGAGGAGGCGCTCAAGCGGATCGCGGCCCTTACCGCCTGTCATGCGGCGGTGAAGGCGAACGCGCCCCTCACGCACGAGAAGATGGCGCACATCATCGAGGAACTGCGCCGCACGGCGTATTCGACCATCTGCCCGCACGGCCGCCCGGTGATGCTGCGGCTCACGAGACGTGAGATCGAGAAGAACTTCCAGAGGATCTGAGGAAATCGTCGTAGCCACCGTCAACTGCCTGCGTCAGGATTCCCCCGTCTCTTCGCCTTGATCGCCTCCCACGCGTCGAGACGGCGTTTGATCTCCTTCTCGAATCCCCGCTCGGTCGGCCGGTAGTACTTTCGGCCGCGCAGGCCCTCGGGCAGGCAGTCCATCGCAGCCACCGCGTCGCGTTCCTCGTGCGCGTAACGGTAGCCCTTCCCGTACTCGAGTTCCTTCATCAACGTGGTCGGCGCGTTTCGCAGGTGCAGCGGCACGGGTTCCGCGACGACGCGAAGCGCGTCGCTCGCGGCCTGCTGGTAGCCCACGTAGAGCGCGTTGCTCTTCGGCGCCGTCGAGAGGTAGACAACGGCCTGGGCCAGGGCGGTGTTGCCCTCCGGCATGCCGATGAAGTGCACCGCATCCTTGGCCGCGACCGCCACCACGAGCGCCTGCGGGTCGGCAATGCCGATGTCTTCCGACGCGAACCGCACCAGGCGACGCGAGATGAAAAGCGGGTCCTCGCCGGCTTCGACCATCCGCGCCAGCCAGTACATCGCCGCGTCAGGGTCGCTGTTCCGCATCGACTTGTGCAGCGCCGAGATGAGGTTGTAGTGCTCCTCGCCGCTCTTGTCGTACAGGAGCGTTCGTCGCTGCGCCACCTGCGCCACGAAGGCCACGTCGAGATGGCGGCGGTGGCTGGCGGGGTCGGTCGGCGCCACCATGACGGCAGCCTCGAGCAGGTTGAGGGCCGTGCGCGCGTCGCCGTTGGCCAGCCGGGCAATCGCCTCCAGGGCGTCCGGCTCGACGTCGATCGCCTCGGCGCCGAGGCCGCGCTCTGCGTCGGCCAGCGCGCGGCGGAGGATGTCCAGCGTCGCCTCAGGCGAGAGCGGTCGCAGCACGTAGACCTGCGACCGGGAGAGGAGCGCCGAGTTCACCTCGAACGACGGGTTCTCGGTCGTGGCGCCGATCAGGACGATGTCGCCGGTTTCCACGCGCGGCAGGAAGGCGTCCTGCTGCGCCTTGTTGAAGCGGTGGATTTCGTCCACGAACAGGATCGTCCGCCGGCCCATCTGGCGGCGAGCCTGCTCGGCCTCGGCCATCACCGCCTTGATCTCCTTGATGCCGGCGAGCACGGCGGTGAACGAGATGAAGTGGGCGCGGGTGATGTGGGCGATGAGGCGCGCCAGCGTCGTCTTGCCGGTGCCGGGAGGGCCCCAGAGGAGGATCGACTGCAGGAGATCGCGCTCGATGGCCACTCGCAGCGGGCGTCCGGGTGCGAGCAGCGTGTCCTGCCCGACGAGTTCCTCGAAGGTCCGCGGCCTCATGCGGTCGGCCAGGGGGGCTTTGACCTCGTGCGGCTGCTGGTCGCCCGCGTTCCCGAACAAGTCGTCGGTGGTCATGGTCACGTCCTCGGACAGCATAGCAGAGGCGCCTGCCGTCCGGTGGCGAGCCCGGTCTCATGACGGCAACGGTCAAACAGGCTCGCGCTGCCGCGCGGCTTCGTAGACGAGCAGGGCCGCCGCCACGGCGACGTTCAGCGACTCTACCGGGGGCCGCATCGGGATCGACACGCGAGCGTCGGTGACCTCGAGCACGGCTTCGGAGAGTCCCGGGCCTTCGCCGCCGAGCACGAAGGCCGTCGGTTGCCGGAGGTCGAGACCGCGTGGGGCCTGCCCGCCTCGGGGAAGCGTGGCGAGGATCCGGACGGCTCTCTCCCGGGCGCCGGCCAGCGTCTCCCGGACCGACACGCCGGTGGCCACTGGAAACCGCAGCGCGCTCCCCATCGACCCGCGGATCGCCTTCCATCCGAACGGGTCCGCGCACGCGCCGCAGAACACCACGCCCGTCGCGCCGCCCGCTTCGGACGCGCGCACGATGGCCCCGACATTCCCGGGCTCCTGGACATCGAGCGCGATGACGACGAGTTGGGGCGCGCGCGCGAACACCCCCGCTAGCGACGAATGGGGACGAGAGGCGATCGCGACCACCCCGGACGGTGTGGAGACGGGACTCATGGCCGCCATCACCTTGTCCGAAACCTCGACGACCTCGGCCGCGTGGCCCGACAGCTCGGACAGAAGCCGGCCGCCCTCGTCGGTGGCCCGCAGGCGTGGGGTGAACGCGACCGTGTCCAGGGCGAGGCCGGCGCGCACGGCGTCGGCCAGGAGATGGATGCCGTCGAGGAGTACCCGGTCGTCACCACCGGCGCGGCCGCGGGCGAGCGAGCGACACGTCGCGACGAGAGGGTGGTGACGACTCGAAAGCTGCTTCATCGCCGCGGTCTCCTGGCGCTTCACGTTCGCGCTGAGCCATGATACCCGCAGACAGCGTGCCTGGCAGCTGCCGTCTTCACCCGGCTCGACGGGTGTTCTGTGGCTACAGAACGAGGTCCGTGTGCTAGAATCGCGAATATTCGCGAGGAAAGCACTCGAACCTTGCACGGACGGGACTGACCTGTCTTCACTATCTGTGACGGCCTTGAGAACGGGACGCTGTCGGATGTCTATCAGGGAACAACTGCTGAAGAAGTTCGAGGAGGAGATCCAGGGACTCGAGCGCGAGTTGCGGACCGAGTTGCCCAAGGAGATCCAGCAGGCGCGGGAGCTGGGTGACCTCAGCGAGAACGCGGAGTACCAGGCGGCCAAGGAGCGTCAGCGCCTGATCGATGCGCGGATCGGGATGTTGAAGAAGCGTGTCGGTGAGATCTCCCTCCTGAACCTCGACAAACTGCCAATCGACAAGGTCGGGCTCGGTTCGATCGTCCACGTCACCGATAGCGGCGGGGAAACGATTGTCTATCGACTCGTCATGCCCGAAGAGGCGGATCCGTCCAAGGGGCTGATCTCGCCGGGTTCTCCGATCGGTCGTGCGCTGCTGAACAAGGAGCCGGGCGACGAGGTCACCGTGCACGCCCCGAATGGCCGGCGCCGACTCGAGATCGTGAAGCTCGTGACCGTGCACGACGCCTTATGACCGGGCGCCCGGGGGTCTTTCCATGACCGGCGAGCCCACACCCACGCGCGACGCCTATTCACCCCTGTCGCGGACCGCGCTCGTGCTCACGGGCTGCGGGACGGCCGGTGCCTACCACGCGGGCGTCCTTCGCGCCTTTCAGGAAGCGGGCGTCAAGATCGACCTGGTGGCGGGTACGGGCATGGGGGTCGCGTCCGCGGTGTTTGCCGCGATCGACGGCGGCGGCCGCCTGTGGGACGCCGACGGCCTCTGGCGATCGCCGGCCGCGTCCCACTACTACCGGGTACGTGCCGCGTTGCGGACGGCCGGCTGGGCGCTGGCGGCGTCGCTGTCCGTCGTGCTGCTGCCGCTTCTCGCGCTCGCGGCCGGTCTCCTGGTCTACCCGCTCGGCTTTCTCCTTCGCCTGGCCGGCATGTCATCGGCCGGGATCGTCGCGCGCGCGTACACGTCGCTGGTGGAGACGGCGTTCGACCCCGAGTTCCTGCCGGCCGTTCTTCCGCGGGCGTTCCTCATCTCTCTCTCGCTGTTCGTCGGCACGCTGGGCCTGTTGGCGCTCGTCGTCCTGATCACCGGGCGCGGTCGTCGACGGGACGATGCGCCGATCTGGTGGAGGATTGTCGGTGCGCCGCTGTCCGCGACCGGGGCCGCGACGGCGATCTCGCGAGGTCTCTGGCAGCTGGTGGGCGGCGCGGCAGGCGCACGCCGGCCGGGTCCCGTGGACCTCGGCCGCGCCTACACGGAGCTGCTCCGCGAGAACCTCGGGCAGCCGGGTTTTCGCGAACTCCTGTTGACCGTGCACGACGTGGACATGCGTCGCGACCTCGTGTTCGCGATGCTCGGGGATCGACACCGTCGCGACTTCTTCCGTTCGAGTGCCGGGCCGGGCGGTGATCGCCGCCTCTCGGAGGGGTTTGACCTGGCCGGGGTCAGCCGCGATCACCTGATGGATGCAGCGCTGGCGGGGATCAGCCTCCCGGTGGCGACCGAGGTGCAGATGATAGGGTTCCCGCCGGAGAGCTACTGGTGCGGGGAAGTGCACCGCGTCTCGTCGCGTCCCGGCGCGGTCGATCGCGTGCTCGACGAGCTGCTGCTCGCGGGCGTCGAGCAGGTGGTCGTCGTGTCGCCGTTCCCCGAGCTGGAAGGGCCCCACCGCCTGACCGTGCCGCGAAGCGACTGGCGTGGACGCGTCAGCGACTACCTGGCCGGGGCCGAGGCGGCGGCGCTGCGATCGGCCGTCGCGGTTCATCGGCCGTTCCGGTGCCTGTTCGTTGTGCGTCCCTCCTACAACCCGGTCGGCCCGCTGGATGTCGGCGGGTGCTACGACCAGCGTTCAGACCGCACCGTCACGCTGGGCGAATTGATGGACCGTGGCTACGAGGACGCGTATCGCCAGTTCATCGACCCGGTGGTCGGCGCCAGCGGCGAGCGGCTCGAGGCGGTGAGCGGGCGGCGTGGCTGGGGCGGGGGCGTGGCCCAGGGGCCGGTCGCCCTGGGTCCGCAACGTGACGGAGCAACGAGCGAGGGCGGGGCGGCACCGGACGACGGAGGCGTATGAAGCAGAGAGGACTCTCTACCGAGTTGATTCACCGCGGCGAGGACGCGCCCGTGCGCGCCGACTCGGTGAACGTGCCGATCTACGAGACGACGACGTTCCTGTTCGAGAGCGCCGACGAAGTACGACGCTACCAGGAAGGGACGCTCGACAAGTATCTCTACTCGCGCTACGCGAACCCGACGGTCGTGGTGACGGAGCAGAAGATTGCGGCGCTCGATCGGGCGGAAGCGGCGCTTGTCTTCGCGTCGGGGATGGCCGCGTCGTCCACGTTGCTGCTCACCTTCCTGAACCCCGGGGACGAACTGCTGTGCAGCGCGGCGACCTACGGCGGCACGTTTCACCTCGTGAACGACGTGCTCACTCGGTTCAAGATCGCCGTGCGCTTTGCCACGATCGAGGAGCTTGCCGACCCGGACCGCTTGATCGGCAGTCGGACCCGGATGTGCTGGATCGAGTCGCCGATCAACCCGACGCTCCGGTGCCTGGACATTGCGCGGGTGGCCCGGGCCTGCCGGGAAAGGGGCGTGCTGTCGGTGCTCGACAACACCTTCGCGAGCCCGATCAACCAGCAACCGCTCGCGCTGGGCGTCGATCTCGCGATGCAGAGCGCCACGAAGTACCTGAACGGGCATTCGGATGTGACAGGCGGGGCCGTGTCGGGGTCCCGCGAGTTGCTGCAGCGCGTGGACATGATGAGGCGGCTCCTGGGCCCGGTCATGGACCCGCAGGCCGCATTTGCCCTGGCGCGCGGCCTCAAGACGCTCCCTGTCCGGATGGCGCGCCACAACGCGTCGGCCGAGGCGGCGGCCAGGTTCCTCGAGCAGGATCGTCGGGTCATACGGGTGTTCTACCCGGGTCTCTCGTCGCACCCGGACCACGAGGTCGCGCGCGCGCAGATGTCAGGGTTCAGCGGCATGGTGACCTTCGAGGTCGCCGGTGGCCTGGAGGGGGCCTCGCGCGTGTTCGACCGGTTCCAGGTGATTCGGCGCGCGACGAGCCTTGGCGGCGTGGACAGTCTTGTCAGCCTCCCGGTCCTGACCTCGCACTACAACTACGGCGAGGAGGAACTCGGGCGCGCAGGCGTGACAGCGGGCATGCTGAGGGTTTCGATTGGACTGGAAGACGAGGCAGACCTGATCGAGGACCTCGACCAGGCGCTTGGCTAGCAACCCCTACGCTTTGGCCGTCTCTTTCTTCTTTTCGGGTGCCTGGTGCTCGCGGAGGAACTGCACCGCCGTCTCGAGGAGCAGTTCGCTGAGCCGGACGCCTTCGAGCGCCCCGAACTTCTCGCGGAAGCGGGCCATCGGGACCACGGCCTTGGCCATCGACCGGTGACCGCCGGCGCTGCCCAGGGAAGAGAAACACTTCCGGACGTACTCGCCGGCGTTACGCGAATAGCCGAGGTTCCTGACCGACAGCACGAGCATCTCGTTGACGACACCCGCGATGATCGTCCACTTGATGTCCTCGAGCTGTAGGTAGAAGTCGGCGACGTAGGCAACCAGGTCTTCGCGCGGCGTCTGGCCCATGAAGGCGCAGAATACCTGGTCTTCCCTGCGGCCCGCCTGGAACGCCTTCATCACGTACTCGAGGCGCTCGAGCGTCACTTCCGTTCCTTCCATCTTCCGGATCAGTGTGGCGTCGGCCAGCGGGTAGAGGAACGAGAAGGCTTCGAGATCGACCCGGTTGGCCTGGCGGTTGAAGAAGAGCGTGTCAGACTTGATGGCGTAGAGCAGGGCGGTCGCAGTCCGTTCGGAGATGTTCACGTCGACCGCGCGCAGGTGCTCGGTCAGGATGGTCGAGGTCGAGCCATAGTCGGACCTGATGTCCTTGAAGATCGTGCTGTAGCCCGGCTGGGGCGGGTGATGATCGATCACGAGATCGACGGTGTTCATCAGGTCGCCGAAGTAGTGGGGCTGGACGTCCACCATCGCGATCCGATCGAACTCGCCGAGCGAGGCCGGCGTGATCGATTCCACCTGGATGTCCAGCAGGTTGGCCATCCGGAGGTTCTCCGGCCTCGTCACGCCCTGCAGGGTGCCGAGGATGGCGGTCGCTTTCGTCCGCCGCAGGATGTTCCGCAGCGCGAGGCCGCCGGCCATCGCGTCCGGGTCCGGGTCGTTGTGCATGAGAATCAGCACGCGGTCCGCATCCGCGAAGTAGCGCTGGTACTGCTGCACGCGCGCACGGGTCAGCGAGCGGCTGATCTGGGTGACCAGCGGGGCGCCGAACAACTCCGTCATCGTGAGGTAAGAGACCTCGGGAAACGCCGCCCGAAGCTCGTCCTCGCGACGACTCCCCGCGCCCGCGCCCGTGGCGAGTACGTAGATCAGCGTCGCGCCCGCGTCGCAAATCGCCGTCAGCGTCTTCTTCAGGCCGGGCCGGTTGTTGTCTTCGACGATGACGCAGGTGGTGGGGGAGAGGTCGGCCTTGAGGTACGTGTCGGTCCGGTGAAGGTCCCCGGGTGACACCTTGACCCCGACCTCGTGAAGCCGCCGTGCGAGCGGGCGGCTCTCGACCAGGAACTCAGTCTCGAAGCTGGACATCAGCGCGGTTTCCAGCATTCGCACGACGAGTTCGGTCTGACAGACGGCCAAGCACCTCATCGTGCGGCCAGAGTCCCTGGGATAATGGAGAGATGACGGTCCATCGGCGCCAAGCTCCTATTATACTCAAACAGGCACGACGGTACGGAATACGATGCGGGTGCCGCCAGGACGTAACGGTGACCCGGTGCCACCGCGAGGCCGGCAGGGGGAACGGATGACAAGCGAGAGCAGGGTGAAAGCGGCCGCGGCCATCCTCTGCGTGCTCGGGACGGTCGTCGTCGTCTTCTCGCAGGGCGGGCAGCCGACCTTCCGGAGCGGCGTGGACATCGTCAACTTCGGCGTGACGGTCGTGGACAAGAAGGGGAACGACCTGACCGACCTCGAGGAAGGCGACTTCGAGGTCTACGAGGATGGCCAGAAACAGGCGCTGCGCTTCTTCGTGCCCTGCGACGCGCGGCCGGGCCGGAGCGCCGACGCCCCGCCGGGCCGGAGCGCCGGCGCCCCGCGACTTCCGCCGGCCGAGCTCCATCTGGGCGCGCTGTTCGACATCAGCGGGAGCATGGATGCGGACATGCAGTTCGCCCGGAGTGCCGCGATCAAGTTTCTCAACACCCTGAGCGAGGCGCGGGACTTCACGCTGGTGGACTTCGACACCGAGGTCCGTGTTGCGCGGTACAGCCAGTCGGAATTCGGCCGCCTCGTGGAACGGATTCGCAGCCGCAAGGCCGAGGGGTACACGGCCTTGTGGGACGCGATCGGGGTCTACCTCGACGGCGCGTCGGGGCAGGAGGGACGGAAGATCCTCGTGCTGTACACGGATGGCGGCGACAACGCGAGCAGCATCTCGTTCAGCGATCTGACCGATCTCCTGAAAGCCTCCGACGTCACCGTTCATGCCATCGGGTTCCTGGAGCACCAGCCTGCGAGCGTGCGGCAGGACCTGCGCTCCCGGTTGCAGCGCCTGGCGGAGATCACCGGTGGCCAGGCGTTCTTCCCGATGTCGATGCGCGACCTGGAGAGCGCCTATGGCAAGGTGGCGGCGGAAATCGACGCCCAGTATTCGATGGGCTACGTGTCCACGAACACCAAGACCGACGGGACGTGGCGGAAGGTGGCGATCAAGGTGACGCGGCCGGGCCTGAAGGACATCCGGGTGCGGACCCGCCAGGGGTATTTCGCTCTGCTGAAACGGTAGGGGCGCGAGGCCTGCCTCGCCCCTGAGGATTGGGACGGTCTCGACACTCACGGGCGTCGCGACGCCGGGCGCCGGTCGCGCCTGTGGTACGATCCTGCTCGTGCCCGACCGCTTCAATCTCGTCTCCGATTTCGAGCTGCGCGGCGACCAGCAGCGAGCCATCGCGGAACTCGTGGAGGCGCTCGGGCGCGGCGATGCTCACCAGGTGCTGCTCGGGGTTACGGGCTCCGGAAAGACGTTCACGATGGCGCAGGTGATGGCGCGCGTGAACCGCCCCTCGCTGGTGATGGTCCACAACAAGACGCTTGCCGCCCAGCTCTTCCAGGAGTTCCGGCGGTTCTTCCCCGACAACGCCGTCGAGTACTTCGTCAGCTACTACGATTACTACCAGCCGGAGGCCTACGTTCCGGCCAGCGACACCTACATCGAGAAGGAAGCGACGATCAACGACGAGATCGATCGCATGCGGCTGTCGGCCACGCGGTCGCTCTTCGATCGCCGCGACGTCATCATCGTCGCCAGCGTGTCGTGCATCTACGGCCTGGGGTCGCCGGAAGCCTACTACGGCATGATGCTGCCGCTCGAGATGGGGCAGCGGATCGATCGCGAACAGATCCTGCGGAAACTCGTGGACATCCAGTACGAGCGCAACGACGTGGAGTTCGGGCGCGGCACCTTCCGGGTGCGCGGCGACATCATCGAGGTGTACCCGTCCTACGAAGAGCAGGCGGTGCGTATCGGGCTGTTCGGCGACGAGGTGGACGAGCTGGTGGTGTTCGACCCGCTGACCGGCCGCACCTCCCGTCGGCACGACCGGCTGGCGATCTTCCCGAAGACGCACTTCGTGACCCCGCGAGAGCGGACCCGGAAGGCCATCGAGTCGATCAAGGCGGAGCTGGTGGAACGCCGCTCGCTGCTCGAATCGGAAGGCAAGCTGCTCGAGGCGCAGCGCCTGCACCAGCGCACGATGTTCGACCTGGAGATGATCCGCGAGATCGGGTACTGCCACGGGATCGAGAACTACGCGCGTCACCTGACGGGCCGCGCGCCCGGCGAACCGCCGCCGACGCTGCTCGACTACCTGCCCGCCGACGCGGTCGTGTTCGTGGACGAGAGCCATCAGACGGTCCCGCAGATCCGCGGGATGTACCATGGGGATCGATCGCGGAAGGACGTGCTGGTCAACTACGGCTTCCGCCTCCCGTCGGCGCTCGACAACCGGCCGCTCACCTTCGAGGAATGGCAGGCGCGCGCGCACCAGGTGGTGTTCGTGTCGGCGACGCCCGGCCCCTTCGAACTGCGGGCCTCCGGCGGCGTCGTCGTGGAGCAGATCATCCGGCCGACCGGCCTGACGGACCCGCCGATCGAGATCCGGCCGGTGAAGGGGCAGGTGGACGATCTCCTGGGTGAAATCCGCGGGCGAGCGGCCCTGAAGGAGCGCGTGCTCGTTACGACGCTGACCAAGCGGATGGCCGAGGATTTGACCCAATACTACCAGGAACTGGGCGTCCGCGTGCGCTACTTGCATTCGGACATCGACACGCTTGAGCGCGTCGAGATCCTCCGCGATCTGCGTCGGGGCGAATTCGACGTGCTGATTGGCATCAATCTGCTCAGGGAAGGGCTCGACCTGCCGGAAGTCTCGCTCGTGGCGATCCTGGACGCGGACAAGGAGGGGTTCTTGCGCTCTGCCGGGTCGTTGATCCAGACGTCCGGTCGAGCCGCGCGCAACGTGAACGGGCGCGTGCTCATGTACGCGGACACCATGACCGAGTCGATGCGTGTGGCCATCGCCGAGACGGACCGACGACGCCACGTCCAGGAAGCCTACAACGTCGAGCACGGGATCACCCCCGCGTCGATCGTCAAGCAGATCGACGATGTGCTGTCGAGCGTCTACGAGCGCGACTACATGGCGGTGCCGGATCCCGAGGCGGCGCCGGGATTCCGCACGCAGGCCGAACTGGACGCGCACGTCGCGGGGCTGGAGCGGCACATGCGCGACGCGGCGGCCAACCTCGACTTCGAGAGGGCGGCCACCCTGCGTGACCGCATCAAGGTGCTGAAGCGCCGGGAGCTCGGGCTCGGGGCAGCGGCCGAGCGGTGACCGCGTGGCGTCGATGGCCCGCCTCGAGCCGTTGAAGGAAAAACTCGGTCAAGGCCAGGGAACGGCTGGACAGTTGCTGCAAGACAGGCAACTATATGAGAACATGAAGGCAGGATTCTGCTGAGGGTGCCTGTCTTCAAAGGAGAACGTCATGAGTGACGAGAGCGGCGGTGCGGGCAAGATTGTGACAGCCTTTGTCCTTGGCGCGGCGGCGGGTGCGGCGGTCGCACTGCTGTTCGCGCCGGCGGCAGGGAAGGAAACGCGCGAGTTCCTGACCGAGAAGGCCCGCGAAGGTCGCGAGAAGGCGGCCGAGGCGGCCCGCCAGACGCGCGAGGCGCTGGCCCGCCAGCGCGAGACCATCAGCTCCGCGATTGAGCGCGGCCGCGATGCGTATAGGGAGGCCCGCGAAAAGGAGACAGCGTGAGCACGACGGCGGTTGTGTTACTGGGTGTCATCGCCCTCGCCACCTTCGTGATGGCAGCGTTTCAGATCGGGCTGTTCATCGTCGCCGCCCGCCTGGCCAGGAGGCTGGAAGAGCTGGGCACGAGGATCGAACAGGAGATCCGGCCGCTCGTGTCCGATGCCACGGTCGTGGTCGCAAACGCCGCGCGCGTGAGCGAGCTGGCAGTCGCGCAGGTGGAACGCGCGGACCGCGTGTTGGCCGATCTCGCGCAGCGTGTCGACGACGCGAGCCGGCTCGTCCAGGGTGCCCTTCTGGCCCCCGTTCGCGAAGGTCGCGCCTTGCTGGCGGGGATCGGCGCTGCCATTGGCGCGGTTCGCGAGGTCCGGCAGGCTCGCGCGCAGGCGCTCGGCATGGACGACGACGATCCGTTGTTCATCGGCTGACACGGATGGGGGCGGCTGTCGGCCGGCCCCGTCCGTCTGATTCCCCCACCGTTGCCCCTCCCTCGCGGATTTCCTGCGCCCATTGCCCGAAAGAGAATTGACGTCCGGCTCAGCAGGTGATAGAACACACTCGCGTTCTGCCGCGAACAGGCCTTCTCTGACACGGGGGAGTTCAGATGAGCACGATGGTCGCCCGGTCGGTGTCCTTTCTGGTCGTTTTCGTCTTGTTCACCGTACTTTCGACGGGTGCCCTGGCGCAGGACTCGAAGTCGGTCCCGCTCGTCAAGGAACTCGCGCAGTTACTCGACAAGGGCAAGCTCGATGCGATTGCGGCCAAGGATCCGTCAGCGAGCGACGTATTCGTCGCCGCCCTCTACTTCCCGGGCAGCCAGTTGCTGGTGGTGTCGGCGCGCTACGCGGTGCCGCCGATCCTCACCGAGAAACTGGCCAAGAAGGACTTCCGAGAGATTTACACGGATCTCAACAGCGCCGCCGTCGAAGGCTCGCGGTCGCTGGTGATCGACATCGGCGCCGACGGCCTGAAGCCGAAGAAGGATGACAGCCGCTTCGACACCTGCGACATCGGCGCGAAGACCTACGTCTTCGACGGCGACTGGAAGAAGCAGAAGATGGCGAGCGAAGACGACTACGCGAAGGCCTTCGCCGATGCCGAGGCGAGGTACGTCAAGATGCTGACGGTCCTCATCGCGCAGGCGAAGAAGCTTCAGTAGAGAGATCTGACTTCTGACTTCTGGATTCTGCGTTGGAGAGCGCCCGCCATCGCGCTTCGTGCGTTGGCGGGCAACCTTCGCGTGAGGAATGAGCGAAGGTTGGTGGGCACTAGTGGATTCGAACCACTGGCCTCCTGCGTGTGAAGCAGGCGATCTAGCCGCTGATCTAAGTGCCCAACCCGAGAAGAACCCACAGTGTAATTCAAGTCGGCCGCCCGCGACAACCCACCCTACTTCCTCGTCTCCGGGAGCCTGCGCGGCGGCGGCCCGTCGTAGATCGCTTGCGTCGGGTCAATCTGCCGCATCGGCTGATGGCGTGATCGTTCTTCGTTCGCGTGCGCCACAAGCCCGGGAACCCGCGCGATCAGAAACAGCGCGTTCCCCAGTTCCGGCTCGAATCCCATGTCGCCACACACCGCCGCGATCGCACCGTCGAGATTGAGCGACCATGAATGATCGGCGGCATCCGGCCTTGAAGACGCCACGCGGTCGACCGTCCGGATCATCTGGACGTGTTCGCCGTCGAGTTCCAGTTCGTGCGCCATCTGGAGTAGCCTCGAGGCGCGCGGGTCGCTCGTGTGAATACGGTGGCCAAACCCGGGCGGGCGCTTGCCGGCATCCGTGCAGGAGCGGACGAGAGCCTCGGCCGCCGCCGTGCATGTCGCACCCTCCCGCACCATGGCCAGGCCTTCCTGCAGGAACCGCATGCAGCTCTCGATGTCGCCGCCGTGGTACATGCCGAACCCGAGCACGCCGGCCGCAACCGACGCCTTGAGTTGGGCACCCGTCGTCGCGACGTTTCGGGTGGCCAGCGTGGAGGGGGGGGTGACGCCATGGTCGATCGACGCCACCAGCGCCGCCCCGAACAGTTTCCCCATCGTCGGCGTCGGCAGTTCCCCGCGCAGGATCAGGTAGACGGTTTCGGCAAAGGAAAGCCGGCCCATCAGCTCGTCCACGGCGTAGCCGCGGATCAGGATCTCGTTCGGCTCGATCCGGGTAATCGCCGTGCGCCAGCTCGGATCCTCGGGTTGCGGCCGCGCTCGGCGCTTGGTCACATGAGTCGGGCGGTTCGGCTTGTCGCGTTGGTTGGCCATGCACGTCTCCATCAGCTCTCAGCAGGCAGCCGCCAGCAGTCAGCCAGCCAGCCAGCCACTGCGTGTTTACACCTGTCTGTTGCCAGCTGTGAACCGCCAGCTGTTCACTGTCAGAGCGTTCCGTAGAGTCGGTCGCCGAAGTCACCGAGGCCTGGGACAATGAACTTCTTGTCGTTCAGCCCCTGGTCGATTGCCGGCGTGAAGATCCGGACGTCGGGGAAGTGCTGCTCGACCAGCGCAATCCCTTCGGGCGCCGCGACGATACACAGAATGCGGATATCTCGGGCGCCGGCGCGCTTCAGCAGGTCGAGCGCGGCCACCGCGCTCCCGCCCGTCGCCAGCATCGGGTCGACCATCAGGACGTAGCTGTGCTCCAGGCCGTGCGGCAATTTGGAGTAGTACTGCGAGGCCACCGCCGTCTGTTCGTCCCTCTGGAGACCGATGTGCCCGACTCGCGCCGAGGGCAGCAGTTCCAGGACGGCATCCAGCATGCCAAGCCCCGACCGCAGCACGGGCACGACGACGACGTCGGCGTCGATCCGTCGCCCCTGAGCGGTGCCCATGGGGGACGTGACGGACGCTGCCTGCGTCGGGAGGTCGCGCAGCGCCTCGGCGGCGAGCAGCACGCTGATCCGCGTCGCCATGTGACGGAAGACGACAGCCTCCGTCTTCTGATTCCTGAGGACCAGCAGGGTGTCCTGGACGAGCGGGTGTTCGACGAGATGGACAGGCACGGGCCACACTATACACGAGAGACCGCAGGGGGGACAACGCAGCGGACGAGGGGCTGGTGAGATCGAATCCTGCCGAATTCGCGATAAGATCGACGGCCTATGACCGCCAATCTCCGTTCGTCGCTCCGCCTGCCTTGCCTGTGCGTCGTCATGGCCATGGCGCTGCTCACTGTCTCGTGCAGCCAGGCCAGCCGGCAGCAGGTCTCACTCGTCGTGACGGGCGGTGACGTCGTCACGATGGATGCGTCCAGGCGCGTGCTCTCCCCGGGCGCCGTCGCCGTGAACGGCCGCGATATCGTGGCCGTCGGCACGCCCGAAGAAATCGCGCGCCAGTTTGCGGCGTCCGAGACCATCGAGGCGGCCGGCCACGTGGTGCTGCCCGGCCTCGTCAACACCCACACGCACGCGCCGATGGTCATGTATCGAGGCCTGGCCGACGACCTGGCGCTGATGGACTGGCTGCAGAAATTCATCTTCCCTGCCGAAGCGAAGACCGTCTCGCCCGAGATGGTGCGGGTGGGCACGCGACTGGCGGCGCTCGAGATGATTCAGTCGGGCACGACGACCTTCGCCGACATGTACTACTTCGAGGAGGAGATCGCGCGCGCGACGAAGGCGGCGGGGCTGCGCGGCGTGCTGGGCGAGACGATCATCGGGTTCCCCGTCGCCGACGCGAAAACGCCGGCCGACGCGCTGAAGCGGACCGAGGCGTTCATGAGGGAATTCGCCGGGGACGATCTGATTACGGCCGTCCCCGCGCCGCACTCGCCCTACACCGTGGACGAGCCCACGCTGCGCGCGATCCGCGAGCTGGCCGATCGTTACAAGGTGCCGATCCTGATTCACCTCGCGGAGACCGAGGACGAAGTGAACATCATTCGGGAGAAGCACGGGATGTCGCCGACCGCCTGGCTCGATTCGCTGGGATTCCTGCGGCCTGACGTGGTGGCGGCTCACTGCGTCTGGTTGACCGACGACGACATCGCCATCATGAAGCGCGCCGGCGCCGCGGTCTCGCACAACCCGGAGAGCAACATGAAGCTGGCGAGCGGGGTGGCGCCGGTTCCGAAGTACCTGGCCGCGGGGATCACGGTCGGTCTCGGCACGGACGGCGCGGCCAGCAACAATGACCTCGACATGTTCGGGGCCATGCGCCAAACGGCGTTCCTGCACAAGCTCGCGTCACGCGACCCGCGGGCCGTCCCTGCCACGGCCGTCCTGGAGATGGCCACAATCGGCGGCGCCCGCGCGCTCGGCCTCGACAAGAGGGTCGGGTCGCTCGAAGCGGGGAAGCGCGCCGATCTGATCGTCGTCGCGATGAACGGCGCCCGCCAGACGCCGATGTACAACCCGGTGTCGCACCTGGTCTACGTCGCGAGGGGCGACGACGTGCGCACCACCGTCGTGAATGGCAAGGTGCTGATGCGCGACCGGCAGATGCGCACGCTCGACGAGCGCGTCGTCCTGGCCGACGCGCGGGCGCTGGCGAAGAAGGTGAGGGAGGCGGTTGCCTCTACTCGTTGAGCACGCCGATATACGGGAGATTCCGGTACTTCTCCGCGTAGTCGAGCCCGTAGCCCACCACGAACCGATCCTCGATTGTGAAGCCGATGTACTCGACCTTCACGTCGATCTTTCGGCGGGACGGCTTGCTGAGCAGGCACGCGGTGCGCAGCGTTTTCGGCGAGCGCGCCCGGAGGATCTCCTGGAGATAGGCCAGCGTGAGGCCGGTATCGACGATGTCCTCGACGATGATCACATTTCGGCCTTCGAGCCCCGAGTCGAGGTCCTTGACCATGCGGACCTCGCCCGACGACGTCGTGCCCTTCGCGTAGCTCGAGACGGCCATGAAGTCGATCGTCACGTTCCGGTCCATGACCCGGATCAGGTCGCCGAGGAACAGGAACGCGCCCTTGAGGATGGCCACCAGGTGGAGATCCTCGTTCGGCGGATAGTCGCGGGAAATTTCGCCGGCCAGGGCCGTGATGCGCGTCTGGACGTCGGCGGCGCTAAGCATGACGTTCGGTGTGAGGTCGGGCATGTGCGAGTGACTCCGTGAGAGTGAGGCGTGAGCCTAGCACATTTTCCGTCCGAACATGAAGCGCCCGCGGTCGTGATATGCTCCATGTTTCCGCGGCCCTTCCGGCTTTTGGCGGTTATCTTCGGGTGGCATTCGGCGATGAGCCAGGTCTTCAGGATTGCGTTAGGCGCCGACCACGGCGGCTTCGACCTCAAGCAGCAGCTCGCGGACCACCTGTCCTCGCGCGGTCACGTGGTCCGCGATTGCGGAACCCATGGCACGGACGCGGTAGACTACCCGAAGTTCGCGCTGGCGGTCGCGTCGCTGGTGGCCTCCGGCGAGTGCCAGTTTGGCGTGATGGTGGACGGGTCGGGTATCGGGTCGGCGATGGCGGCCAACAAGGTGCCTGGGGTGCTGGCGGCCGCATGCTACAACGAGGCGCTGGCGCGCAACAGCCGCGAGCACAATGACGCGAACGTGCTCACCCTGGGCTCGGGGCAGACGACGGCCGACGCCGCGAGGGGCATCGTGGACGTGTTCCTGTCCACCTCGTGCACGGCCGATCGACACCGGGCGCGCGTGCAGATGATTCGGGAGATCGAGCGAGGACGCATGAGCACTTCTTCCCAGGGCGGGTCGGCGCTGTCGGCCGAGGACGTCAACCGGATCGCCGAGCGGGTGCGCCAGCTGCTGCAGGAGCAGGGGGGGGGCGTGCGCACGGCGCCGCCGATGTCGCTCGAACAAGTGGCGAGCCTGATCGACCACACGTTACTCAAGCCTGAGGCGACCGTCGCCGACATTCAGCGCCTGTGCGACGAGGCCCGGCGGCATCGCTTCTTCTCGGTGTGCGTCAACCCGAGCTACGTCCGCCAGGCCGCGTCGCTGCTGCGCGGCGCCTCCGTGAAGGTGTGCTGCGTCGTCGGGTTCCCGCTGGGCGCTCAGCCCCCAGAGTCCAAGGCCCTCGAGGCGCGGCGGGCCATCCGCGAGGGAGCTCGCGAAATCGACATGGTCGTCAACATCGGGGCGCTCAAGGGCCGCGAGGACGCCGTCGTGCTGAAGGACATCCGGTCGGTGGTCGAGGCCTGCAAGGACGGGCGGGCTATCTGCAAGGTGATCCTGGAAACCGCGCTGCTCAACGACGACGAGAAAGTGCGCGGCTGCGAGCTGAGCATGAAGGCTGGCGCCGAGTACGTGAAGACGTCCACGGGCTTCGGCCCCGGGGGGGCGACGGTCGCGGACGTGGCCCTCATGAGCCGCACCGTGGCGGCGAAGAAGCTGGGTGTGAAGGCCGCCGGCGGCATCCGCAGTTATGCGGACCTCCTGAAGATGGTGGATGCCGGGGCCACCCGGGTGGGAAGCAGCAGCGGCGTCAAGATCCTCGAAGAGGCGCAGGCGGCTGGCGTCACGTCGACGTAGGACAGCAGGGACGGAGCGCATATGGCCGAACTACGTTGCTACATCTTCCTCGACAGCCTGCAGCCCCAGTACGCGTCGTTCCTCGGCTCGGTGTCGCAGGGGTTCCTGCCGGTGCCAGGACAGGCGTCGCTGTTTGTCGAGATCGCGCCGGGGATGGACATCATGCGCGTCACCGACGTGGCCTTGAAGGCGACCGACGTCAAGCCGGGGATGCTGATCATCGAGCGCCTGTACGGGATGCTCGAGATCCACTCGGACTCGCAGGCTGATGTCCGCGAAGCCGGGCGCGCGATTCTCGAGGAGCTCGAGCTCGAGGAAGACGATCGGATCAAGCCGGAACTGGTGTCCAGCCAGGTGATCCGGAACATCACCGACTACCACACGCAGCTGATCAATCGATCGAGGCATGGCGATTTGATCCTGCCCGGCCAGTCGCTCTACGTGATGGAAGTGGCGCCGGCCGGGTACGCGGCGCTCGCGGCGAACGAGGCGGAGAAGGCCGCCCACATCAATATCCTGGAAGTACGGGCGTTCGGCAGCTTCGGCCGCGTGTACCTGGGCGGCGAGGAGCGGGATATCGAGATCGGCCACCGGGCCGCGGAACAGGCGATCAAGGACGTCACGGGACGCAAGGGTAAAGTGTAGCGGCGACGCCGGCGTCGCCCGATGGAGCAATCACCATGACAGACGCGCTTGGCATGATCGAAACGCGATCGTTTCCGGCCGTAGTGGAGGCCGCTGACGCCGCGCTCAAGGCGGCACACGTGGACCTGGTCGGCTACGAGAAGACCGGCGGCGGCTACGTCTCGGTCATCATCCGGGGCGACGTGGCGGCCGTCAAGGCCGCGTGCGATGCGGCGCAGGTGGCGGCAGGCCGCGTGGGTGAAGTGGTGGCCGTGCACATCATCGCCCGCCCGCACGTCGGCGTGGACCAGGTCATGCCGCTCGGCCGGACGGCCGACGCGAAGGCCACGAAGAAATAGGTCGGGGGCCAGCCCACACCCGGCCCGGAGAATCGGTCTATGTTGCTGGCGAAAGTGGTCGGCAGCGTTGTCGCCACGCGCAAGGAGCCGAGCCTCGGCGGACTCACGCTGCTCCTGGTGCGTCCGGTGAACGACGAAGGACAGGAGATGGGGGTTCACCTCGTCGCGGCGGATGCCGTGGGCGCCGGCCCCGGCGAGATCGTGCTGATCGCCGCCGGCAGTTCCGCGCGCCAGACGCTGGCGACGGACAAGCGGCCGGTGGATGCGGTCGTCATGGCGATCGTCGACTCGTGGAGCATCGATGGCACCACGAAGTACAAGAAGTAGGGCGGCGCGCGAGCCGTCCTGGAACAGCAGCATGGCGAGCCTCACCGATCGGGACATCGAAGCCGTTGCCCGGCGCATCGTCGCGGACCTCCAGGCCGCGCCGGGCGCGCGCCCGTCGGCCGGCGCGCCGGATGCGGCGCCGGCCTCAGGCCTGGGCGTCTACTCGACGGTGGACGAGGCGGTGCAGGCGGCGCGGCAGGCCCAGCCGCGGTTCGCGCGGCTGCCGCTCAAGACCCGCGCGCAGATCATCGCGGCCATCCGCCAGACGATGATCGAACACGCGGCGGCGTTGGCGAAGGCGGCGCACGAGGAGACCGGGCTGGGGCGTGTCGAGGACAAGGTGGTGAAGAACCTCCTGGTCACCGAGAAAACCCCTGGCCTGGAGGATTTGTACCCGCAGGCGGTGACCGGCGACCACGGCCTGTCGCTCATCGAGCCGGCGCCGTTCGGCGTCATCGGGGCGATCACCCCCTGCACCAACCCGACCTCGACGATCATCTGCAACGCGATCGGGATGCTCGCGGCGGGCAACGCCGTCGTGTTCAACGTCCACCCGACCGCGAAGCACTGCTCGATTCAGACCGTCGCGCTGATCAACAAGGCGATCCGCTCGGCTGGCGGCCCTCCCGACGTCGTCACCTGCCTTGCGAACCCCACCATCGAGACGGCGCAGGAGACGATGCGGCACCCGGGGATCCGGCTGCTCGTGGTGACCGGCGGTGGCGCGGTCGTGAAGGCGGCGATGGCCAGCGGGAAGCGGGCGATTTGCGCCGGACCGGGCAACCCGCCGGTCGTCGTCGATGAAACCGCGCACATCGACAAGGCTGGCCGCGACATCGTCCTGGGCGCGTCGACCGACAACAACATCATCTGCACCGACGAGAAGGAAGTGCTGGTGGTGGCCAGCGTGGGTGATGCGCTCATCCGTGCGATGACGAACGCGGGCGCGGTGCTCGTGGACAAGAGCCGGGTGGCGCAGCTCGAGAAGGTGATCTTCAGGGACATCGTCGGACCGAGGTGCGAGGCGCACGTCAACCGCGATCTGATTGGCAAGAACGCGAGCGTCATCCTGCAGAAGATCGGGATGAACGTCCCGGACTCGGTCAGGCTCGGCATCGTCGAGGTAGACGAAGACCACCCGCTGCTGTGGACCGAGCAGATGATGCCGATCCTGCCCGTGTGCCGGGTGGCGGACGTGGATGCCGCGATCGACCTTGCGGTGAGAGTGGAAGGCGGGCGTCGGCACACCGCCGTGATGCACTCGACGAATATCGACAGTCTGAGCCGGATGGCGCGCGAGTGCGATTGCAGCATCTTCGTGAAGAACGGCCGGTCGCAGGCGGGGCTGGGCCTCGATGCCGAGGGGTATGCGTCGTTCACGATCGCGAGCCCGACCGGTGAAGGGCTCACCGGCCCGCGCTCGTTCTCGCGCTGGCGGCGCTGCGTGATGGTCGATCACTTCAGGATCACGTAATGAAGAAAGCACCCGCGCTCGCGGTCATCGAGTTCCGCGACATCCCGACCGGCATCGACGCAACCGATGCGATGTTGAAGAAGGCGCCGATCGCGTTCGTCAAGTCGGGCACGATTTCCCGAGGACGGTTCCTGACCCTGATCGGCGGCAGCACGGCCGCCGTGGAGGAGTCACTGCGCGAGGGGTTGTTCCGGGCGGGCGAGTGCGTGCTGGATCATCTCTTGCTGGCGGACGTTCATCCGCGGGTGTACGATGCGATTCTCGGCGGGCGGCGGGCGGCCAGGAGCGGGGCGCTGGCGATCATCGAGACCGACACCGTGGCCTCCAACGTCCGAGCGGCCGAGTTGGCGCTGAAGGGGACGCCGGTCGAACTCGTGGAACTGCGGCTCGCCGACTCCGGGTTGTCCGGCAAGGGCGTGAGCATCTACCAGGGCGAACTGGCCGACATCGAAGCGGCGGTGGAGATCGTGCTCGCTTTCATGCACGAGGCCCGTGGCGACGTGCGCCATACCATTATCCCGTCGCCCCACGAGGCGCTCGGGCGCCAGATTGGCAGCGGCACCTCGTTCGCGTCGGCCGCGCTGCTCGAACTGGACGGAGAGGTGGGCTGATGCTGCTCGGGCGCGTGGTCGGCTCCGTCGTTTTGTGCGTGCTGTACACTGGCCTTGAAGGCGTGCCGATGTTGCTGGTGCAGCCGCTGGACAAGACGGGGCAGCCCGAGGGGCGCACGCTCGTGGCCGCCGATGCCACGAGGATGGCGGGCCCAGGCGAACTGGTGTACTACGAGGGCGGCCGCGAGGCGGCCATGGCCCTCGACCCCTGGTTCGTGCCGGTCGACCACGCCATCATCGGCATCGTGGACGCGCTGCACCTGGAGACGCGATGATTCTCGGCACCGTCACCGGCCACATCCACTCGACCATCTCGCACGAGTTCTACCAGGCGAAGAAGATGCTGCTCGTCGAGCGTGAAGATGCAGGCGGGCATCCGACCGGCGGGTATCTCATTGCCGTTGACACCGTCGGTGCCGGCGTCGGCGAGCGCGTCATCGTGCTCGACGAAGGGACCGGTGCCCGCCAGATCATGGGCTCGACTGACGCCCCAATCCGGTCCGTCATCGTCGGGATCGTTGACCACGTCCACACCGCCTGACCAACCCGCAGCCTGTCCAGAGGAGGACCTGATGGCCAGTGAACTGAGCAATGACGAACTGAAGCGGCTCGCCCGGATGGGGGCGCAGGCGCGCCTCGAGCAGATTGAAGAAGAGCGCCGGAGCATCCTGCGGGCGTTCCAGGGCCTTGCCGCGACGATCGCGCGCCAGAAGGCGGCGGAGGCCGCGCCGGAGCAGCCCGCGCCTGACACGCGAAAGAAGAAGAGCCGAAAGCGCCGCCGGAAGATGACCGCCGCCGAGAAGAGAGCCGCGTCCGAGCGGATGAAGAATTATTGGGCGGCACGCAAGCGGGGTTAGCGAGATTCCATGTCGTTGCTGACGCGAGCCATCACGTGGATGAGTGATGGCGTCTGGGGTCCGTGGAATACCGGCATCGGCCAGGTGCCGGGCCCGCTCGTGCTGCTGCTGCTCGGTGTCGGCCTGTTCCTGACGTTCCGGTTCAGGTTCGTCCAGGTGCGCCGGTTTCCCGAGGCGGTCCGCACGATCATCCCGCGGCAATCGGGGTCGCGTGGCGTCCTCACACCGTTCCAGGCGTTCATGACGGCGCTGGCCGCGTCGATCGGCACCGGCAACATCGCCGGCGTCGCCACGGCGGTGGTGGCTGGCGGGCCTGGCGCGGTGTTCTGGATCTGGTGCTACGGGTTCGTCGCGACCGCCATCAAGTTTGCGGAGGCGGTACTGGGCGTCTCGTTCCGCGGTCAGCGCGACGGCACGGTCCTGTCGGGTCCGATGTACTACCTGCGGGACGGTCTGCACATGCCGCGCCTCGCCTGGGCCTACGCGCTCATCGCGGGCGTGGCCGCCCTCACCACCACGCCGTTCACCCAGCCCAACTCGATCGCGGTGGCGTTCGAGGCCCAGTTCTCGATGAATCCCTGGGTGTCGGGCGTCATCATTGCCGTGCTCACGTGGCTGGTCATCATCAGGGGCGTGAAGTCAATCGGGCGGGCGGTGGAGAAGTTGTCGCCGTTGAAGGTGTTTCTGTACCTGGCCGGCGGTCTGTTCGTGATTGCCGTGAACGCCGCCCAGCTTCCGGGCGTGTTCGCCGCCATCTTCCGCGAGGCGTTCTCGCTCCGCGCGGCGACGGGGACCGCCGCGGGGATGGCGCTGATGGTGGGCATGCGCTACGGCCTGGCGCGCGGTGTCTACGCCAACGAAGCGGGGTACGGCACGGCGGCGGTGGCGTATGGCACGGCGCGCAGCGACTACCCCGCGCAGCAGGGGCTGAACGCGGTGATCGAGGTCTTCGTCGTGTCGTTCGTCACCTCGTCGATCAGCGCGTTGACGATCCTGGTAACCGGTGCGTGGACGTCGGGCCTCAACAGCACCGCCGTTGTGGCGCACGCCTTCAACAGCGCCATCCCGGTGGCGGGCGGGTGGATTGTCGCGTTCTGCGCCTTCCTGTTCGGGTACACGACGCTCATCGGGTGGGCGTACTACGGCGAGCAGTTCTTCGAGTACATCCTGGGGGCCCGGGTGACGCGCACGTATCGCTGGACCTACTGCCTGCTGATCGTGTTTGGCGCCGCCGCAAAGGTGGAAACCGTGTGGGCGTGGGGTGACTTGATGAATGGCCTGCAGGTGTTTCCGAATATCGTCGGCCTGCTCGGCCTGAGCGGCGTCGTCGCCGCCGTGGCCCGCAGCACACGCAAGACGACACCGAATCCAAGCGCGTAGTCCAGCCAGAAGTCCTGCAACCCCTGAAGCACCAGAACGCGGGAACCACTCCGGGAGTGGTTTCCTGTGCGCGATCACCCATGCCAAGTCTCGCCAAGTTACGCCAAGTTACGCCAATTGTCGCCATGTCGCGACATGGCAACACTTGGCGCTTGTCCGGGCTGCGCTCTCTTAGGATGCTGCCCCCTGTGTGTCGTGTCCGCCGGGCAAGGGCCCGGTCGAGCACAGACGCGTGGCCTGGTCCGAGAGCGGCGACGGAAGTGTGGTCGTTATCGCGTATCCGACATCGGAGCGCGCCTGTTGTGGCCTCAGGGTTCTATTGTCGCGTCCCGTTCGGACCGCGGCGGTTGGGTAACGGCCGGACGGTCCCGACCCACTCGATCTGGAAGGGAAACGGTAAGTCACGTGCCGGAAGCGCATGACGCAGGATGCGGTTCCCGCCACCTCCCCAACCTGAGGCTTGTACAGTTACACTCGAAGGTGCCGGGAGGATGCATCATGAAGGTAGCCATCATCGGGGCCGGGAACGTCGGAGCAACGCTGGCCTACACGCTGCTCCTGCAGGACGTGGCGACGCGCGTCAGCCTGATCGACGTCAACCACGAGAAGGCGCTCGGGGAGGTGCTCGACCTCTCCCATGGCGCGTCGTACCTCGACAACGTCGAGATCCGCGCCGAGGGCTACGAAGGCGTGGCGGACGCGGACGTGATCGTCCTGACCGCCGGGCGCGGGCGCAAGCCGGGGGAGTCGCGCCTCGACCTGGCGCGCGGCAACGCCGCCATCATGGAGGAGGTTCTTGCCGGGATCCTGCCGCACTACCGCGGCGCCGTCGTGGTCGTGGTGGCCAACCCGATGGACGTGCTGACCTACCTCGCCGTCAAGCGGCTGCCGGCTCCGCCCACGAAGATCATCGGGTCGGGCACGTCGCTCGACTCGTCGCGCTTCCGCTACATGCTCGGCCAGGAGTTCGGCATCGACCCGCGGAACATCCACGCGTACGTGATCGGGGAGCACGGCGATTCGGCCGTGCCGATGTGGAGCATGGCCAGCCTCGGGCAGATCCCGGTCACCCAGTACGCGCCGCCCGGGCGCACCCCGCTGGACGCAGCGGCCCGGGAGCGGATCCATCGGGCCGTCGTGGCGGCGGGTAGGGAAGTGATCCAGCGGAAGGGTGCAACCTTCTATGCCGTCGCGCTGTCGGTGGCGCGCATCATCGAGGCCATCCTCGACGACGAGAAGAGCGTGCTTACGGTGTCGACCTACGTCGCGCGCTTCGGTGACATCACCGATGTCTGCCTCAGCCTGCCGGCCGTCGTCGGCCGCCAGGGCATCCGCGAGGTGCTGCCGATCGTCCTCGACGACGCCGAGCGGGGGCAACTGGCGGCAAGCGCCAGCGCGCTGAAGGAGATCATCCGGCAACTGGGGTACTGAATCGCGCAGCCCTATTCCGACAGTTCCTCGATGTTCGCCGCCCGGAGACCATCCGGCACCACTTCGCCGACATCTTCAGGGCGCACGCCCGCGGTGGTGAGGACCTGGCCTCAAAGGCGCTCAGCGTCCGTGGTGCGGCGTTGCTCGAGAGCGTCCAGCTGGACCCTGGAGTGCTCGACAGCTTCCCGCACGAGCTGTCCGGCGGCATGCGTCAGCGAGTATCGATAGCCCTGGCCCTGGCTCTGCAGCCGCGGCTGATCGTGTTCGACGAGCCCACGACCGCACTGGACGTCATCGTGCAGGGCGCGGTCATCAAGACCATCAAGGACCTCCAGGCAGAGAAGAGCTTCACCGCCATCCTGATCAGCCATGACCTCGGTGTGGTGCTCGACGCCACGGGCCGCGTGATGGTGATGTATGCCGGCCGGATCGTCGAGGATCAGCCGTCCAAGGAGCTCCTGCGCGGACCGCACCATCCCTACACGGAGGCGCTGCTGGGGTGCTACGCCGATCCGCGAGCCGACGAGATCCACCTCGGCGGGATCGCAGGCAGCCCGCCGGATCTGTCACTTCCGCAGGCCGGTTGCTCCTTTGCTCCTCGCTGCTCTCTGGCCGAGGACATCTGCCGGGAGGTCGACCCTGAGCTGACCGCTCTGGGTTCGGGCACGGTCGCCTGCCACGTCCGTGCGCGGGAGTCCAACGCCGAGACGAAGGTGCGCCCATGACTGCTGACCCCGCCGCCTCGCAGGCGCCGGCACCCGTGGACATCAGGCAGTCCGGTGCGCCGTCCCGGGCGGTCCCCCCGCTGGTCGTCGACAGCGTCACCAAGACGTACGCCACGCGCGGGCGCCGCAGGAACACGGTCACCGCCGTGGACGATGTGTCGTTCACGATCGCTCCCGGGGCAGCCATGGCGCTAGTCGGCGCCAGCGGCAGCGGCAAGAGCACCCTGGCCAAGATGATCACCGGCTCGGAGCGGCCTTCCCGTGGCTCGATCCGCTTCGGCGACACGGCCGTGGAGAGGCTGCGCGCAGGCGGCCTACGGGAGTACCACCGCCGCGTCCAGATGGTCTTCCAGGACCCCTACGGGGCGCTCAACCCGCTGCACACGGTCGAGTACACCGTGTCGCGTCCGTGCCAGAACTTCCTTGGGCTGTCCGCGGCCAAGGCTCATGACCGGGTAGACGAGCTGCTTGAGACGGTTGGCCTGACCCCGCCGGATCAGTTTGCCGCCAAGCTGCCGCACCAGCTCTCCGGCGGCCAGCGGCAGAGGGTGGTCATCGCCCGGGCTCTGGCCTGCGAGCCTGACCTGATCGTCGCCGATGAGCCGGTCTCGATGCTTGACGTGTCGATGCGCGCCGGCATCCTGCGACTGCTGGCCAAGCTGCGTGAGGAACGCGGGCTCAGCCTGCTGTACATCACCCACGACCTGCTCGGCGCCCGCGTGGTGACCGACGAGATCCTGGTACTCAACCACGGACGAGTCGTCGAGCGAGGCCAGACCAAGCACGTCCTGCAGCACCCCGAGGACGACTACACGATCAAGCTGCTCGACGCCGTAGCCACTCCTTACGCGGCGCAGGAGTCCCCGCCCGCGCGGTGATGCGGCGTCCGCCGAGGCCGGTCGACGGCAGTTCCCAAGGACCGACCGAATCCACGGCCCGGCGAACAGCTGGGTGGGCCGCACCCCGACCGCCTCAAGCAGCTCCCAACGCCGGTTCATCGAAAGGATCCCCACCAGCGGCATCACGTGCACCCACACCAACCACACCATGGCTCAGCAAGGAAATCGCATGACTGACAACGCCGTCACCCGCAGCCCGTTCGTCGCCACCCGTCGCCAGCTCCTGGCGGGGACAGCCGCCGTCGCCGCGGTGAGCCTGACCACAGCGCGGGCCAGCAGCGCGCACGCCGCCGGGGTCGCTCCTGCTGCACCGACCGTGTCTGCCCCGGGGGCACACGCCGGCATCGACCACGCCACCATCTTGCGTTGGGCCCATGACACCTGGGCCTCAGTGGCCGCCATGGTGGCTCCCGGCACCGGGCTGCCCGCCGACAACATCAGCGGGCCGTTGGCGTCGCCCACGCGTAGCGGCTACACCTCGCCGACCAACATCGGTGGCTACATGTGGAGCACCGTCGTCGCCCGTGAGCTGGGCATCATCAGCGCCCGGGAGTGCCGCAGGCGGCTAACCCAGACCCTTACGACCATGTCGGGGCTGAGGCACCACCTTCCCAGCGGGATGTTCTACAACTGGTACGACGAGGCCACCGGCGAGGTCGTCACCGTGTGGCCCTCGGACGGCAGCAAGATCTACCCGTTCCTGTCCAGCGTGGACAACGGCTGGTTCGCCGCGGCGCTCATGGTCGTGCGCAACGCCGAGCCGGCTGTCGCCAGCCAGGCCAACGCCCTGCTGAGCACCATGAACTTCGGGATGTACTACGACAAGGACGCTCGCAAAGGCATCGCGGCCGGCCTGCTGCGCGGCGGGTTCTATGACGTCAAGCCGGCAGTGGGCACCGTTGAAGGTAACTACCTGGCCAACGGTCCGGACGTCTTCTACTCCCTCAACCACTACGACATCCACGTCACCGAGCCGCGGATCGCGAGCTACATCGGCATCGCCCACGGCCAGATCCCGCCGGCCCACTACTTCGCCACCCAGCGGGTGTTCCCGGCCTCCTGCGACTGGGACTGGCTCAAAGAGCAGGCGGTCGGGGCGCATCGCACCTACTACGGGACAGACGTCTTCGAGGGCGCCTTCACCTACCGTGGCATGCACATCGTGCCAAGCTGGGGCGGCGACATGTTCGAGGCACTCATGCCCGACCTGTTCGTCCCGGAGGCCAGCTGGGCGCCACGGTCTTGGGGCATCAACCACGCACTGACGGTGCGCGCGCACCGTGAGTTCGGGCTGGACGACGCCAAGTACGGCTACTGGGGCTTCTCACCAGCCAGCCGTCCCGGTGGTAACCCCGACTACAGCGCCTGGGGCGTCGAGGCCATCGGCATGAGCCCGGGCGGCTACCCCTCCGACATGGAGGGCACCGTCCTGGACCCCGGCTTCGGCCAATGTCGGGTGGGAAGTACCCCCAACCCCACCTGGGGTGACGGGGTGGTCACCCCGCACG
>JADGOB010000266.1 GCA_017883185.1 Acidobacteriota bacterium
GCACTTCGTGCGCCAAGGACGCCTCCCGCCTTCGCAGCGGCCGTCGGACTGACTCTGCTGGTCACGATTCTGCTGTCCAAAGAGGCTTTCATGAACTACTACTACCTCGTGAGCGGCGCGTTCCTGATCGCTGCGGTCGCTTGGCCGACGCAAAAGCCCTTGACGCCGCACGAGCAGCAGCCAAGGCCTTCCACCATTTCCCCATGAAGATCCGTCAAGATCGAGGTCACTATGCCTATCGGCCCGGGACTCCCGAACGTGTCGCTAGCCGCAAACTGGGTTGATCTTGAACCGGGAAATCGGTTCTGTGGCGCTGGGTCGCGGGTAAGTGACCGCCCGGCTCGCTCAGAGTGCCGAGTTCAGTGTTGGCGTCGGCAATCGCGCCTCAGCTGACCCGACATTGCGGCTCTTGCGAGGATCTGGTTGGCGTGCCAAGGTCAGGCCATACGCTGTTGTGCCGTCTCCGGTAGTTCTCGGCACTTTCCGCTGGTAGCGTGCGTTCCACGATTCCGAGGGGGCGGTCGTGCGGCGGGATTGGGAGCCCGAGGATCTGGTCGCGTCCTGGACGCTGGTCGAGCAGGACGAGCGGGAGCTCGTCGCTTACAAGCGCGGCGCGACCCGGCTCGGCTTCGCGCTCATGTTGAAGTTCTTCGAGATCGAGGCGCGCTTCCCACGTCACGCGAGCGAGTTTCCTCCAGCGGCGGTTGCCTACGTGGCCCGGCAGGTGGATGTCGCGCCAACCGAGCTGGGCGGATACGAGTGGGTCGGCCGGACTGCGGAGTACCACCGATCCCAGATCAGGCGCGCGCTCGGCTTCCGTCGCTTCAGTGAAGATGACGAGGCGAAGCTGGCGGGATGGCTGGCTGAGGAGATCGCGCCCGTTGAGTTGTCGGACGAGCGGCTCCGCGAAGCGCTGCTGGTCCGGTGCCGCATCGAGCGGATCGAGCCGCCAGCGCGGGTGGATCGGATCCTCGGAACCGCACGAACCGCGGTCAGCGACCGCTTCACGACGAGCACCGTGTCTCGGATGTCGCCGGCGACCGTGGCTGGGTTGGAGGCACTGGCCGGGATCGGAAGCGATGGACAGGACCCGGCCAGCGGGGCGTGGTTGGCAGAATTGAAGGCCGACCCCGGCCGAGTCAGTCGCGACACACTGCGCAGCGAGCTCGCGAAACTGGCTCGCGTGCGCGCCCTCAGCCTGTCTCATGAATTGTTCGCCGGCTGGTCGGACAAGCTCGTCGCCGCGTGGCGGGCCAGGGCGGCCGCGGAGTACCCGTCGGACCTGCGTTCGCACGATCAGGCAGTGCGGCTGACCCTGCTCGCGGCGCTGGCCTGGACTCGGCAGGGCGAGATCGTCGACGGCCTGGTGGACCTGCTCATCGCACTGGTGCACAAGATCGACGCTCGGGCAGAGCAGGGCGCGCAGGCTGAACTGGTTGCCGATCTGCATCGGGTTCGGGGCAAGGAGAATCTGCTGTTCCGACTTGCCGAGGCCGCGCTGGACCATCCGGACGATACCGTCCGCAACGCCCTCTACCCGGTGGTCGGCCCGAGCACGCTGGCCGAGCTAGTGCGGGAGGGCCGGGCGAGCGAGTCGGCCCTGCGCGCCCGCACTCGGGTGCGGCTGCGGGCCTCCTACTCCTCTTACTACCGGCGGGTAATCCCGGAACTATTGCAGGCGCTGGAGTTCCGGTCCTCCAACACGCGCCACGCCCCGGTCATCGATGCCCTCGCGCTGATGCGTCGCTACACCCGCCGACCCAACGTGCGGTACTACTCGGGCGAGGAGACGGTGCCGCTGGACGGGATCGTGCCGGCCGACTGGCGCCCGGCCGTCGTCGAGGATCGCGGCGCCGGCACCACGCGTGTTGAACGAATCCCGTACGAGCTATGCGTGCTGGCCGCGCTGCGCGAGGCAATCCGCCGCCGCGAGGTGTGGGTCGTCGGCGCGGTCCGCTGGCGCAACCCGGACATCGACCTGCCCGCCGACTTCGACGCCCACCGCGTCGGCCACTACGAGCGGCTCGGTCAGCCGCTGGACCCGAGCGAGTTCATCACCAGCCTTCAGGGCGATCTGACCGCGGCCCTGCGTGATCTCAACGACGCGATCGCCACGAACGACACCGGCGGGATCAGCATCGGCGCCCGCGCCGGGCGGCCGTGGATCACCGTACCGAAACTGGCCAAGCAGACCGAGCCCGCGAACCTGGAACGGATCAAGGCCTCGGTGCAGGCCCGCTGGGGCACCGTGGACTTGCTCGACTTCCTCGCCGAAGCCGACCACCACGTCGGACTGATCGATTGCTTCCCGTCGATCGCCACCCGCGAGACCATGCCGACAGACACGCTACGGGCACGGCTGCTGCTGGTGCTGTTCGCGCTGGGCACCAACACCGGCATCAAGCATGTCGCCGACGGCGATCACGGGCATAGCGAGGCCGCGCTGCGCCACGTTCGCCGGCTGTTCGTGACGAAGGAGAACCTGCGCCGGGCAATCGCGACGCTAGTCAACGCCAACTACGCCGCGCGTGACCCCGAGCTGTGGGGCGCGGGCACGGCGTGCGCGTCGGATTCGAAGAAGTTCGGGTCGTGGGAGTCGAACCTGATGACCGAATGGCATGCCCGCTACCGCGGCCCGGGCGTGATGATCTACTGGCACGTCGAGAAGGGCCGGCTGTGCGTCTACAGCCAGCTCAAGTCCTGCTCCTCCTCCGAAGTCGCCGCGATGATGGAAGGGCTGCTGCATCACGGCACCGACGTGCCGATCGAAGCCAACTACGTCGACACCCACGGCGCCTCCGACATAGGCTTCGCCTTCACCCACCTGCTCGGCTACTCCCTGCTACCGAGGTTGAAGAACATCGGCGCTGCCCGCCTCTACCTCCCCGACGCCGGGCTAGCCAACTCCCTGCCGCAGTTGGAGACGGTGCTGACCCGGCCGATCCGGTGGGGTCTGATCGCCCAGCAGTACGACCAAATGGTCAAGTTCGCGACCGCATTGAAGTTGCGCACCGCCGAGTCCGAGCAGATCCTGCGCCGCTTCACCCGCCCTGGCCCGCAACACCCCACCTACACCGCGCTCGTCGAGTTGGGCCGGGCCGTGAAGTCGGTCTTCGTCGCCCGTTACTTGCGCTCGGAAGCGCTGCGCCGCGAGATCAACGACGGGCTGCAGGTCGTGGAGAACTGGAATTCGGCCAACGGCGCGCTGTTCTATGGCAAGGACCGCGAACTCACCGGCGCCGACCGTGACAGCCAAGAAATCAGCGTCCTCGCCCTACACCTGCTGCAATCGGCGCTGGTCTACGTCAACACCCTTCTGCTGCAACGCATCCTCGCCGATCAGCCCATCAACCTGACCGTCGAGGACCGTCGCGCGATCAGCCCGCTGTTCTGGACGCATGTGCGCCCCTACGGCACGTTCCAGCTGCACCTCGATCGGCACCTCGACCTCGACCCGCACCCGGTCAGCGCATGACCACCTCCACCGGCGCGTCAGCGACATCGGGCGTGTCGGCATCACCCCCGCGGCGGACACCACCAAAACGCAAAGCCCGCCAGCTCGCAAAGTATCTGCGCGAGGAACGGCCCGACTACGCCTACCTCAAAGCCGTGTTCCGCGCGCTGCGCGACGAGCTCGACATCGAGGTGCAACGCGAACCGAAGACGCTGCCCTTCGTGCCCAGCGAGGACGAGATCCGCCGCTACTACCAGGCCGTCTGGCAAGCCCGCCGCAGCGGCGACATGGTGCTCATCAAGACCCTGCTCTACACCGGTGTCCGGGTCGCTGAACTCGTCGCCATCCGCCTCGACGACGTCGACCTGGACGCCGCCCGTATCCGGGTCACCCACGGCAAGGGCGGCAAAGATCGCATCGTCCCGTTCCCGCAGACCTTCCGCGAAACGCTCGCTCTGCACATCGCCGACCGACACAAGACCGGCGGCGCCAATCTGTTCGAGTCCTCTTGGAAGAAGCCCTACTCCACCCGTGGCGTGCGGGCGTTGCTGGCCCGCTACGCCACCGCCGCTGGACTGGCGCACAACATGCCGCCGCACCGGCTACGGCACTTCCTGTTCACCTGGCTCAAGACCCAAGGCATCGACGACGCGCTCATCCAGCCCTACAGCGGCCACGCCAGCCGACAATCACTCGAAATCTACAGCCGCCTCGCCATCACCGACGCCCAAGCCAGCTACGACAACGCAATCGGCCGCTTCCCAGTCTGAAGATCATCCCAGTTTGCGGCTCACGACACGTTCAGGAGTTCCGGGCCGACTCGCGCAGAAGTGATGCGATGGTCGGGGCCTGGTATCGAAGCCTGCCCACAA
>JADGOB010000267.1 GCA_017883185.1 Acidobacteriota bacterium
CGCGCTGGGCAAGACGGTCAGCGTCGAGGGGCGCGCGTACGAGATCGTCGGCGTCCTGCCGGCCGGCTTTACTGCGCCCCAAGCCACGGACCTCTGGCTTCCCATGCCCGAAGTCCCGGCCGTCGCGCTCAATCGCACGGCGTTCAACTTCAGGGCGGTGGCGCGGCTGGCACCAGGGCTGTCGCCGAAAGAGGCGCAGGCCAGGGTCACTGCGCTGGGCACGCGACTCGCACGGGCCTTCCCCGCCAGCAATGGCGCCAGGACGTTCTCGATCACACCGCTGCGGGATCGGCTGGTGGCGTCCACACGACTGACCTTGTGGGTGCTGCTCGGGGCGGTCCTGCTGGTGCTGCTCATCGCCTGCGTGAACGTCGCCAACCTGCTTCTCGCGCGGTCCACGACGCGCGCGCACGAGATGGCGCTCCGCGCGTCGCTCGGCGCGACGCGCTGGCGCATCCTCCGGCAGCTCGCGACCGAGAGCCTGCTGCTGGCCGCGATCGGCGGCGTCCTGGGACTGCTGCTCGCTTACGCCGGCACCGGCGCGCTGCTCCGGCTGGCACCCGACACGCTCCCGCGCCTCGACGAAGTCGCCGTGGACTGGCGGGCGCTCGCGTTTGCCGGCGTGCTCTCGCTGCTGGCGAGCCTGATTTTCGGCCTGGCGCCCGCGTGGCAGGCCTCACGGGCCGCGCCGCACGACGGCCTCAGACAGGGCGGACGGACGATGCTCAGCGGACGATCGACGCGCCTGCGCCGCCTGCTCGTCGTCGGCGAGATCGCATTGTCGTTCGCCCTGGCCATCGGCGGCGGCTTGCTGTTTCGGAGCTTCGTCACTCTCACTCGCGCCGATCTGGGCTACCGGCAGGATTCGGTCCTCGTGGTCACCGCGCACCGGCCGGCGAAGGGAGAGCAGGAGTACGTGCGCGTGGCGCGCTTCTTCAGCGAGATCGGCCCCAGCCTCTCGGCGGTGCCCGGCGTGAAGGCGGTGGGCGCCACGATGGGACTGCCGACCGGACAGTACGGTTCGAACGGGTCCTATTGGGTCGAAGGGAAGCACGGCGCCGACGCGCCACAGCTGCCGGAAGCCGGCTTCGGACTTGCGAGCCCGGGATATTTCGCGGCGCTCGGCGTCCCGCTCGTCGGCGGGCGGGATTTCAACGACGGCGATCGTTTCGACGCGCCGTTTGTCGCCGTTATCAGCCAGGCGCTCGCGCGGCAGACATTCCGGGGAGAAGACCCGATCGGCCGGCGGTTGCGCTGCGGGCTCGATGCGCCTGACAAGTGGATGACGATCGTCGGAGTAGTGGGCGACGTCAGGCAGGAGTCGCCCGCTTCGTCCCCCGAGCCGCAACTCTACATGCCACTCGAGCAGCATCCCTACCACGCGAACGAGGTCCACGTCGTGCTGCGCACATCCGTTCCCCCGACATCGCTCGTGCCAACGGTCGGGGAACTGATGCACCGGCTGACCCCGGAGACCGCGTTGAAGTTCACGACCCTGGACGAGATGGTTGGCGCCTCGATCGGCACCCCCCGTTTTCGCACGCTGCTCGTGGGGATGTTCGCCGCGCTTGCGCTGCTGTTGTCTGTCGCGGGCATCTACGGCGTCACCAGCTATCTGACGGCCCAACGTGCCGGCGAGTTCGGATTGCGCATCGCCCTTGGCGCGCAACGCGCGGACGTGTTTCGTCTCGTCCTCGGCGGCGCCGCACGCCTGGCCGTCTCGGGCCTCCTCCTCGGCCTTGCGCTCTCGCTCGCCGTCGGTCGCCTCATCGCCAGCCTGCTCTTCGGGCTCGAACCGCTGGATCCGGTCACATATACCGCCACGCTCGCGCTCGTGCTGGTGGTGGTGCTGACGGCCGCCGCCGTGCCGGCCGCCGGCGCGGCGCGCGTTGACCCGATGAACGCGTTGCGGCGAGAGTAGCGTGGCAGGCCCGGCGGAAGTTACGTGGCGACATCCGCAGCGGATGGAACGGCTTCGGCGATCAATCGTCGCAAGACGTCCATGTCCGCCGGCTTCACCAGGTGGTGGTTGAACCCGGCTTCCCGGGATCTGCGGGTGTCCTCTTCCTGGCTGTATCCGCTGAGCGCCGCCAGGACGACGGCCGCCAGCGAAGGAATCTGTCGGATGCGCCGCGCCACCTCGAATCCGTTCATCCCGGGCATCTCGATATCAATCAGCGCGAACTCGGGACGCGATGTGCCCGCCAGTTCAACGGCCGCGGCCCCCCGGTGGGCGATGAACACCTCGTGCCCGTCCATCTTCAGGAGCGTGCCGAGCATCTCGGCCGCATCCTCGTTGTCGTCCACGACCAGGATGCGCCGGGGCGAAGACACGACGGGCGAAGGGCTGGCAGGCTTGGCGACGATGACGGGCGGGTCGGAGGCGGGCAACCGGATCTCGAACTCGCTACCCTGACCCGGTCCGAGGCTGTGCGCCTCTCTTCTGGTTGGCCATACTCTGGCGGCGAGAACAGCCGCCCTGCGGAGCCGGTGGAGCCACGTCGGATAGGATGTCTCGATGGCTTTGGAGCGTCTCCAATCGTTGACGGAACGCGATCGAGCGCTGTTCGCGGGCATGCAAGACGATGAGGCGCAGGCAGTGTTCGCCTACCTGTTCTCGCAGCCGCGCCAGGCCGGCGGTGCACCACGCCTCCGGTCGCGCGCCATCGGCCTGTATGACCCGTTCTGCGACCGACGCCACCACAACCTGGGGCTGCTCTGGCAGGCCGGACCGTATAGCTGTTGCGATCACCGATGCGCCTACTGTTACGCGCGCAGCTACCTGGCGAACTTCGCGCACGGCGGCGCGACGAAGCGGGGATTCGGAGCGGCGTTCTCCCGCTGTCTCGAAGACCTGCAGCGGCTGAAGGTGCCCCCGCGTCACCTGTCGATGGCGAACTCGACCGACGTGTTGCAGGCTCGCCTCGAGCGCGAGCATCGGGCGGCGCTGTTCATGTTCGAGTGCATTGCCTGCTATCCCGGGCTGTTCGCGAGCGTCGGCGTGCTCACGAAGCACCCGGAGGTGCTTCTGGATGACGAGCGCTACACGGCCGCGTTGTTGTCGCTGGGGGCCGAGGTGCAAGTCAGCATCGCGTTCTTTCGCGACGAGGCAGCCGCCCGCGTCGAGCCTGGCGCCCCGCCACCGTCCCTACGCCGCCTGGCCGTCGAACGACTGGCTGCCCGAGGCCTGCGAGTGGTGCTGCGTCTCGATCCGCTCTTTCCGCGCGGCGTCCCGGGCGTTCCGGACCTGCAGTCGTGGGACGACGACGTGCGTCCGCTCGTCGAGTGGGCAACGCGTGTGCCGGTGGCCTACGTGATCACCTCTCCGATCAAGCTGCCGTTCCGCCGGAATCTGATGGAGGGGTTTCATCGCGCGATGCTCCCGGCGTTTCCTGTCGTGCGAGGGAGTTACCGGCGCATGGCCCCGGACGTCGAGCGCGCGGTTGTGGCAGATTTGCACTTGCTGGGCGAAGCCTCTGGCCTGTCGGTAGAGCACTGCTTCGCGAACATCCTGCGGCGGGCGCGGCAGGCGCAGGAAAGCCCGGTGGACGAGGCGTCGAGGGAGTGAGGACCGCGGCCGCACGAAGGGTTCAACCGGCGGCAGCTCGAAACCCCGCGATGATAGTATCCCCCTCCAACCGGCGGTCAGCACGCGTACGCCAATAGATGCACCGCCCGCTGATCCACCGCCAGCGCGGCGCCGGCGATTCCCGGCGAACGAAGGCGCAGGTCCTCGCCAAGGCCCACGGATGGAAACGTCTCGACGGCGGTCTTGTTGATCGACGCCAGGAAGCGCCTCGACCTGTCGCGGCACGGCCTCGAGCTTCGCCTGGAACGCGTCGAGATCGGCGCGGGCCCGTTCGTACAGCGCCGCCGTGGCGCGCGTAGGCGAGGCCGGCGTGATTTGGCGCGCGGTGCCCGCCGAGGCAGGTGCTGCAGTTGAGGGAATGTCTCACACACACTCGGATCTGGGGAGCGAGCCGAACCCGACACGACGCCGCCACAGGAACTCAACGATTGCGCGCTGAACCAATCGCGGATCCCCTCGGGGAGACTCCACCCGACAATCGAACGACCCGGTCGTCTTCATTGATCGCGGCGAGATCGATCTCCGTGTCGTTCCGATCCCAGCCCATCGATGAAGACGTCTCGGCACTCAGACGAGGCGGCCGAGAAGAAATGCCTCGGAATCACTCTGTGGACGGACGTGCGAACCGATCGCTGGGCCCGGCCGGCCAGCCGCGCTTCGTCCATCCGCTTTGGCCGTTCGCGCTTCCGGGCGTCACGATCCATCGCGTGTCTCTGTCCGGCTGACGTTTGAC
>JADGOB010000100.1 GCA_017883185.1 Acidobacteriota bacterium
CGCCATGGTCGAACGTGCCACTGCCCCGCCAGGCGCAAGACGTGCGGCAAGGACTGCGCGCACCCGGGGCCAACATGCGGCTGCCGCAGCACACCGCCGGTCCAGAACGAACGCCCCCGGTAGCCCAAGGAGAACGCCATCATGCAGATCTGTATTCCCGTCCTGGAAGATCGTGGCCTCGACAGCCGTGTCTCGGGCCACTTCGGCTCCGCGCCCGCGTTCATGATCGTCGACACGGACTCCGGCACCTGCCGCGTCCTCGGCAACCACAACGAGCACCACGCGCACGGTATGTGTCAGCCGCTCGCCGCGCTGGCGGGCGAGACGGTGGACGGCATCATCGTGGGCGGGATCGGGATGGGTGCGCTGATGAAATTGCAGGCCGCGGGCATCACCGTGTACCGAGCCGTTCACCCGACCGTCGCGGAAACCATCGCCGCGTTCAGGGACGGCAGCCTGCAGCCGGTCGGCCAGGACGAGGCGTGCGCCGCGCACCACGGACATCATCAGCACTGAGGGTCGGCCTGCCGCTTCTGCTGATGGATTGAGGTCGGCGTCGACGGTGCACCGCGTCGCGGCTGGAGCAGCCTCGTCGTCGGTTCATCACGCCGTCACCTTTGGGTCCGTGCGCGAGTCTCTGAGCCAGGAGGGCATCATGCGTTTGATGGACGAGAAAGTTCGCAAGCAGGTTCGGGCGGCCTTGGCCGACATGCAGCACCCGGTCCGAATTGTCATGTTCACGCAGGGCGTGGGCGGGGCGCTCGAATGCGACCACTGCGAGGAGACTCGCGAACTCGCGCAGGAAGTGGCTCTCCTGTCGGACAAGATCACGCTCGACGTACGTGACTTCCAGGGCGACGAAGCGCTGGCCAAGTCGTACGGGGTGGACAAAATCCCGGCGCTGGTGCTCCTCGCCGACGGCGATCCGCCAAAGGACTACGGGATCCGGCTCTACGGCGTTCCGGCCGGGTATGAGTTCAGCACGCTGATTGAGGACCTGCGGATGCTGGGCGCCGGCGACCCCGCGCTTAGCCAGGATACGCTGAAGGCCTTGGGCCGCCTGACTCAACCGGTGCACATCCAGGTGTTCGTGACCCCAACGTGCCCTTATTGCCCGAGCGCCGTGGTGCTCGCGCACAAGCTCGCCATGGCGAGCGACCTGGTGACGGCGGACATGGTCGAAGCCACCGAGTTCCCACACCTGGCGAACAAGTACCGCGTCCATGGCGTCCCGCGGACGATCATCAACGAGACCATTCACGTCGAAGGCGCGGTCCCCGAGGCGGCGTTGATTTCCGAGCTGATGACGGCGCTCGACGGCAAGAGCGCCTAACGGAGAGACCCCGTGTCCGACACGAGCCAGCAAGCGCGAGAACGGCACCTCCAGCGCATCGAGGTCTACAAGTCCTTCGGCTACGATCGCCCCGCGGCCGTCTGCTACGCCGTCGATCGGCTCGAACTGTTCGAGGGAACGGTCCTCGACGTTGGCACCGGCCAGGGGTTACTCGCCATCGAGCTCGCCCGCCGGGGAGCCTCGGTCGTCAGCATCGACGTGAACGAGGAAGAACAGCGCGTTGGAAAGCTCAACGTGGATCACGAGGGCCTCTCGCAGCGCATTACGTTCCTGCCCCTCGACGCGCAGACGCTGCCCTTTCCCGACGGCACGTTTGGCGCCGTCGCCACACTCGACGCGCTGCACCACCTCGCCGACGGCCCGGCGGTCTTCTCGGAGATGCGACGCGTCCTCGAGCCGTCAGGCCGGATCCTGCTCGCAGAACTCACCCCGGACGGGTTCGCCCTCGTGGCGCGCGTTCACGAATCGGAAGGCCGAACTGGTCGGCTATACCAACTGCGGAGGCTGCCCGGGCGGGAATATCGAATACGCCCCCAAAGAGATGAAAAAGAACGGCGCCGACGTGATCCACGTTGCGACGGGGTTCCTCGTCGGGTACCCCCGTGTCCGCACATCGACTGCTGGGGACCTGTCGCATAAGATCTCAATCTTCTGAGCAGCTTCTATCGATCCCTCCACGCAAGCCGTTGCGGGGCTTGAACGGGAGCACGCCCGTGCGCCGTTGCAGGTGGCGTGAAGACCCACTCATGCGTCGGTGTTCTCGCCAGCACGCCCGCAGGGCGCCAGCCGCACATCGCCCGCCGGATTGACGTATTGAGACTAATCCAACTGCTCGCCCGGATTGGGGGCGCTATCTGCCAGGGCCTCCGGCGCGTACCCGAAGAGCCGGCTCCCCTTGATCACCCCGACCACCTCGGGAGGCACGAGGCCTTCCCACGCCGGGTCGTGTGCCTGGATCAAGGCGAGGACGTCGTGGGGCATGACGGACAGGTCTGGGTCGGCCGGGGCCTCGATCGACTCGACGAAGAGGTTCTCCCGCAGGTAGGCATACAGGTGGGCACGCTTCGCCGGAACCGCGAAGTTCTCCGCGGTGACTATTTCTCCCGTGGCCGTGTGACGCCACGGGTAGACGTAGAGCGTCACCGGACCTGCCAGCAGCCGGCCGAGCGCCTCCAGCACCCCTCCCTCGAGGTCGCCATAGTGTTTCTCGTCGAGAATCTGCGCCAGGGTGGGAATCCCCACCACCATACCGATGCGCTCGGGAGTGTAGCGGCGCAGGTAGGTGGTGACGTTGTGGAACCGCGAGTAGTTGGTCACCATCACGGTCCTGCCCAGCACCCGGAGGACGTCCACGCGTTCCAGGAAGTCGGCGTGCGCCACCTTCTCGCCGAGGGACTGGAGATTGCGCAGCGTCATCTCCATGAGCACGACGGGCTCGCGTCCGCGCATGTCCGACTCCCCGCGCATGCGCTCCAGCGCGCGGGTGAGCATCTCCTGGGTCACCTTCGTGACCGGGCGAAAGCTCCCGCGCTCGAGGAGGACGGGCGCGTGGTAGAGCAGTTCGGCCGGCTCCAGCACTTCCCCGTTGGGTGAGAAGAGGACCGCGTGCGTGAGGCGCTGCTCCACGAGCTGCAGGCTCATGAGCCGGTTGTCGACGCCCTCGAAGGCCGGCCCGGCGAGCTTGATCATGTCCACTTCCATGCGGTCCCGGGTGAGGCCGTCCATCAGCGAGCCGATGAGCGCCTCGGGGCATTCGTGGTCGTAGAACGCGGCGTGGAGGAGGTTCACGCCGAGGACGCCGAGCGCCGCCTGCTGTCGGGCGTTCTCCAGGTCCCACATGCGCGCGTGGAGGATGATCTCCGAGGCGGCGGCGCGCGGCGCGGCCTGGAAGCGGATCCCCAGCCAGCCGTGGCCTTCCTCGTTTCGCGAGAAGCTCTTCGCCGCGACGGTGTCGGCGAAGACGAAGAACTGCGTGGACGCGCCGCGCGTCGCGTCCAGCCGCTCCAGGAGCAGGTCCCACTCGTGATCGAGCATGGACTGCAGGCGCTGCCGGCTCACGTAGCGCTTGATCGGGCCGTACACAGCATCGGAGACGGTCATGTCGTACGCGGACATGGTCTTGGCCACCGTCCCGGCGGCCCCGCCCACGTGGAAGAACCAGCGCGCCACCTCCTGGCCGGCGCCGATCTCCGCGAAGGTCCCGTAGCGCGCGGCGTCGATGTTGATGCGCAGAGCCTTGTCGTGCGTGCTGGAAACGCTCACCCGATGAGTATGCCTCTGAACCCGGCTCGAGTCGAACCGCTGCGGGAAGAGATTCAGCCGCGCGGGGGCTACTCGCAGCGCAGCGCGACGACTGGGTTGACTCGGGTGGCGTGCCAGGCCGGGACCACGCACGCCGCCAGGGCGACGAACGCGAGCAGTGCGGCAACGCTCGCGAAGGTGAGCGGGTCGGTGGGCGAAACCCCGAACAGCCACGGCGAGGACGGTGTACCAAGGCGACGGGTCCGCAGACGTGCCCAGGCGGAGACGCTTCCCCACCGCGTCCTCCCCACGCCACCACCCGCGCGCCATCGTCTCGTTCACGACCCCGACGAACTCATCATCCGTGGCGGTGAACCAGCGTCCGCGCACGAGACGCATGCCGAGCGCCCGGCCGTAGCCGGGGCTCACCTGTCGCACCAGCGCCTCCGGGGACGAGGCGCCGGGGGGAATCGGCCGCCCCTCCACCTCGAAGCGATCGCCCGAGAACCCGCGTCCGAACGGCAGCGGAAAGGCAACGGCGGCGGCCTCGACGCCGGGAAGCGTCTGGATCTCGTCCAGGATCCGGCGCGTCGACGCGTCCCGGCGAAGATCCATGGCCTGGCGCTCGGCGACGTCCTGTGGTCGTCGCAACAAGCCAGACGTGAGACTGAAGGTCAGGACGTGACGCGAGTCGAATCCGGTTTCGTCGGTGACGAGGGCATGCAGGCTGCGAATCAGCAGACCGGCGCCCGACAGGAGGACGAGCGCGAGCGCCACCTCCGCCGCGACGAATCCTGTCGATCGCCGGCGGCGCCGGCCAGCCTCGGGGATGGTCCGCGGTAGCGATCACCCTCGCGCTGCGTGAGTCATCCGGACCCACGCTCTCCGATCAGCTCGGCCTTCTGATTGCCCAGGCCACAGTGAACCGGCCGGCACAGGCCGCCGCCTGCGCCAGCCGGAAGCCGCCTTTACCGGCCCTCAGCTGCCCGCGCGCGACGCGGCCTTTGCTGGCGGGGTCACGAGCGCGTTGAACAGGAACTTGTAGGTGCCGAGGGTCTGGGCGCGGTTCTGCGTCCGGAACCCGATCAGGACGACCTTTCCCAGCCCATAGCCGATCGACGCCATCGCCGTCTTGCCGGCGATGTACTTCTCGCCGTTCAGCCACCCACTCCGCTCCACGTTGCGGTCGGCGTAGCGGACGACGATGTCGTTGCGGTCATTGAACTCCGTCGCGACGACGTCGAAGGCGGCGCTGTAATGGAAGAGCACCAGACCTTCAGACGGCATGCCGTAGGCCAGGGGGTGCCCGTTGTCGATCTTCACGCGCAGGGTCGAGCCCGGGCAGAAGAACTCCTTGGCGCTGAGCCCATCGACGACGTTGCGCACGGGCAGTCCGAGCTTCGTGATGGCAAAGTCCGTTGCCCCGCCCAGCGTCACCAGGGTCCCGCCCTTCTGCACGAAGTCCTTGATCGCGTTGACGCCATCGTTACCGATGCCGCTTCGGTACTCGGGCGGTGTCGTGTCGGGCACCCCGTCGAAGCGGCGGGCGCCGAATTCGCCGCCGCCGCCGCGCCGCGCCGTCGGCTCGCCCGTGATCGTGCCCGTCGAGTCGTCGGCGAAGATGAACACGTCGTAGCTGAGGTTGAGATTCCCCTTCTTGATCTCGGCGTCGTAGACGTTCTTGAACTGGAACGCGAACTGTTCGAAGACCCAGCGGGTCCAGCCCTCGTCCATGTTTCCGCCGCGATAACGCTGGTACATGCCGATCCGCATCCGCTTCAGATCGTGGGCCGGCTTGGGTTCCGCTTTCAACGGGTTGAAGTCCGTACCGATCGTCTTCGCGATCTCGGCGAGCACCCCCTCCGGCGCCGAGGCCGGCACGACGAAGTCGCCGGCGCGCACGCCGTCGCCCGTCGCATCGACGCGCCTGACCGGCACGTTCTTGTCAAAGAGCAGGTTCATCGCCTTGAACGCGTCGTTCGACCGGCCGTCGATCACGTACCCGGCCAGGCCCTTCGCCACCTTGCCGGCCGGGACGATCGGCGCGGTCACCCTCGCGAAGTCGCCCTTGACCGCTTCGTCGAGCGGATCGACCTTGATGCCCATGAAGTCGGAGAGTACGTCCTGCGCCATGTCGTACGGACGGATCGGCGTGCCGTCCGCCTGCCGGGTCCATTCGTTGTCCGGGTAGTGCGTCTCGCCGAGCAGGTAGCGGATGAGGCCCATCTTCGGCTGCGCCAGCGTCACGTAGAACGAACCCGGCGGGTAGATCGCGCCGTCGGACGTCGTGAACCCCCTGGCCGACTGCATCACCTCGATCCCCTGGGCCAGCAGCGCGTTGATCAGCTTGGTGCGCGTGAGCGGGTCGTGCTGGGTGGCGGAGATGGCATACGCCGCCGGCCTGCCCTTTGCGCCCCGATCGGTCTGACGACTCGCCTTCAGGTACGTGTCCCAGACGATCGTCTCGGCGTTGCGCGCGACGCAGTCGAGCAGCCCCCAGGCGCCGACCTTCTGCCGGTCGACGATCCCCCGGAGGGTCCACCATCCGCCGGGCCAGGGGTTCGGGAAGTTCATCTGCTCCTCTGTCGGACGCTGCAGGTTGCGCGCGGCGCCAGTCAGCTGACTCGGATCAATGTAGAGCGGCGTGGCCAGCCGCGCGCTCGCCGATTCGGTCAGCATTCCCGCGATGTTGTGGAAGGGCGTGATCCAGTGGAAGCCGAAATGGCCCCACCCCGAGTACTGCCCGTTGTTCATCACGCCGGACAGGCCGGCCTCCTCCGCCTTGTTCGCCATCTCGCCGCCGTACCAGGCCGCCTCGCGCCAGACGAGCGGGTCGGCGAGAGGACGCACCGGCTCCGCGTAGGGCGGAAAGAAGATGCGCGCGCCGTAGCCGCCCATATGATGGAAATCGAAGTACGCGGCCGGCTTCCACTCCGTGAACAGCAGCCTGCCGACGTACTGCGACTCCTTCATGTTCATCGTCAGGGCGTCGCGGTTGTTGTCGTGGCCGATGTACTTGTTATAGAGCCACGGCGGATTGGACCCTTCGTACTCCGTGCCCAGGTACTTGTTGTACCAGTCGGTCACCATGATCTGGCCATCGGGATTGAAGGACGGAACCAGGAGGAAAACAACGTTGTCGAGGATTCGCTGGGCCTCCGCGTCCTGGCGGGTCAGCAGGTCGTAGACCAGCTCGGGGGACATCTGCGCACCGCCAATCTCCGTGGCGTGCATGCTCATGGTCATGCAGACGAAGGGCTTGCTCGCCGCCGCGAGCGTCTTGATCTCGGCCTCGGGAATGCCGCGCGGATCGCTCAGCTTCAGGTTGTTCTGGCGGAGCTGCTCGAGGTTCTTGTGGTTGGCCGGGGAGGTGATGATGAGCAGCAGGAACGGGTTGCCCATCTCGGTCGGCCCCATGGTGACGACCTTCAGCTTGCCTGCGCCTTGCTTCTCTAGCAGCTGGTAGTACTCGACGAGCTTGTCCCAGCGGGCGATCTTGCGATCGGCCCCCATCCGGAACCCGAAGAACTTCTCCGGCGAGGTGACCTGCCCCTGCGCATGGATCGTCGGCACACTGGAGGCGGCGAGCACCATCCCCAGGAACGCAATCAGGAGTGGAAGGCGCGTGACGGTTCTTCTCATTCGATCCTCCGTGTAGGAACCCGGCCAAACTCGCGATGGGCGGAGCCAATCTCCCGGCGCCGCTGCCAGGAGCAGCGCCTGAAGGTCCGGGCCGGGTCAGCGACGGCCTGGCCGACGGTGATCATACTCGCGCGCCGCGCAGAAGTCCCGTCGGGGCGGGCACGTGGATCCTCGATGCCCCGAGTTGCGGCTACAATTCCCTGCCCCTACCAGAAATCCCGAACCTCTGATCGGCGTCATCGTCCGATTCCGATGAGCTATACGCTCTCCTCCACCGCCGCGGCCTTGTGCTCGAGCAGCCGGCGCACCGCTGCCTCCCCGTCCTCGAAGAGCGAGTACACCACAGGCACGTAGACCATGGTCAGAAACGTCGAGACCATCAACCCGCCGATGGCGATGATCGCGAGTGGGGAGAGCCGTTCGAGCCCGATGGCCCACTCGGCGGCGATTGGGATCATGCCGACCGACGTGCCGACGGCCGTCATCAGGATCGGCCGCGTGCGGACGCGCACCGCGCCGACGAGGGCGTCGAAGGTGGAGTCACCCCGCTCGCGGGCGACGGCGATGAAGTCGATGAGCAGGATCGAGTTCTTGACGACGATTCCCGCCAACAGGATGAGGCCCATGAAGGCCGGCATGCAGCTGTGCTTCCCGGCCGCGAGCATGCTCCACGCCGCCCCGATGAGCGCCAGCGGGATCGCCGACATGATCGTGAGCGGGTGCAACCATGACTTGAAAGCGGGCACCAGCGAGAAGTACAGCAGCACGAGCCCCAGCGCGAGGGCCATGGCCAGGCGCTGGAACGACTCGTCCATCTGCTTGATCTCCCCTTCGTGGCCGAGACGATAGCCGGGCGGCAGCACGAGGCCATCCAGTGCCGCCTCTACGTCTTCCTGCAGGTGCGAGATGGGACGCCTGCCGCGGTACGCCTGGACATCAATGGTGCGCTCGAGGCCCTGTCGGGTGATCAGCGCGGCGGCCGGCTGGCGCGCGAAGACTCCTAACGCGCTGAGCGGAACAGTCCCACGTGACGTGTTCACGGGGTAGCTCTCCAGCTGGTCCGTACTTTGGCGGTCGCCCGACGCCAGCTGCACCCAGATAGGGAGCCCGTCCTCGTTCGCGACGCGATAGGTCGAGCCCGGAACGCCGCGGAGCGCGCCCTGCAACTGCGCGCTCAGCACCGCGGGCGACAGCCCGTAGAGTGCCAGCTTCTCCGGATCGGCCGAGAACCGCGTCTCACGGCTGTCGAGACGCCACGAGCGGCTGACCGAGGTGAGTCCCCGGACGCGGGCGCGCAAACGGCGCTCCACCTCGGCCCCGAGCCGATCGAGCGTCCCCATGTCCGGCCCGGAGATCATCACATCGACAGGGGCCCGAATTGTCGAGAGCGGCGTGGCGCCGAAATCGTAGACGTCCACCGCCTCGAGGCCCGGGATCCCTTGCATCTTCGCGCGCAGTTCGTCTTCGACCTCCCAGATCGACGCCTTGCGGTGGAACCGGTCCACCAGATGCACGGTGAGCACGCCCTGCTGTGGCAGCCGGCCTCCCCCGAACGAGATCACCGCGGGCTCCGAGCCAATCACCGACGACACCGAGGTGACCTCAGGTCGCCCGCGGATGACCTGTTCGAGACGGGACAGCGTTCGCTCTGCCGCGGCGAGCGAGCTATTCGAGTCGGCCTCGAACACGACCTTGATGATCCCCGAGTCCATCGGCGGCATCAAATCGCGGCCGATGAGGGGCATCTGGCGCGCTGAGACGGCGAACAGGACGAGGCCGGCGACAATGACTAGCCCACGGTGACGAAGCGCGACGGCGGTGAGTCGGACATAGAAATCGCGGATCGGGCTGATGACGCGCTCGTCGAAGAGCGACACCACCCGCTCGAACCGGTTCCGCGCCGCACCGGCGCGGCGCCGCAGCAGGACCGGCGCAAGCAGTGGAATCACCGTCACCGAGACGACGTAGGAGGCCACGAGCGCGATCGAAAGCGTGACGGCCAGCGGCCGCATGACCGTTTGCACGTAGCCGCCGATGAAGATAATGGGGAGGAGCACCATGACGGTGGCGTACGTCCCGGAGAAGATCGCGACCATCACCTCTTCGGTCCCGCCCACCACGGCGTCCTTCGCGTCACGCCCGGCCTCATGGTAGTGCCGCTCGATGTTCTCGAGCACGACAATGGCATCGTCGAGGAGCATGCCGACGGCCACGATGATGGCGGTGAGCGTGACCATGTTGAACTCGTAGCCTCCGAGCCACATGCCCGCGAACGTGAGAAGGTAAGTGAACGGGATCGAGACCGCCGCGAGCGTCATGCCCCGCCAGTCCGCCAGAAACAGGAAGATCACGAGGACTGTCATGATGACCGCGTCCCGCAGCGCGTCGAGCATGTTGCCGACCGCCCGCTGGATCAGCTCGCTTTGGCTGTCCGGGATCGAGAACTCGATCCCGGGATACGATCGCTCGAGCTCGGGCAGCAGGCCGGCCACGTCCCCGATCGTGCGCAGGGCGTTGCCCGCCGGACTCCGCTGCAGGTTGATCGCGATGGCCGGCTGACCGTTGGCGTGGTAGGCGCTCTGCGCGTCCTGAGTGCCGACTCGGATGTCCGCCACATCGCCGAGATGAATGGTCCCGCCCGGGCGCTGGCCAATCGGAATCAGCCCGACTTCCTGCGTGCTCCGGAGCTGGCCGGAGCGCTTGAGCAGGAACTGGCTGTCGGACGCCGTGAGGAGGCCGAGCGGCTGGTTGGCGTTGAAGGCGACGAGTGCTTGGCGCACATCCAGCGGGGTCAGGCGGTAGCGCTCGAGTCGATCGCGATCAAGCGCCACCCGGATGATCGGGTTGTGGGCACCGAAGACCTCCGCGTTCGCCACCTCCGGTAGCTGCAACAGCCGCTCCTTGATCGCGTTGTCGGCGAGCTCCCGCACCATCGCCAGGTCGAGGGGCGAGCCCGCTTTCGGGCGCAGCGCCAGCGTGACAACAGCCGGCGTGGCCGACGACAGCTTGAAGAGCACCGGCGCGCGCGCCGTCTCGGGCAACGCCGCCTTGACCTTCTGCAGCGCGTTGCCGACGTCCGTGGCTGCTGAGTCGAGCCCCTTGGCATACTCGAACTCGGCTGTGACGGTCGAGGCTTCGTCCTTGCTCACCGACGTGACCCGGCGCACCTGCTCGATCGTGGACAGTTCCTTCTCGATAAGCCGGCTGACCTCGGCTTCCACATCCTCGGCCGACGCCCCCGGCACGACAGTGACAACGGCGATCTGTGGCCGCTCGGAGTCGGGAAACAGGTTGACCGGCATCTGCCAATAGCCGACCAGCCCGACGACGGCGGCCAGGAGCACGAGGGACGTCAGCAGGTGCGGACGATTGATGTAGCGGGCGACCAGTGACATGGGAAGCCTCTCGGAGTCGAATTCAGCGATCGGGGCCTATTCCCCGATCTGCACCGCCGCGCCGTCGGTCAGCATCATGAGCCGCGAAGGGCGGCCGACGACCACCAGGTCGCCCTCGTGCAACGCACCCGTCACCACCGCATCGCCGCCCTCGTCGTGAGCCACTCGGCGAACCGCCACCATGCGGGCCTTTCCCCCAGCGATGACGAAGACAACCTGGGCCTTCTCGCTCTCGAGAACCGCGTCGGCCGGAACGAGCAGGCCGGCCACCGCGGAAAGGGGCACCTCCACCGAGACCGTCGATCCCGGCACCAGGTTCGATCCGGGGAGGTCGGCTTCGAACGTCGCCAGGCGCGACGCGTCCATCGCCGGAAAAACGCGCGACACGTGGACCGGCTGCCACCCGCCGGCCGTCTCGACGCGGATCGTCGCTCCGACCGCGATCGCTGCGACACTCTCAGCCGGAACCTTCACGCGCACGCTGAGCCCGCCCGTGCCGACCACCGTGATGAGCGCCTTGCCGGGCGCGGCAAGATCGCCCGGACTGACGTGCCGGGCCGACACCACGGCGTCGAACGGCGCCTGGATGACGGCATAGCCGCGTCGCGTCCGCGCCGAGTCGAGCCCACGGCTCCCGGTTGTGAGCTGCGCTCGAGCCGCCTCCAACCGTGCCCGGGACGTGGCCAGGCTGGCCTGGGAACGCTCCCACTGCTCGCGCGCAATGGCGCGCGCGTTCAGAAGCACCTGGTCGCGGGCCGTGGCGTCGCGCTCGGTCGCGTATCCCTGCTCGGCAGCGGCGACGCCTTCGTGTGCCGCGGCGACGCCCGCTTCCGCAGCGGCGACCGCGTCTTCCAGCTCACGAGAGTCCAGCTCGACCATGACCTGGCCTCGACGTACGCGATCACCTTCGCGCACGGTGACGCGCACGACCTGCGCCACGATTCGGGCGGCGAGCGGCGACTCGTCGATCGCGGCCACCTCGCCCAGGAAACGACGGGCCTCCTGCAACTGGCCGGTCCGCACACGAGCGACAGCCACGGCCACGGGCGCGGGTGCGAGCGTCGGCGCGTGCGCCTTCTCCTGCGCCCGCTGCGCCCGCACTGCGACGAGGCCCGCGATGACGAGCACGGACAAGACTGCTCCACCGATGCGCGTCGCCTTCATTGCACCACCTCCTTTTCCACAACCGCGTTAATCCGGGCGGCGGTGGCGAACTGGTCGCCCTGCGCCTGCGCCATGGCGCTCGCCGCCGCCAATTCGCGGGCACGGGCCCGCAACAGGTCTTCGACGGTACCCGCGCCGGTGTCGTATCTGATCTGCTCGATGCGCGCCGCTTCGGCGGCTGACGCAATCCGCGCGCGGGCGGCGACGACGGCCTGGCGGCTCGCCTCAAAGCGCGCGAGGGCATCGACCAGCTGCGCCTCGCGGTCGAGACGAACCTTCAACGCCGCCTGGCTGGCCGCGCGCTCGGCCTCTCGAGCGCTCGCGAGCTCTGCGGATCGGGCGCCCCCGTTGAACAGCGGAACGGTGAGCGCCACCGAGATGTCCCAGGTCCCGAGCTGGTCGCCCAGCGACAGGCCGTAGTTCTGCATGACGTTGGCGCGTGCACTCACCGTCGGATGCATCGCCGCGCCCGCCACCTTGACACCGGCCCCGGCCTGCGCGGTGGCGGTTTCCGCACGGCGGATCGGCGAGCTCTCCCGCACAAGGCCGGCCAGGTCGGTGTGGCCGAGGGTGAGGTGTGGCTCGCCGGACGGCAGGGAATCGACCTCGAGCGTGAGCCACGGGTCACGGCCGGCCAGAGCGAGCAGCAGGCTGCGGACTCGGGCGTTGTCGGCTGCCAGCCCCGCGCGACGGGCTCGCGCGTCCTCAATCTCGTCATCCAGCTTCAGCAGATCGAGACCCGGGCGCCTGCCCTGGTCGACCATCAGGACCACCTTGAGTCTGGTGGCGTCGAGCGCAGCGAGGTTCTGGTCGAGCGCGCGCATGACGGCCTCGAGGGCCTGGGCGGCCGTGTAGAGAGAGGTGACGTTCGCCCGCATCTCCCATCGAGAGCCTTCGAGGAGCAGCGCTGCCTGATCCGCCTGGAGCCGGGCGACGTCCACGGCGGCCGAGAGCCGTCCGCCAAGATAGAGCGGTACCTGGAAGGTCAGACCATAGTGAAACTGATCGCGATCCCAGGGCAGCGCGGCAAAGCCCCGCGGCCCGAACAGCTGGATGGCCATCGGGCGGAGGAGTTGGTCGTCCTGGTAGCGCGAGTAGAGCGCGACGCCGTCCACCTGGCCCCAGCGGCTGCGGGCGATCGCCCGTTCCTTCCATCGGGCCGCCTGCTCCTGGGCGGCGGCTGCGGCGAGGGCGGGCGCATTCGCCAGCGCCGCGACCACCGCTTCATCGAGGCGCAGGTGAACGGGCGCGGCGGGCCGAGCCGGAGCCACGTCCTGGCAGGCCGATGCCTGGCCCGCCGGCAGCAGAGCGGTGATCCCACACAGGAGCGTGACGACGAGTTTCATGTCTCCTCCTCCCGGCCGACGCTACTTGTGGCTGTGCGCGCCGGCCGCGGTCGCATGCTCGACCTCTGTGTGGCCCGGGGCCGTTCCGGTGGCGATCAGGTGGAGGTTCTCGATGTCGTGCACATACTCCACGTACGCCTCCACGAATTCCCGGCCGGCTTCGACGCTTTGATCCGCGCGCTTGCGCGCCTCGACGACGCGCGTGAAGCGGCGACGAATCCCGGCGGCGATGTCACCGGTCACGAGCTGGATCACGTGATCGACCGAGCCGTCTTCGATCGCCGTGTCAGCGCTTTCTACGGCCGGATCGAGGTCGGTCCCCGGCTTCAGTCCCGTGTACGGTGCGCCCTCGCCCTGCCGATGGACGCGAACCAGCGTCTCGAAGAAGTAGCGGTCCGCCAACTCCTTGGCCCGCGCGCCCGCCGTGCGCACGGCGAGGGTCTGCTCGAAGGCGTGACGGATCTCCGCCTCGTCTGCGGCCTTCACCCACCTCAGGACAGGTGTGACGTCGCCCTTCTGGAGGGCGAGGCGCGCGGCTGCGACGACCGGACCGTTGAGCGTGTCGCAGTGGGCGCTGGCCGTGCTCGACGACAAGCCGAGCGCCAGCACCACGGCGACCGCGAGAACGAAGCGCCGAGATCTGCTGTTCATGGTGTCTGCTCCCGACAATAGTGAACGGTGATTCACATTACGAGCAAAAAAGGGG
>JADGOB010000268.1 GCA_017883185.1 Acidobacteriota bacterium
TCGGCGCACGTTCGTGCGTCGCATGCTGCCGGAGGTGCCCCCGTGCGGAGTCGTCGTTTCCGCTTTGCCGCCCCGTTCATGGCGGTCGCAATGCTCGTGTCCCTGCTGCCCGCCGCTGCCAGCGCGGCCCCGCCGGCGACAGCGGTCACGTTCACGATCCTCCACACCAACGACTTCCACGGCCAGCTCGAAGCGTCGGGCAGCAACCCGGGGATCGCGCGCGTGGCCAAGGTCGTCAACGACGTCCGGACGGCCGTCGGCGCTGCGAACACGCTGCTCGTCGACGCCGGCGACGAGATGCAGGGTTCCCTGCTCTCGAACCTCCAGCAGGGCAAGCCCACGATCGCAGCATTCAACGCGATGGGCTACGACGTGGCGACCTTCGGGAACCACGAGTTCGACTGGGGCCAGACGGTCCTCGGCGATCGCGTGACGCAGTCGACGTTCCCCCACGTGTCGGCCAACATCGTGGTCAAGAACACCGCGGACTGCGCGACCGCGGGCTGGGTCAAGCCTTCCTTCGTGTCGGCGCCCTACGTGATCAAAGAGGTCGGGACGGCTCCGAACACGGTGAAGGTCGCCTTCATCGGCGTCACGACCCAGGAGACGCCGACGATCACGATCGCCTCGGCCACCGCCGGTACCTGCTTCAAGGATCCCGCGGACTCGATCCTGCACTACTACGACGCGATGAAGTCGGCGGGTGCCGACGCGATCGTGGTGCTGAGCCACCTCGGCTACGCCGACGGCGGGTACGGATACGGCATCCCCGTCTACGGCGACCAGACCCTCGCCGCAAAGCTGAACACCGCCGGCAAGCCGGCCAACCTCATCATCGGCGGCCACAGCCACTCGAACCTGACCGCCGCGACGATGGTGGGCTCGACTGCCGTCGTGCAGGCGTACTACAACGGCCGCACGGTCGGCCGGGCGGACGTCACGATCAGCACGGCCGGGGCGGTTTCCGTCGCCTGGTCGAGGACGACGGGCTTCACGACCGGTGACAAGGATCCGGCGGTCGACACGCTGGTCGCGGGCTTCGCCTCCGATGCCGCGTACCAGGCGCTGATCAACAAGCCGATCGGCTACAGCGCGGTCGACCTGCCCCGCCTGGGCGGCACCGTCGACAACATGATGGGCACGTTCGTCGACGATGCCATCTACAACTACCTCAACACGGATGCCACGGCCGCCAACGACGTGGACGTGTTCCTGAACAACGCGGGCGGCATCCGGACCGACTGGTGCTACAGCGGCACGGCGTGGACCAACACCGGCTGCGCCGACGGCACCCACGCGCCGGCGCTGCTGACCTACGGGAACATGTTCACGATCCTGCCCTTCGGCAATGCGACCGTGGTCGGTGAGATGACCGGCGCGCAGATTCTCGAGGTGCTCAACCAGGCACCCCTCGTGTCGAACGGCGTCATCCAGCCGGCCGGGCTCAAGTTCTCGTACTACGCGTACCGCGACACGAACCCGGGCCCGCAGCCCTACGCCTGGGGCGCGTTCGACTCCTGCATCGTCAACAGGACGACGAAGGCCTGCGACCCGATCGACCTCAAGAAGACGTACAAGGTCGGCACGAACGAGTTCCTGGCCCCGGCCGGCGGCGACGGCTACGGCGGCTTCAAGTACATGACGCACGTCACCTACTGGGGCGACATGCTCAATGCAGTTGACTCCTACGTTGCGGCGAAGTACGGCACCCCCGCCACGGCGTACAAGGGGCCGAGCGGCGATGGGAAGCTCGATGGCCGGATCGTCCGCGACGGATCCGACACGCCCGACAGCGGCTCGATCCTCCCGATCACGATCCTCCACAACAACGACTCCCACGGCAACCTCGCCAAGGGCGCCTTCGTCGGGATGACCCAGCTGGCGACGCTCATCAAGCAGGAGCGCCTGCACAATCCGACCCGGACGATCCTCCTGGACGGGGGCGACCAGATCCAGGGCGACGCGATGATGTACTACTTCAAGTCGTCGTTCAGCGGGAAGGCGAGCGACGGGACGACGCTTCCGGCCGCGCTCACGACCAATCCCATGATCGCCGTCATGAACGCGCTGAAGTACACCGCGATGACCCTTGGCAACCACGAGTTCAACTTCGGGAGCCCCATCTTCAAGGGCGTCCTGGGCCAGGCGGCCTTCCCGATCCTCGGCGCCAACGTTGCCGATTCGGGGACGTACGGACTCGCCGCCGCGAACGGGGGCGCCGGCGTGAAGCCCTACCTGGAGACGACGCTGGGCGGGATCAAGGTCGCGATCCTGGGGATCACGAACCACCGCGTCCCGAACTACGAGCTGCCGAGCAACATCCCGGGGCTGACGTTCTCGAACCCCATCACCACCGGCAAGACCATCGCTCCGACGCTCAAGGCCAAGGATGACGTGGTCATCGCCCTGACCCACATCGGGTTCACAACGAACCCGAAGAGCGTCGAGGTCGACAACAACGTCGACACGAACTTCGCCGCCGACGTCCCCGGCGTCGACGCGATCATCGGGAGCCACAGCCACACCAACCCGGCCGCCCCTGAAGCTCCCTACAAGTTCCTGCCCACGATCGTCGCCGGCCCGGGCAACACGCCGGTGATCATCAACCAGGCATACCGGTACAACAACACGCTCGGCGAGGTCGTCCTGGGCGTGCGCGCGAAGAAGGGCGGCGGCTACGAGGTCGTCAGCCGGGCCGGGCAGTACCTCAGCGTCACGATGACGACGCCCGAGGACCCGGAGATCAAGGCGATCGTCGATCCCTACGTCACGCAGCTGAACTCGTACAACGACACCGTCCTCGGCAAGACCACGGCCCCGATCGACGCGCTCCAGGCATTCACGACCGAGACGAACGCCGCGAACCTGCAGGCGGACGCCGCGGTCTTCGAGCTGGCCAAGCACGACATCTCGGTCGACATCCACATCTCCGGCGCGATGACCAACAAGGCCGTGGCGCCGACCGCGACGACCGACGCGCCGGTCACCCTCAAGGTGTCCGACATGTTCTCGCTCATGCCCTACGAGAACTCGCTCGTGGTCCTGAGCATGAACGGCCCGCAGCTCAAGAAGGTCCTCGAGCGCGGCTACCGCAACTATTACTACTACAAGAACGTGCCCGGCTACGGCGGGTACTCCTACTACACCACCTGCATGCTCGACACGAACTCGGTCGGCAAGATCACCTACAACGATGTCTCGCCGGGGGCCTATGACCCGACCAGGAGCTATGTCGCCTCGTTGACGATCAACGGCACGGCCGTCAACTTCAACGACGCCGCGAAGTTCTACCGGGTCTCGACCGTCAACTACCTCGCCGCCGGGTCGTGCAACTTCAACGACAACGGCGTGAGCCTCTGGCCGCTCAACAAGATCCTCAACGACACGCAGTACTACGTCCGGGACGCGGTCATCGACTACGTCACCGCGAAGGGCACCGTGTCGCCAGCGATCGAAGGGCGCCTCGTCTTCCAGAAGGTCGCGGGACCCGCCCCGACGACAACGGCGACCGCCCTCGGGGCGACAAAGGTCGGGCCCTTCAGCTCCAGCACCAAGGTGGTGGCGCGGGGCAAGTACGTCACCTGGCGCTTCGCTGGGGGCTCCACCCAGGCTGGCAGCATTGTTCAGATCTGGGTTGCCACCAAGAACGCCAACGGCACATGGGGCGCGTTCACACGGCTCACGAGCCGCTTGGCCGATGCCTCGGGGAACGTCTACTTCTGGTGGCGGTCCTCCACGTCGAAGTTCATCTCCGTTCGCGCCCGCTTTGGCGGGGATCCGACGCCCGGCGTGAGCTGGTCCTCGGCTCGCCAGGCGCGATGGCTCTAAGTTCGTCGTCATGACGGTGCGGACCCCGTGAGGGGCCGCGCCGGACAGCCGGGAGGCCGGGACGGTTCGCCGCCCCGGCCTCTCCGAATCCGGCGCCGCCGTGGCCTCAGGGCGACCTGCACCCGACGAGCCAGGTATCCCGCGCCGGCCCGAATTCGACGTCGGGTTTCTCTCCGAATCCTGTCGGGAGTCCTGTGCGGTGCGGTGGGCTCTGCGGCGGAGAAGTCAGACAACGGACGATGACCGCGGCGCTTCCGGGCACCGCAAACCGCCCGGGGTACTGGACATCGGGTGTCCCGTTCGTACTATCCAAGTGCCGAGACGGGGGTATCGGACGGCCCAACTGAATAGCCGTCGCGCCACGGCCCGCCGTCGAGCGCGTTCGTCGAGTTCTGGTATCCGCACTCATCGTCTTGTTTCTTCCCTGGACCTCGGGAAACGCCTCACCGCGAGCTGAAGGTTCTGCGCGACCGGACGCC
>JADGOB010000269.1 GCA_017883185.1 Acidobacteriota bacterium
CGGCTTACTTGCTCGACCGCGGTGGCCAAGCCGATCTGGCGGCCGGGCTTCTTGAGGACGCGCCACGCGGCTCGGGCCCCTACTACCTGGGCCCGCGCGGTCGGGCTGGATGTCACTCGAGCGTCTTCGATGTCATCGATTCCACGGGCCTCGAGGAGGCGCGGCCCATCTTCGCGGAGCTCAACGTCTGGCAGGCGGACCTGGCGCCGATCAACGGGACGTGACCGCCGTCGACGGTCAGGCGTCACCTATGCCGGCAGTCTCGCGCTCATAGAAGGCGGAGGTTGTCCGTGGTGGCGACGCGAAAGAGGTACGCCCCCTTGTAATACGACAGTATGGTGTTACATTAACTGTCACTTAGGGTACAACATCGCCAAGTTCCGTGGAGGTGGACTGATGGCGAACGGTGGGGGATACGGCGGTCGGGCGTCCGCGTCGGCGATCGGGTGGCGCATTCAGCCTACGGCAGGGGAGTGGTCCGAGCGCACCGTGGCGTTGAGCATGCGGCCGTGAAGTTCGACCGCCAAAGCGGCATGCGCCGAGTCAGGAAGTGCGACCTGGAGGTGGTCGCGCGTGCCCACTGAGCCTCAACGCTACTCCATCGGCGAACTGTCAGAGCTCACGGGGGTGAGCCGGCGCACCGTGCACTTCTACGTGCAGCGCCGGCTCATCGACGCGCCGCTCGGCAAGGGCCGCGGTCGACACTATGACCAGCGTCACGTGGACCAGATCCGGCGGGTTCGAGATCTACAGCGGCACGGCGTGCCGCTGGGCGAGATGGCAGGCGGCGGGCTCGCGAGACTGGCCCAGTCGTCTGAAGCAGAGCTGCCCAGGCTGGGTGCGCCGGAGCTGGCGCCCGTCCTGCGCGTCCGCATCGACGACAATGTGACAGTGGAGGTGGCCCAGGCCGTCTCGCTGACCCCCGAGCTCATCGCCGATCTTGCGTCCGCGGTGAGCGCCATTATGAGCAAGCATCGAGGCGCCGGAGCTGAGCCGGCGCCCGCAGCGTCCTTGGGGCCGGGGACTCATCAGAGCGACCCGAGCGAGCCAGAAGAAGAGGAGGAGCGATGACCGTCATGCCTGTGGACCGGGGTCGGGGAGGGCTGGTCGCGTCGATCTCCGGTCAGATGACGCCGTTGCCGGCGGAGAGAGTACCGCTGACCGGCGTGCGCATCGATGTCGTCGCCCAGGGCGTGGCGTCGGCCGTGACCGTGTCGCAGCGATACGTCAACCTCGAGAAGATGGCGGTGGAGGCCGTGTACAGCTTCCCGCTCGAGGAGCAGGCGGCGGTGTTCGGCTTCGAGGCGCTCATCGGAGACAAGCGCGTCGTCGGCGAGGTCATGGAGAAGGACAAGGCGTTCGACGAGTACGACCGCGCCATGGCCGAGGGCGACGGCGCGTATCTACTCGACCAGGATCGTCCCAACCTCTTCACCGCGAGCATCGGCAACCTCCTGCCCGGTCAGCAGGCCGTCGTCACCGTCAAGTATGTGGCGAAGCTGGAACGCCTCGGCGACCAGGTGCGCCTCAAGATCCCGACCACCGTGTCGCCTCGCTACATCCCCGCGGAACAGCTGCGCCAGATGGACCCGTCGGAGTTCGACCACCTGAACCCGCCGACGGTGCCGGGTGGCGTGCCGTACGGCCTCGCGCTTTCGGTGTCGTTCAAGGGGGCGAGTACGGTGACGAGCGTCGAGTGCCCGTCTCACCCCGTGCGTGTGAGCACCCGCGGCAAGAATGCGACGGTGGAGCTGAGCGGTCCGGACGTCCAGCTCGACCAGGACTTGGTCGTAACGTTCACGATGAAGGACGCAGGGGAGTCCGCGCTGTACCTTGCGCGGGACGACGCCGGCGACTCGATCCTCATGCTTGACGTACTGCCGCCACGTGACGTCCATCGCGCGTCCGTCGAGGCGGTCTTTCTGATCGACAGGTCAGGTTCGATGATGGGGTCCAGCATCCAGCAGGCGCGCTCCGCCCTACTGCTCGCACTGAGCTCGCTGCAGGAGGGCGACTGGTTCAACGTGATCGGATTCGGAACGCAGGTGGACCAACTGTTCGATCGCAGCGTCGCCTACGCCGACGAGAGCCTGAGTAGGGCGCGGGCTGCCGTCCAGAGCTGGGACGCGGATCTCGGCGGTACGGACATCATGACGCCGCTGACACGGATCCTCGAGGCGCCGGCGGGCGAACTGCCCCGGCGCCTGCTGGTGCTGACGGACGGCGAGGTCGCGAACGAGGCCGATTGCCTGGCGCTCGCCGGGCGTCATCCCGAGACGACGGTGTTCACCATCGGCGTCGGGCGCGGCGCGAGCGACCACCTGGTGCGCGGCCTGGCGCGGGCGGGTCGCGGACAGGCCGAGTTCGTGCACCCGGGCGAGCGCATCGAGTCGGCGCTGATGCGTCAGGTGGCGCGGCTCACCACCACCGGGCTGTTGGAGCCGCGCATCGACTGGGGCGGTCTCGAGGTGGATCTCTCGGCGCCCGCCCAGCTCCCGCCGCTGTACCCCGGCTCGCCGCTCACGGTGTTCGCTCGGGTACCCGGGCACGGCGGCACGACGTCCGACGCCGATGCCCAGATCGCGCGCGATGACCTCGCCGGACGAATCGAGATCGCGCTGACGACCACCAGCCCTGAGGGCGAGGTGCGTATGACCGCCTCGGCCGACCTCGCCGACTCCGCGGCCGATGCCGCCATCCCGAGGCTTTTCGCCCGCGAGGCGATCAGGGACCTTGAGGAGGGCCGCGCTGGCGCGGCAGCGCGCGGCTCCCAGCAGCGAGACCGTCGCGAGGGTCGAGTCAGAGACTCGATCGTCGAGCTCGCGACTCGCTACACGCTGATGAGTTCGTACACGAGCTTCGTGGCGGTAGAGCAGCGCGAGGGAGAGGCTGCGTCGGACCTGCCTCCGGCCGAACTCCGCCGCATCCCTGTTGCACTCCTCGCCGACTGGCATGGGAGTGGCGTTGTGGCAGGCCTCTCGATGGGCAAGGGACGCGCTCAGCGAATGCGTGGGCTTGCCTCGCCCAGCCCGCACCCCGGCCTCTGCCTTGAGGCCTACGATGAGTGCTCCGCCTCAAGCATCCACGGGTTCACGCCCGGTAGAGGTCCATCCTTCAGTCTCGATGGGCTCGACAGTCTCGTGGTCGCCTCGACAGGCGAACCCTCCGCTCACGCCGATGCGGCGCTGGTCGTGCTGGTTGGCCACCAGCGAGCCGACGGCAGCTGGCCGCTCGACGATGGGCTGTTCGTCCTGTACGGCGTGCCTGGCGACCGGCTCTCGGCTTTGGCCACCGCGTTGCACGACGCAGTGGGCGCGGATGCCGACACGACCGCGACAGCTCTGGCCGTCCGCTTGCTGCGTGGTCAGTTCGCCGATCTGCGGCCGCAGTGGCATCTGGCGGTGGAAAAGGCTGAGGCCTGGCTGGCGTCGCGAGGCCTGCGGGTCGGAGTGGACGACCTCTGGGCGGCGCTCGATCACGCCTTGCGCCGGTGGTCGCTCCCCTACGCGGACGGCGCCGGCAGTGACAGCCCGCACTGAGTGCCCGGGCGCGGGGCGGCGGCTCTGCCGGCCGTCGCCCCCTCGCTGTGCATCGGCTCTTGTCCGAGAGCGACGTCGTGGGGCACACTAGCAGCACAGGGCGCTGACGACGGGGGCACGGCTGACTGTGAGTTCGGGGCGATTGCTCAAGATAAAGCACGACCATCGCGACATCGGCTTCCTGAGCGCCTGCGTCGTCACGGACGAGGGGTACCAGGCGGCCTGGTGTCTGCGCGTGGAATCCCCGGCCGACGTCGACGAGTTTCGCGACCATCTGGCGGAGGGCTCGTCGATGGCGCTCACGATGGTCACTCGTGAGGGCGACCAGCTGTGCGGCGAAGCGTGCGTGGCCAGCGTGAGCGACTGCGTCGACGCCGCGACGATCGTGACCCTGTCGGGGATGGGCCCGCTGCGTGGCGCGTAGGCTCAGTCCGGGAAGACCTCGTCGCCGACCAGCTCGCGCACCCGCAGCATGTCGAAGACACCCTTCACGGCGGGAGACAGGTTGCGGACCACCATGGGCGTCCCCTGGCTCTTCATGTCGAGGCTGAGCCGCACGAAGATGCCGGTTCCCGAGGAGTCGATGAACTTCACGTCGGCGAAGTCGAGGACGACGGTCTGAGCGCCGCGGGCAGCCTCCGCCACGGCCTCGCGCAGAGTGTCGGCGCAGTCGAGGTCCATCTCGCCGGCGAGGAACACGGTGGGCGCCGGGCCCGGGGCGATCGTTGTCCGCAGCATGCTCTCCTGC
>JADGOB010000101.1 GCA_017883185.1 Acidobacteriota bacterium
GGCTCTTAGGCTCTCGGTGGTACGGCTTGGCATGCTCCTTCTATGCAGTCCTCGATGTGCTTGATCGCTGCTACGCGTGGGGTAGACTCCAGGCGGTACGGGCGAGCCATGTGCCGCGCAAGACGCGCGCTTGGCTCGCTCGAAGACGCCGTTGAGGGGGACGAACACCCTCAGCGCGCCAAGCGGACGACAGGGGAGCGCTTCTTTGGGGACGACAGATCAGTGAGGGTCATGGTCACCGGTGGCGCCGGCTTCATCGGCTCCAACATCGTCCGGCGCCTGCACGAGCTCGGGCACGAGCCGGTCGAGGCCGCCATGGACGGGTGCGGCGTCGCCCCGCACCTGGCCGCCAGCGTCGGCAACGCGCGGTCGATCGCCGAACCGCAGACCGCCTCCATGGTTAACGTGATCGGCACGCTCAACGTGCTCGAGGCGGCGCGCGTGCAAATGGCATCGACCGAGTGGTGTTCTCCTCGTCGGCCGGCATCTTCGGCGAGCTCAAGACCCTGCCCATCGCCGAGGATCACCCGCAGGACCCCGACTCCCCCTACGGCACGAGCAAGCTCGCCGCCGAGAAGATGTGCCTCGTCTACAACAAGCTCTGCGGCATGCACAACGTGTGCCTGCGCTACTTCAACGTGTTCGGACCGACACAGGATCGCAACTCGCAGTACAGCGGCGTCGTGCCGCAGTTCATGCGACTGGCTCTCGAGGGCGGCGACCCGGTCGTGTTCGGCGGCGGCCTCCCACAGTTCGCGCCACCGCGGCTCGGCGACGTCAAGCATTCGTTCGCAGACATCACTGCAGCGAGGAGGGTGCTCGGCTACGAGCCGAGGATCGATTTCGACACGTGCATCGCGTTGACGTTCCGGAGCGTCGCCGATGAGATCGGTGGCGAGCTGGTCTAGCCGCCACCCCGAAAGCAACGACGGAGCGTCAATGCCGAAAAGCATGAGAGCAGGGGCAGGAGAGATGCGCATTCTAGTGACGGGCGGGATGGGTACCGTGGGTGCAGGTCTCATCGCAGAGCTTCGTGGCCGCGGCCACCACGTGGTGTCGTGCGATCTGCATCATCAACCCGATGAGGTCGGCTTCAGCCTCCGCACAGACGTGGAAGTGCCGCTGTACGCACGGTGCGACGTCGGTGAGTTTCGGCAGATAGAACGTGTCATCGAGCGCTGCGGGCCCTTCGACTACGTGTACCATTGCGCCGCCGAGTTCGGACGCTGGAACGGTGAGGACTTCTACGAGTCCCTCTGGCGCACCAACGCCGTCGGCACGAAGAACATGATCCGGCTGCAGATCGCCGACGGTTTTCGGCTCATTCACTTCTCGTCGTCCGAGGTCTATGGTGACTGGCCGGACCTGATGGTCGAGACCGTCATGGAAGAGTACGAGATCAAGCAGCTCAACGACTACGCCATGACCAAATGGGTCAACGAGATGCAGATCCGTAACGCCACCGCGCAGTACGGTACAGAGTCCGTCGTCGTGCGCCTTTTCAACACCTACGGACCCGGCGAGTACTATAGTCCCTACCGTTCGGTGAATTGCCGCTTCCTCTACTGCGCTCTCAACGAGCTCCCCTGGTCCGTCTTTCGCGGCCATTCCCGCACGTCGACGTACCTCGTCGACACTGTGCGCACCCTCGCCAACATCGCCAACAACTTCAAGCCCGGCGAGACGTACAACATCGGCGGCGTCGACGTGCACAGTATCGAGGAACTCTCCGACATCGTGCTGAAGGTGAGTGGCGCCTCGCCAAGCCTGGTGGAACACAGGGACTCCGAGATCCTCACGACCCTCGTCAAGCGCGTCGACATCTCGAAGTCAGTGCGCGACCTCGACCACAAGAACTCCTATGGTCTCGAGGAGGGCATGCGGCTGACGGCGAACTGGATGCGACGCGTCTACGGTCTTGTCTAGAACGGCTCGCCCTGCCTGATGGCCGGCACCGTGCCTTCCGGATCGTCGAGGAGACAGCGCATCCTCCACGTCGTCGGGGCGCGCCCCAATTTCATGAAGACGGCGCCCGTCATGGCGGAGATGGCGCGCCGTCCGGCAGAGTTCGAGCAGCTGCTGGTGCACACCGGGCAGCACTATGACTTCGAGATGTCGGGAGTCTTCTTTCGCGACCTCGAGATGCCCACGCCGGACCGCTTCCTCGACGTGGGTAGCGGTTCGCACGCGGAGCAGACGGCGCGCATCATGATCGCCTTCGAGCCGGTCGTGCAGGACTGGCGGCCCGACTGGGTGGTGGTCGTCGGCGATGTGAACTCGACTGTCGCCTGCGCGCTGGTGTGCGCGAAGCTTGGCGTGCGCGTTGCGCACGTGGAAGCGGGTCTGCGCTCATGCGACCGCACCATGCCTGAGGAGATCAACCGCTTGGTCACCGATCAGCTGGCCGACCTGTTGCTGACGCCCTCCCGGGATGCGGACGCCAACCTGCGCAAGGAGGGCGTGGACCAGGCGAGGATCGAGTTCGTGGGCAACGTGATGATCGACACGCTCGTGAAACACCTCGCCAAGGCGAGGGGGCGGCCGATAGTGTCGCGCATGGGCCTGGAGGCCGCGGGCTACGCGCTTGTCACGCTCCATCGACCGTCCAACGTCGACGACCCCGGCGATCTGCGAGAGGTCCTTGAGGGGCTGTGCCGGATCGGAGGCACTCTGCCGGTCGTGTTCCCCGTTCACCCGCGTACGCGCCACAGCCTCGACGAGGGCATGCTCTCCGCGCTGTCCGCGCGAGTGACGCTCCTGGACCCTCTGGGTTACCTTGACTTCATCGCACTCCTGGACTCTGCGCGCCTGGTCATCACCGACTCAGGTGGACTGCAGGAAGAAAGCACCTATCTGGGCGTGCCGTGCCTGACCGTCAGGCCGAACACGGAGCGGCCGATCACGATCTCGTGCGGGACCAACAGGCTCGTGCCCCGTGAGCGCGATGCGCTCGTCGCTGCGGCGCGCACGGCGGCCGAAGAGTCGAGGGCGACACGCGCCATCCCCGAACTGTGGGACGGAGCCACCGCGCCGCGTGTGGCCCGCGCCATCGCCGCGCGGGCTTCGCCGCGGTAGCATCCTCCTCACCGGACCAACGCGCGCTTCTGCGGGCACCTGCCCTCAGGGCTCGCTCCGCGCATCCGCCAGGAAGCCAGACCGCGAGCACGCCTCGATCACCTGCTCCGCATCGGTGTCGAGTGTGACGACGACCCTCAAGGATTCCATCTCGCCCGCACGACACCTCAGCTTCAGCCTCGAGGACAGTGAATGTGTAGCCCCCAAGACGACGGCTGCCCCGCAGGGCGGCGATTCGTAGTACCATCCGCAGAGACTGACAAGCGTGACGCGGGCGATTGCTTGGAGGATTGACGTGGCGGACGTTTATCTGGTGACGGAGGGCAGGGTTCATCGGCTCTCACGTCGTCACTGAGCTGCGGGAGCGCGGGCACGTCGTGCGCACAATGGACAACTTCTCAACTGGCTGGCGGGGCATCCTGGCGGCGAGCGACGGTGACGTCGAGGTCTTTGGGGGCGACGTGCGGAGCTACGAGCGGGCACACAACGCCGTCAAGGGCCGCGACCACGTGATCCACCTGGCTGCCCCGCCGTGGGTGCCGAGATCCATGTGGGACCCCCTGACAAGGAGAGCAGTCAACGTGACGGGCACTCTTATCACGTTGCTGGCGGCCCGCGATACGGCGGCACGGCGCGTGGTCCTGGCTTCCTCATCGTCGATCTACGGATTTAGCGAGACCACGCCCAAACACGAGGATGTCGCGCCCGAACCCAGCTCGCCTAGCGCTGTATCCAAGCTGGCTGCGGAGCAGTGCGCGCGCGCGTTCTGGGCGGTCTACGGACTTGAAACGGTCTCGCTGGCTACTTCGACGTATACGGCCCGCACCAACGTCTCGACGCCTACGGCAACGTGATCCCGATCGTCGCCGACCGGATCCTCAAGGGTGTGCCAATAACGATCTTCGGCGACGACGAGCAGACACGTGACTTCGTGAACGTGGCCGACGTGGCCGCGGCCAACCTCGCGGCCGCCTTCACGCCCGGCGTCAGCGGCGACTTCAATATCGGCAGCGGCGAGACGTACATCTCGTGCGTGCCCTCGGCCAGGGCGATCGACATCGCCACGGCGCTCATCGGCGAGAGGCCGATCAAGCCCAAGGTGACCGGCGTCCGCCCGGGTGAGAAGATCCACGAGATCCTGGTGAGCGAGGAGGAGTGTCACCGCGCCGTCGACCGCGGCGACTACTACGCGATCCTGCCGATGCTGCCGGAGCTGCTCAGCGACGGCACGGTGTACGCCGGCCTCAACGACGAGTACAGCTCGGCGGGCGGCGTGATGACCGGCGACGCCCTGGTCGATGTGTTGCACCGCCACAAGCTGATGATCGACGACGTGCTGCCGGCGAGCGGGGAGATCGTGAGGTGAAGGTCGTCACCGTCCTGGGCACGCGGCCCGAGGTCATCCGCCTGAGCCGCGTGATCGAGAGGCTCGACCGGCTCTGCGAGCACCGGCTCGTGCATACCGGTCAGAACTTCGACCCGTCCCTGAGCGACGTCTTCTTCGACGAGCTCGAGGTGCGCAAGCCCGATCACTTCCTAGGCGTTCGCGGTGCGACTTTCGCGACGCAGGTGGGGCAGATCCTCGAGGGCTGCGAGGCGGTGTTTCGGGCCGAGGAGCCCGATGCCGTGCTGATTCTCGGCGACACCAACAGCGGCCTCTGCAGCATCGTCGCCAAGCGGCTCGACGTGTCCGTCTACCACATGGAGGCCGGCAACCGCTGCTACGACAACCGCGTGCCCGAAGAGGTCAACCGGAGGATCATCGACCACTCGAGCACCGTCCTCATGCCTTACACGCAGCGCAGCAAGGAGAACCTGGTGCGCGAGGGTATCGAGGCGCGGCGCATCTACGTGATTGGTAACCCGATCCGTGAGGTCCTGATGCACTACGACGAGCACATTTCGGCGTCCGCGGTGCACGAGCGCCTAGGGCTCGAGCGCGGCGAGTATTTCCTCGTCACCATGCACCGCGCGGAAAACGTCGACATCGAGGCGAGGCTCGAACAGCTTACGCGGGCGCTCTCGCTGGTGCGCCGGCAGTACGGCTTGCCCGTGGTCTGCAGCCTGCACCCGCGGACGCGCAACAAGATGCGGGCCTTTGGCCTCGAGGTCGGCGGCGGCGACGTGCACTACCTCGAGCTGCTCGGCCTCTTCGATTTCGTGGCTCTCGAGCGACACGCGCGCTGCGTGCTGTCGGACAGCGGCACGGTGCAGGAAGAGTGCTGCATCATCGGCGTGCCGATCGTGACCATCCGCGACGTGACTGAACGGCCGGAGACGATCGAGTGCGGCAGCAACATGCTCTCGGGCTCGGATCCCGAGCGCATCCTGGCCTGCGTGTCTGCGGTGCTCGATGAGCCGCCCGGCTGGTCTCCGCCGCCGGAGTACCTCGTACACGACGTGTCGACGACCGTCGCGAAGATTGTCCTCGGCTACCGCCACAACGCCGCATGACGGATGGCTGAGCAGGTGTTATCGGCGCCGTCGGCTCCAGTCAACGTAGTCATTGCCGGCCTGAGTTTCGGCTACCCGTACGGCTTCGGTGCGACGGCGAGGGTCCATGCCCTTGCACGAGGCCTTCTGGATTGTGGCGCCCGTGTGCACGTGGTCAGCCTGCTGACGCCGTCCCTGGATGGTGGTACCGGCGGAAACGAGGCTGCGGCCGGCGTCTACGAGGGCGTGTCGTTTACGTACGCTTGTGGCACACGGGTCCGTGCTCGCGCCTTTCTTCGGCGCAGGCTTCTCGAGGCGCAGGTGCCCTTTGGCCTTTGGCGCGCCGCTCGACGCCTGTTCGAAGGGCAAGAGGGCCCGAAGGTGATCGTTGCGTACACCGACCAACCTACCTGGATCGCGTTCATGGCGTGCCTCGCGAGATTGGCCGGAGCCAAGTGCCTGGTCGAGATCTGCGAAATGCCCTTCGTCTCCGAACACGGCGTCGTGAAGGTCGCGGCCAAACGCTGGCTTCAGGATCTGCTCGCCTACAAGTTGGTCGACGGATTCATCGCCATCTCGACGTGTCTGGAGGAGTATGTGCGCCGGCACGCGCCCAGCCGAGTGCCGAGCCTTCGCGTGCCCATTCTCGTGGCGACCTCCAAGTTCGAGGCAGAGACCGCCTCACCGGATGTCAAGCGTCCACGGCAGATCGTCTACGTAGGTGATCTGCGGCATGAGGGCGAAACAGCGGATCTGTTGGTGGCGTTCTCCCTCATTGCTCCGGACTATCCGGATGTGCTTCTCAATCTCGTAGGTGGCCGGCCGAGCGACCGGGCGAGTCTTGCCGCCACCGTTGCGCGACTAGGATTGAGCGACCGGGTGGTCTTCGCCGGGGTTGTTGAGAGAGACACGCTGCCTCGTCTGTTCCGCGACGCAACAGTGCTTGCACTGCCACGCCGTTCCGGCCTGTTCTCGCAGGCGGGATTCCCCACCAAACTCGGCGAGTACCTGGCGAGCGGGCGTCCGGTCGTTGTCACTGCCACGGGAGACATCTCCAAGTACCTGGCTCACGGGCGAAACGCCTTCCTCGTGCCGCCGGACGATCCCGCATGCTTCGCCGCTCAGCTGCGCTACGTGCTAAATCATGAAGATGACGCTCAAGCTGTCGGCGCCCGAGGTCGGCTGGCGGCGGCTCGGCATTTCGACTACCGGCGCCACGGCGAACGCCTCAACGCGTTCATCAGGGGGCTGTAGCGGCCGTGTGCGGGATTGCCGGCATCATCAACGCATCCTCCGACGAGCCGAATTCTCGGGAGACCCTGGAGGCGCTGGCGTGGCGCGAGTTCGACATCGGCCGCCAGGGGCGGCGCTTGTGCGAGTTCATCGAAGAGCTGCGCGCGAAGAAGCTGCGGCGGTGTGTCGGGAACGGGCGGGCGGGTTTCTGATGGCGAGCGGCCGATGAAGTTCTGTGCCGTGTGCGTCACGGCCGACGGGCTGGGGGGAGGCACCACCGGCGGCGCCGAGAACCAGGTGGCGCTGCTCCTCTCGCATCTGGTCTCCCGCGGCCACGAAGCGACCCTGGTGGTGCCCGGGCTTGCCGACCTGCCGTCGATGCGGCAGGGCGTGCGCATCCTGAGCGGCTGGGACCCACAGCCCGGTGTCCGCGGCCTGCGGGCCTTCACCTACCGGCTGCCGCGCCTGCGGCAGGTCCTGCGCGAGGTGGCCGCAGACGCCTACTACGTCCGCGGCTTCTCGTTCTTCGCCCCGTCGCTTGTGAGCGCGGCGCGAAGCGCCCGAGGCGCTTCCCTTCTGGCCCTGGCCTCCGACGCCGACCTGCGTCTGCGACGCGACGCGCTGGCAGGCGATCGCGGCAGTCTGTACGACCGCCTTCGCAACGGCAGGACGGCGTCGCTGTACTACCAGCGGCGGGGTCTGAGCCGGGCCACCCGGGTGATCGCCCAGACGACCGGCCAGCTGGAGGAATGCGGACGCCTGGGTCTTTCCGCCGTGCGCATCGCCGGCATCGTCGAAGAGCCGCCGCCGCCGGTCGCTGGCCCCGACGACGGCGCCGACGTGATCTGGGTGGGGTCGCTGGACCGCTGGAAGGGGGTCGACGCGCTCGCCGGGCTGGTGGCGGCGCTGCCCGAGGTGCGCTTCGAGGTCGTGGGGCCGCGGCGCCACAACGTCGCTGCGACCACCCTGGACCGCGTGCTGCGGGCCGCCAACGTGCGCTACCTGGGCGAGTTGCCGCACGCCGCGGCCTGGGCGCGGATGCGGCCGGCACGGTTGCTGGCCAACACCTCACCGCTCGAGGGTTTCTCCAACAACATGCTGGAGGCCTGGGCGGTGGGCACGCCGGTCGTCTCGCTCGCCGCCAACCCCGACGAACTGCTCGCGGCCAACCCCGACGACCTGCCGCCTCAAGACCCCGACGACCTGCCGCCCGCCGGCCGCTCGCCGGGGCGTCGCTCAGCGGCGCTGGGCCTCTGTGCGGGCGGGTCGCCGGCTGCCCTGCTCGACATGGTCCGCAGACTGCTGGATGATGAGGAAGGTCGTCGTGCGGCCGGAAGGCGCGCGATCGACTACGTCCGCAGCTTCCACAGCCCGGCGGCGGTGTGCCGGTCCTTCGAGGAGCTGGTCGGCATTGTGCAGGCGGCGCCGGGCGATCTGGGGAGCTGAGAGTGCTCGACGATAGGCGTGTGGGGATGGCCGTCGCCCAGGGGGCGGAATCGGCCGAACAGATCTACCGCGACCGGGAAGCGCTGGCCGCGCTGGTGCGCGAGGCGCTGCTGCAGGCCGGTCTGCAGCGTTTCGGCGCGCAGTCCCGGCGGGCTGCTCTCTCTGCCGGTATCATGGTACACGGGGGCCGCATAGAATCTGGTCGCGACTGCCGCTGAGCGAGGGGGAGCATAGATGATTTCTGTCGTCCTGCCGACTTACAACCGAGCGACGACCCTGCCCAGAGCAGTCAACAGTGTATTGCGGCAGAGCTTCCCCGATTGGGAGCTGATTATCGTCGATGACGGTTCGACCGATGATACGCCTCAGTTCCTCGCAAGCATCAGGGATCCGCGTGTGGTCGTGTACCGCCATCCCGAGAATCGCGGTGTCACGGCGGCGAAGAACACAGGGCTTGACCACATACGCGGCGACTGGTTCACCATGCTTGACTCTGATGACGAGATGACGTCCGACGCTCTCGCGGTGATGATCGAATGCGCAACACGTACGGGTGCGACCGCCATTACGTGTAACTGTACTGAATCCGTGACCGGGAGAATGACGGGCATCGGGCCGACGCAGGACGGGCGACTGTCTGCGGACGAGGCGGCGAGATGCCGCGGCGAGCATTGGGGCCTGACGAAGACCAGCTTGCTGGGCGACCTGCGCTTCGATGAACGCCTGCCCGGCTTCGAGAGCACTCTGTGGCTGAAGATCAATCGCGTCGCACGCCGCTACTACCTCCACCGGGCCCTTCGCGTCTATCACACCGAGGGCGCGGATAGGGTGACGGTCGCTGGTCGCCAAGCGAGCATCACGGACAAGGTGAGGGTCTTCTGTGTGCTTGGTGAAGACCGTGCCTACCTGGAGGCGCTGAGGGCCGCCTATCCTCGGGACTATCGGCGGACGATGCTGCGCGTGTGGCTCGCGCGCTTGCTTCGCCTGGCCGCCTTCAGATCAGAACAGTGGTGAGTGTGCCGGAGCCGGGGACAGCGCCATGTCGATTCTGTGGGCGAGTTGGAGCCGCTGACTCATGTGCGGCATAGTCGGTCTCCTCGCACCGGTGGAAGCGGAGAGCCAACAGTCGCCGTCGAGCGTTGTGCGCCGGATGGCCGGGACGCTGCATCATCGCGGGCCGGATGCGCAGGGCTTCGTCGACTATCCCGGCGTGTCGATCGGCATGACTCGGCTGAGCATCATAGACCTTGACACCGGAGACCCACCGATCGCCAATGAGGACGGCTCTGTGTGGGTCGTCTTCAACGGTGAGATCTACAACTACGCTGAGCGGCGCGCGCGCCTCATCGCGGCCGGACATGAGTTCCGTACCATGACCGATACCGAGGTCATCGTTCACGAGTATGAGGAGCACGGGGCGGCTTGCGTTGAGCAGTTCCGCGGCATGTTCAGCTTCGCCGTCTGGGACGCCCGCAAGGGGGAGCTCCTGCTCGCTCGTGACCGCTTCGGGATCAAGCCGCTCTACGTCTCTGCTCAACGCGGCTCTCTGGCCTTCGCATCCGAGATGAAGGCACTCCTCGAGGCGCCATGGGTCGATCGCTCATGGGACGCGACCGCTTTGTCGGGGTACCTGCGCCTCGGATATGCCCCTGCCGCGTCCACGGCCTACCGGGGCATCCGGAAGCTGCCCCCCGGCACCACTGAGAGCTGGTCCTGGGACCCGGTGGGAGGAGCCCAGCGTATCGCCTCCCGAGAATACTGGGCGCCACGCGCCGAAGAGATCAGGCCGGTGCCCTCGTTCCGGGAGGCCGTTCTTGGGGTGCAGAAGCACCTCAGGGAGAGTGTGCGCCTTAGGCTTAGAAGTGACGTCCCTCTAGGTGCGTTCTTGAGTGGCGGGATTGACTCTTCCGCAATCGTTGCCTCGATGCGACAGGAGGGCGTGGAGGATCTCCTGACCTTCTCGATTGGTTTTGAGGATCAGGGTTTCAACGAGCTTCCTTACGCGGACATGGTGGCGAAGCACTTCCGCACTCACCATCATTCTCGCCTCGTCCGCGCCGCTGATGTCGTGGCGATTCCGGACCTCCTTGAGCAGTTCGATGAGCCGTTCGCAGATAGTTCCGCGATTCCCACATTCTTCGTCAGCCAGCTCGCAAGACAGCACGTGACGGTGGCGCTGACCGGCGATGGTGGCGATGAGTTGTTCGCGGGCTACTCGCAATACCGCCGCTTGCTGCAGCACCGCCTTGCGGCACGAGTTCCTCCTAGGGTTCTCAAGGGGGTCAGTGCCTTCGGTGGACGAGTCATCGACAACACTCAGAGGGGGAGTGGTTTTCTTCGTCGGCTGGGAACGGATGCGTCCCTTCGGCACCTCACGCTCATGGGCCCCCCACTGCCCCGGCTGTGTCAGGATGCCCTTAGTGATGGCTTCCAGGAGTTCTTGAGCCTGCAGGCGGCGCCATATGCATTGGAAAGGTTGTTCAGCAGCGACGGCACTCCCAGGGCCGCGCTCCTCAAGGACCAACGGACATACTTGGTCGATGACATACTGACGAAAGTCGACAGGATGAGCATGGCCGTGTCGCTCGAGGCGCGGGTACCGCTACTTGACCACGTGCTCGCCGACTATGTGAACAGTCTCCCGATCTCGTACAAGCTGAGTCTTTGGCAGTCGAAACGGGTTCTGCGCCATGCCTTGCGGGACGTCCTGCCCCAAGCGGTTCTGACACGCAGAAAGCGAGGCTTTGCGATCCCTCTGCGGTCCTGGCTTCTGGGACCGCTGCGCAAGTGGTGCCGCGAGGTGCTTCTCGAGAGCTGCCCCGCGGTGCTCGATGAAGCAGGCGTGAATCGGCTTCTGGCAGGGCTGGAAGGCACGCAGCGAGACCTCAGTTCTGGCGTCTGGAAGCTGGTTGCTCTGAGTGTCTGGTCGCGCCATCAGACAGCGGATTGGAGGTAGAGGCGGCGTTGCGCCTGCTTGTCGCGACAGATTCTCTGCGCAACGGCGGTGCCGAGCGCCAGCTGAGTCTCATCCTGACTAATCTGCCTGAGCAGTGCTTCGGCTGTGGCATCGATGACCAGAGTTCTTGCCATTCTGCTAAGGTCTATCCGGAATGATGCCGAGACATGAGTAGGATCGCTCGGCGCCGATGGGCGCGTCGCCTCTGGAAATCCGGCGAGGGGCGAGAGGAGGCGCGTTGCTGCCGGTAGACGGAACCCTAAGATGAGCTTGAGGAGGGAAGTGCGTGGCTGCTGAGGGAATCGATTCGCGTGACGTCACTTTGCGCGATTACATTCGCGTTGTTTGGCGGCGCAAGTGGGTCGTCATCGGAATGACCGCGTTGTTCCTAGCCCTCGCGCTGGGCTACTCCCTCACCAGGACGCCGATGTACGAAGCGTCGGCGACGCTGATCTATGACAGTCCACTGGACGTCGCCAACCCCCTCTCTTCGGGCCAGTACGTCGATCCCACGCAACGTCAGACCGCGCTCAGCAGCGTCGCCAGCGTGATCGCCAGCCCCGACATTATTGCGAGCGCTCGGCAGGCCATGGGCCAGCGCGACATCGCGGCGGGCTATTCGGTCTCAGCGGCTGTGCAGACGACGACTGGCCAAAGCGACGCCTCCACCGTCTTGGTCACTGCCGCTAGTCCCAGCGCCCGGACGGCAGCGGCGGCGGCGAACGCGTTCGCCACGGCTTTCACGGCTTTCCGCAAGACGCAAGTGCAGGCGCAGGTCCGGCAAGCCGAACAGGTCGTGCAGAGCAAGCTAGACTCGTTCAAGTCGCCAGTCTCGCGGCAGTCGGCCGATTACGTCACCCTGCTGCAGCGTCTGCAGGACCTGCAGATCCTGGAGGCCACCGTCACAGGCAATTTCCGTGTCTTGGTGCCCGCGACGCCGCCTGGGCAGCCGTTCTCGCCGAAGCCTCGGCGCAATGGAGAGATGGGACTTGCCGCGGGCCTTGTCCTGGGCATCGGCTTGGTTCTCCTTCTGGAGCAGTTCGACACGCGCGTACGCACAGCGGACGAGGCTGCGGCCATCTTCGGTATGCCGGTTGTGGGCAACATCCCCAAGCTCTCGAGCAAGGCCCTCGCCAGCCATCCCATGGTAGTCTTGGGTGACTCACGCGGCCGCGCCGCCGAAGCGATACGCAAGTTGCGGGGCAACCTGGAATTCGCGAACGTTGACGGCGATCTCAAGTCGCTGTTCATCACGAGTTCTCTTCAGCACGAGGGCAAGAGTCTCGTCGTCTGCAATCTGGCTGTGTCTTTGGCGGCGACCGGGGCCAACGTGGTTCTCGTCGACGGGGACATGCGGCGGCCACAGGTCCACGCCTATTTGGACCTGCCGAACGGCACGGGCCTCTCGACGGTGCTTACCGGGAGGTCCGAGCTCCATCAGACTCTTCGCTCGCGGACGGTAGGGCTCAGGCTGACTGAGATCGGCAAGTCCGGCGAACTGGATGCGGTTTTGCAAGGTGGCGAACGCCTCCACGTGCTCACGAGTGGGCCTCTTCCGCCTAACCCGGCGGAGATCCTCGCGTCGCGGAGCTTCTCCAGTCTCATGGCGCAATTGCGAACTGACTTCGACATGGTCATCGTCGATGCGCCCTCGGTTCTCGCCGTCGGTGATTCCGCCGCCATCGCCCGGTCTGTCGATGGCATCGTCTTCCTCATGGATCTCACGCGAGCCAAGCGCCCCCTCCTCGAAGAGGCCGCGGCCCAGATCATGCAGATGCCCTGTCGCAAGCTCGGGCTCGTGCTCGTGGGTCCGGCGTCACGCCGCCACTACTCCTACGACCACTACTCCGACTACGCCCACGGAGAGTCACCAGTGGATGCCAGCGCCGGCAAGTCAGCACGACGTGAGAGTGCGCGGGTCTAGCTTGGCCATTCCCGCAGTGGCCGCAACACTCGCGTCTTCCCTATCGCGCTGAGGTGCTGTCGCACGGGCGGGGTATGCTAGAGGCCTGATGTGGGTTCAGCGTCCGTCGTAGGCGGCGAGGGCGCGCGGTGGGCGCCCGAGGAGGGTGTTGATGAACATGCCGAGGGTCAGCGCCAGCAGCCGTTGCACGATTCGTTGCGCGAGGCCGGGGAGCGTCTTGGCGAGATGGTCCTCCAGGCGCATCTGGCTGGGACCGGAAACCGACGACGAGGCCCACCACCTTCATGATGAGCACCAAGTTCAAGGGGGTGCTGGTGGCGAGGATCGGCGCGGAGTGGCACTTCACCGCGCCGCTCAGCGGGGAGCAGCAGCAGTACGTCCGCGCTTTGGGGCTCAGCGAGGCAGCCCTGCTGAGGAGAGGCAGCCCACCTGTTCGTAAATTGCCCGGGAAGAGGCTGTGAGGGGTGGGGAAAGTGAGCATGAGCGTTCCTCCGTCGCGCTGTCAAGACCAAATCAAGATTTGTTGAAATGAGCGCTCGCGACGCGTATCCTCGGGGTGACGACCGTGCGGAAGAGGAGAGGAGCACATGCCCGAGCACACGCGCGACGAGACGCCGGCCCCGGGGCAGCAGCCGCCGGCATCGTGCTGCCCACTGCCCGCCGGCGTCTCGCCTCTCCCG
>JADGOB010000270.1 GCA_017883185.1 Acidobacteriota bacterium
CTGGCAGCAACGGCTTGAGCGGCGGCCTGGAGGTTACAATCCCGCCAAGCGGCGGTACGCCGGTCGTCACCCCGCTGCCGAGCGCCCCGATTCCCGAGCCGGCCACTTTGACCTTGCTTGCTTCCGGACTGGTCGCGGCTGCCATGCGGAGGAGACGGCGGATTGGATCCGGCCGGCCCTAGTCGATCGTCGTCCAACCAGACCTTGCGACACGCGAAACCCCGGCTCGCCAAACGGGCCGGGCTCGCGCCGTGCCCGGCGCGCGACGATGGAGAGAAGATCCACCGGACAAGCGCTTCTGCCTCACTTGGGCCGCGACCGGGGCTTGTCATGACGTCAACCGCGAGACCGGCGAGCCACTCGGGAGGGTAGCTTCTCAGGAGCCGGCGCCATCTGCGCCGCCATCTAGGACTACTCCTTGCGCAGCGTCTTCAACGCGCCGCCCCAGGCGATCACCTGGTCGAGCATGGTGTTCACGGACTTCTCGTGCATGGGCGCCGGCTTGAACGTGGTGAAGTTCTCGAAGTCGGTGAAGAGCGACAGCGCGACCTGCGCGCGGACGTCGGCCACCTGCAACTCGCCCATCACCAGCCTCAACTGCTCCACGGCGCGCACGCCGCCGGCGCTGCCGTAGCCCACGAACCCGGCCGCCTTGTTGTTCCATTCACGGTACAGGTAGTCGATTGCGTTCTTGAGCGCGCCAGACGGCCCGTGGTTGTATTCGGGGGTCACGAAGACATACGCGTCGAACGCAGCGACCTTTGCGGCCCACGCCTTCGTGTGCGGCTGGTCATACTGCCCCATGGCCGGCGGCATCGCCTCGTCCAGGAGCGGCAGATCGAACCCCTTGATATCCACGACTTCGAACTCGGCATCGCCGCGCTTGGTCGCAATGCCATGGACCCAGCGGGCGACAGCCTCGGCCTTGCGGCCCGGACGCGTGCTCCCGACGACAATGGCTACCTTGATCATGATTCGTCGTTCTCCTGGTGAAGGTGGGATTCCAAGCAGTATAGCACCGCGGATTTCGCCCGCCGACCGGGTGCTGTCACGCATGTGTTGTCACGCCTGATGCTTGACGGGGGCGCCGGCCCTCCGCCAGGCTCGCGGCGTCGTGATGAACCCCAACCCACCAATTCCCGGGAGATCACGGCACCAGGCCAAGCGCGACGATCGTCGCGAGCTTCGACGGCCTCGGCTACGGATTCGATAGCCGTGTCGAACAGGAGCAGCAGCATCACATTTGCCCCGGCCTCCGCCGGCTGGAGCTTCAACAGCGAAGCCAGCTGTGGAACCCCGCAGATCACGGTGCTATCATACGGCTCTCGTAACAAGGAGGCAGACCGTGGCGAAAGCACCAGCAGCCCGCGCTCGTCGCACCAAGGCGGAGGTCCAGCAGGAGTTCGAGAGCATCCGGCGCGAGACGGTGGCCGAACGCGAGGCTGCCGAACCCCGCGTGGAAGAAGCGGCGAAGAACCGCGAGGCCGACGTGCGACAGGCAGCCGAGGGCGTGAGCGTCGATCAGGTGGTCGGCGAAATCTCCTCGCTGGGCCTGCACGTCTCCAAGGCGCTGGGCGAGTTGTCGAGCCGTCTCGTGGGCGAGGTGGAACGGCTCGCGACGCTGCGCGAGGCGGTGGCGCTCGAGCAACGCGAGTTGCAGCAGCTGCACAAGGTGGACATCGCGGCCACCGCCGTCGATCACCTGGTGCAGGACTACGAAACCAAGAAGCAGGCGTTCCTCTCTGAGATCGCCGCGGCCAGGGCCGAGTGGGACGGGGAGACCGACCAGCGCGAACGGAGTGACCGCGAGTACGAGGAGACGCTGAAGACGAAGCGTCAGCGCGAGAACGACGAGTTCGAGTACAAGAAGACGCTCGAACGGAAGAAGGCGCAGGACAAGTACGACGAAGAGCAGCGCCTCCGCGACCGGCAGAATCGGGAGAAGCAGGAAGCGCTGGAGAAGGGCTGGCAGGAGCGCGAGGCGGCGCTGAAAGCTCGTGAAGAGGAGCTCGTGGAGTTGCGGAAGGAGAGCGACCTGTTCCCCAAGCGACTCGCGCAGGAGGTGGACCGCGCGGTCGCCGAGGCCCGCCGCCAAGCCGACCAGCAACTCGAGCAGCGCCTGCTCGTCGTGAGCAAGGACGCCGAAGCCGATCGCCGAGTTGCGGAATTGCGGATCAAGACGCTCGAGGAGATTCTGGCGCGACAGACCGACCAGGTGGCCGCGCTGCAAAAGCAACTCGACGACGCCGCGCAGCAGGTACAGGACATCGCCGTCAAGGCGATCGAGGGCGCGTCCGGCGCCCGCGCGCTCGCGCACGCCAACCAGATTGCGATCGAGCAGGCACGCACACGTCCGCCCCAGGGATAGGCGCGCGGCGGGCAGACGTGTGAAGCGGCTGGGAGACAAATCGATGACAACGCAGCGGCAGAGAAGCACGACCGGCAGATGCGGACGGTGCGGGACGACCGTCGGGCGGATTGCGATGCGCCGCCACGTCGCCAGTTGCCCCGTTTCGGTCGAGGCCCACTCCGACAGCAAGACACACCGACAGGCCGGCGCTCCCGCCGAGGCGCTCCTGGTCGAAGCCTGCGCGCCACGAAGCCCGTACTGGCTCCTGGCCGCGGTCGCGGTGAACGCGCCGCTCCACGCGTTGGACGGGCTGCTTCGCAGCGTCTGGCTCGAGTGCTGCGGGCATCTCAGCGAGTTCGACATCGACGGCGTCCGTTACCTCAGCGCGGTCTCCGGCCCACCAGAAGCCGGCGCACGCAGCATGCGCGCGAAGGTCGGCGCAGTGCTGCGTCCGGAGAGGAAGTTCTCCCACGTCTACGACTTCGGCACCTCCACTTATCTGGCGCTGCAGGTCATCGACGTGCTTCCCTGGAGGGCGCCCGCCGGGTCGGCCATCCTGCTGGCCAACAACCGCGGGCCTCAGTGGTCCTGTTCGTCCTGCGGCAAGCCGGCGGTGAGCATTGCCCTGGATTGCGACGAGGACATCTTCTACTGCGCCGAGTGCGAACCAGGAGAGGATGCTGTCCTGCCGGTCGTGAACTCGCCCAGAATCGGCCAGTGCGGCTACACCGGTCCGGGCGCCCCTGACTGACCGACCCGAGGCGCCGGCAAGTGATTGCAGTGCAGCAAGAACCTCATCGATCGGAAGGTCCTATGCCGATGGAATTTCTGGCAGGGACAGGGGCCGGATTCCGGTTGTGCTGGACGTCATACCACTCTGGTATGGACCTTGGGCTCCACCCTCTTCCACACTGTCCGTTTGGCCACCCTCAGCTCGTAGTCCGACTGGAGATCGAGCCAGATCTCAGGCGAAGTCCCGAAGTACTTGCCGAGCCGAAGGGCCGTGTCTGCCGTGATGGCACGCGTGCCATTGACAATGCCGCTGATCCGGTTCGGCAGCACCGCCAGCGCGCGGGCGAGGGCGTTGATGCTCAGCCCCAGGGGCCGCATGAACTCCTCCATCAGGATCTCCCCGGGCGGGATGGGTTCGAGCAGGTTGGGTGTGCTGGGCATTGGCTCCCCTCAGTGATAATCCACGATCTCCACGTTGGGTCGTGGTCAAGTGTGGATTCTCCCGGTGAACCATCTAGTGGGCAGCGGCCCCATCAGGCCAGCTTCTTGGCGATCTGCTCGTCGAGAATCTCGCGCACGGTCAGCGGGATGATGATCCGGCCGCACCTGCGGAAGAATGCATCGATCTCGGCCAGCGCATCACTGGAGTAGTTGAAGCTGACGAAGAACCCCTTCGTCCGGTCCGCTCGCGCCATCATGGCTTCGAAGGCGTCGATGTCCGGTCGGCCGGTCTTGTCCTTCTGCTTCACCTGGACGGGATACCACACGTCCATGAACCCCAGCCGTCCGGCATCCTTGCCGTGCTGCTCAGGCGCAGCGGAGACGGGGTAGATGCGGCCATCGATGCCCATGTCTCCCACCTGGGTCTTGTTCGGGATGCCGCCAAGGGCGATGACGGCCCAGTTCTCGAACTCGAATGGCGGAATCTTCCGCAGTTGGTCTTCCGTCCAGGGCAGATCGCGCACTACGAAGCCACGGCCGACCTTCCAGAGCTTCTTGTCCTCGGGCAGGCCGCACACGTCGCGCAGGCGCTTCGCCATGACCCGGCAGGCGGTCGGCGAAACGTCAATGCCGATCCACTGACGTTTCAGGTTCTGAGCGGACACCAGGGCTGTTCCGCAGCCGCAGAAGGCGTCGAGCACGATGTCGTTCTCGTTGCTGCTCGTCTTGATGATGCGCTCCAG
>JADGOB010000033.1 GCA_017883185.1 Acidobacteriota bacterium
CCCGATCCCGCGGTGACCGAGAACGAGGTGCGCGGGGAAGTGCTCCGGGTCGATCGGTTCGGGAACGTGATCACCAATATCGACCGACGGTCGTACGACCGGCTTGGTCGTTTGGGCGAGGCGGCGCTGGAGGTGCGGGCGGGCGACCACCGCGTCGGGCGGCTGGTCAGCACGTACTCCGAGATCATGCCGGGAGAGGTCTGTGCCCTGTTCGGGAGCACCGACCACCTCGAAGTGGCGGCCAACAGCGCGAGCGCGGCGGAGACGCTGCGCCTCACACGCGGGGCCGTGGTGACGGTGACCCGGACGGCCGACGACCGGCCGACACGGTGCGCGCTGCCTCCGTTCGACGCCTCCGTTGCCGGACGAGACTAACCGATGGATACCGACCTCTCTCTCGAGTTCCTCCGCGTCGTCGAACGTGCCGCGATTGCCTGCGCCCACACGATGGGGCAGGGCGACCGGCCCCTTGCCGACCAGGTGGCCGTCGAGTCGATGCGTCGGGACATGGACGCGCTGCCGATCGACGGCACGGTGGTCATCGGCGAGGGCGAGCGCGACCAAGCCCCTATGCTCTACATCGGAGAGCGCGTGGGGCAGGCGCACCTGCACCCCGGCGAGCACTGGCACTACCCGCAGATCGACATTGCCGTCGATCCCCTCGAAGGGACCAATCTCTGCGCGCTTGGTATGCCGGGTGCGATCTCGGTGCTGGCCGCGTCAGGGCCCGGAGGGCTGCTGCACGCGCCGGACCTGTTCATGGAGAAGTTGATCGTCGGGCCCAGGTCGAAGAACGTCGTGGACCTCGACGCGCCGGTGGGCGACAACCTGACCGCCATCGCGAGGTGCCTCGATCGCCAGGTGGGCGATCTTGTCGTCGTCGTGATGGACAGGCCCAGGCACGAGAGGTTGATCGACGACATCCGTCGGGCGGGCGCGCGCATCCGGCTCATCACCGACGGCGACCTGTCGGCGGGGATCGCGGCAGCCGTCCTGGGGAGTGGAGTGCACGCGGTCATGGGCATCGGCGGTGCGCCCGAAGGCGTGCTGACAGCGGCCGCGATGCGCTGCCTGAACGGGGAGATTCTCGGGCGGTTGGTGATGCGGAAGCCGGAAGACGAGCGCCGGTGTCACGAGATGGGCATCAGCGACGTCCGTCGTATCTATCGCGCCTCGGACCTTGCCTCGGGGCAACACATCATCTTCGCGGCGACCGGCGTCACGGATAGTTCGCTGATGAAGGGCGTCCGGTTTTTCGGCGACGGGATCCGGACCAGCTCACTGGTCATGCAGGCACGGCCGCACTTGATCCGGTTCATCGACAGCATCTACGTCAAGGACGGCCAGGACGTCAGGATTCAGTTCTGAGCCTCACCATGCTCGTTGCCGGCAGCTGCTCTTCGGTTGGTGATAGAGTGAACGCCGTGGAGAGGTTGACGGTCTCGCCTGCCAATCCCGACGCGCGCGCTCTCGCCCATGCTGCCGACATCCTGGCGCGTGGCGGATTGGTTGTCTTCCCGACGGACACGCTGTATGGCCTGGCTGCCGATCCCCGCAATGCTTGCGCCGTGGAACGCGTGTTCCGGGCGAAGGGGCGTTCCGCCGGCCAGGCCCTGCCATTGATTGCCGCCAGCCTCGCCCAGGTCGAGGCGGCTGCCACAAGCCTTTCGCCACTGACCCGGCGGCTGGCCGAGCGCTTCTGGCCCGGCCCGCTCGCGCTGGTCGTTGACGCGGTGGCGTCGATCGTCCCGGGTGTCCATGGAGGCACCGGGGCCGTTGCGATTCGCGTGCCGGACCACGCCGTTGCTCGCGGGCTGGCGTCGCAGTTGGCGTTTCCGATCGTCTCCACGAGTGCGAATCGTTCGGGGGAGGAGGCTACCTCGACGGTCGGGGCGGCGATGGATCTGCTGGACGGCATGGTCGACCTGGTTCTCGACAGCGGACCGACCACTGGGGGAGAGCCGTCCACGGTTGTGGACGCGAGGACCGGGAGGCCGCAGCTGCTTCGGGCGGGCGCGGTGCCCTTTGCCAGCGTGCTGGAGGTGCTGTGAAGGCGGAACGTGCGGCGCTGGTGGGCCTCATTACCGGTCCGGTTCGGCGGACCGAGGCGGAGCGGTCGCTCGACGAGCTGGCTGGCCTGGCGACGGCGGCCGGCGCGAGCGTGGTGTTGCGTGTCCTCCAGGAGCGCGATCGACCCGACGCGGGGACGTTCCTGGGGAGCGGCAAGATCGCCACGCTCGGCGTGGCCTGCGACGAGACCGACGTCGATCTCGTCGTCTTCGACAACGAGTTGACGCCGGCGCAACTGCGGCAGATCGAATCGCGACTCTCGCAGAAGGTCATCGACCGCACGCAGCTGATCCTCGACATCTTTGCGGCGCGCGCGCGAACGCGCGAGGGCAAGCTGCAGGTGGAGCTGGCCCAGCTCAAGTACCTGATGCCGCGGCTGGTGGGTGGCAGCGACTGGCTGTCCCGTCTTGGCGGTGGCATCGGCACGCGCGGGCCGGGTGAGACCAAGCTGGAAGCGGATCGACGGAGGATCCGACAGCGCATCACCCACCTGAATGGACAGCTCGAGGATGTCCGGAAGCGGCGACTGCAACTGCGGGAGCGGCGGCACAAGGCGTCCGTCCCGACCGTGGCGCTGGTCGGCTACACGAACGCCGGGAAGACCACGCTGTTCAACCTGCTGGCGGGAGAGCAGGCGGTGGTTTCCGACGCGCTGTTCGTCACGCTCGATCCGCTGGTACGTCGCGTGCGACTGGCCGACCACCGGGAGCTGCTCGTGTCGGACACGGTTGGCTTCATCGACCGCCTGCCGCACACGCTGGTGGCCGCCTTCCGCGCGACACTGGAGGAAGTGGTGGCGGCCGACCTCCTGCTCCACGTGATCGATGCCGGAACGCCGGGGATGGAGCACCGGGTGGCCGCGGTTCGCCGGACGCTCGACGAGGTGGGCGCGGGCGAGGTGCTGTCGGCCGACGTGTTCAACAAGTGCGATCTGCTCGACACCGCGGAACGCGAGCGGTTGCAGCGTCGCGAGCCTGAGGCGCTGTGCATCTCGGCGACCACGGGCTTTGGCCGAGCGGAGCTCGTCGACGCGATCACTGCGCGGCTCGGCCTCGACGTGCGCCGCATCGTGGTGAAGCTGACCCCGGGTATCGAGGCCGACCGGCAGCGGATGGCCCAGATCTACCGGTTTGGCCGCGTGGAACAGCACACGGAGCACGATGACCAGGTGTGGATCGAGGCTGATGTCCCGCGGCGTCTCTGGAGCCGGCTCCAGCGAGGCGTGGAGGATTCGGATGAGTAGGCTCTGGGCTCGCGCCGCCGTGGCAGGCGTCCTTGCGCTGCTGGTGGGCTGCGCGCCGGCCCTCGCGCCCGCCCCGGTCGTGACCGTCCCGCGATTCCCCGATTTCGTGTTTCCGTCTGCGCCCCCGTCTCTTGCCAGGGGCGACCTGTCGCTTTGCCAGCAGCGCGGGTGGCAGTTCCTCCAGGCGGGCGACATCCGCGGAGCGCGCCGCGAGTTCAATGCCGCGCTGAAAGCGAATTCGGGTTTCTTTCCCGCGGAAGCAGGGCTCGCGTACGCCAGTCTCGCCGACCTGGACTACGGCGACGCGGTGAGCCGTTTCGACCGCGTGCTCGGGACATCGGCTGGCTATGTGCCCGCGCTGGTGGGCAAGGGCGACGCGCTGGTGGGAGGCGGCCGACTGGACGAGGCCATCAAGAGCTTCGAAGAAGCGCTGGCGGCGGATCTTTCGCTGGTTGATGTTCGCCGACGCCTCGATGTGCTCGCATTTCGACGCCAGCAGGAATGGCTGAAAGCCGCGCGCCAGGCCGCCGACGCAGGCCGTTACGACGAGGCGGCGGCCGGCTACGAACGCGCGATCGCGGGTTCGCCCGACAGCGGCCTGCTGTACCGCGAACTGGCGGCGATCGAGCGAAAGCAGGGAAAGGACGACCAGGCCCTCGCACGCCTGCGCAAGGCGCTCTCGCTCGATTCATCGGACGCGCGATCGCTGCTGCAGATCGGGGAGATCCTCGAAGACCGCGGTGACTTTGCCGCAGCCTCTGACGCCTACAGCAAATCGGGGGCGCTCGAGCCGGGCGAGGACGTCCGGGCGCGGCTCGCGAGGGTCCGGGGGCGCGCCGATCTTGCGCGTCTCCCGGGGGAATACCAGGCCATCGCGAACGCGGCCCAGGTGACCAGGGGAGATCTCGCGGCTCTCGTCGGTGTGCGGCTGGCGGCGTTGCTGCAGGAGGGGTCGAGACGGGACGGCGTGGTCGTGACCGATGCCCGGAACCACTGGGCGGCACCGTGGATCATGACGGTGGTCCGCGCGGGAGTGATGGAACCGTATCCGAACCACGCGTTCGCGCCGCGGGGAATCGTCCGGCGTCTCGACCTGGCACAGACGGCTGGCCGCGTGCTTGGCCTGATTGCCGCCCGCCGTCCCACGCTCGCCCGGCAGTGGCAGGCCGCGAGGCCGCGGATCGCCGATCTCCCGGAGGGCCACCTGGGGTACCCTGCTGCAGCCATGGTGGTCGCGGCAGATGTCATGCCTCTGCTGGAGGGCGGGTCGTTCAAACCCGCCCGTTTTGTCGGCGGGAGCGAGGCGCTCGACGTCGTGAACCGCCTCGAGGTTCTTGCCCGATGACCAGACTGACCGTCGCCAATCAGCTCACCCTGTTGCGGATGCTCCTCATCCCGCTGTTCGTCATCCTCATCGTCTACGGGCGGCCGGGATGGGCCCTCGTGACGTTCGGGGTTGCCGGGCTCACCGACGGGCTGGACGGCCTGATTGCGAGGCGCGCGGGGCAGAAGACCAGCCTTGGAGCATGGCTCGACCCGATGGCCGACAAGCTCCTGCTGGTCACGACGTTCATCGTGCTCACCGTGCCCGGCACGGACCTCGTCAACCGCTTCCCGCTGTGGCTGACGATTCTGGTGATCACGCGGGACGTCGTGATCGTGACGACGGTCGCGATTGTCACCGCGGTGATGGGCGTCCGCACCTTCAGGCCGTCGGTGTACGGCAAGGTCGCCACCGGCGTCTACGTGGTGACGTGCGTCGTGCTGATGTGGTTCAACTACCTGGGAAGGGCGTCCGTGCTGGTGGATATCGGGGTCTGGGTATCGTTGGGGATGACGCTCGTGTCGGGCTTCCACTACATCGCACACGCCGCCATGATCATCAACGCCCCGGCGTCCGCCGACCGCAACAACGCGAAAAGGTAGGGGCAACGCACGCGTCGCCCGGAACGGCCGGTCGCCCCTACATTGCCAGCTTTTTTCTGAAATACGCGATCGTCTGTTCGAGCCCCGTCGCCAGGTCCACCTTCGGTTCCCATCCCAACAACGTTCGCGCCTTCGTGATGTCGGGCTGTCGGACCTTCGGGTCGTCGGTCGGCAACGGGCGGTACACCAGCGTGCTGCTCGATCCGGTCATCCGGATGATCGTGCGCGCAATCTCCTCGATGGTCATCTCGTGAGGGTTGCCGACGTTGACCGGGTCGTTGATGTCCGATCTCATCAGCCGGATCACGCCATCCACCAGGTCGCTGATGTAGGTGAAGCTCCTCGTCTGGTGGCCGTCGCCAAAGATCGTGATCTCCTCGCCTCTCAGCGCCTGCGGGATGAACGTGGGCACGGCGCGGCCGTCGTTCACGCGCATCCGCGGCCCGTAGGTGTTGAAGATGCGGACGATCTTCGTGTCCACGCCGTGGTAGCGGTGGTAGGCCACGGTCATCGCTTCCGCAAACCGCTTCGCCTCGTCGTACACGCCGCGCGGCCCGATCGGGTTCACGTTGCCCCAGTAGGTCTCGCGCTGCGGGTGCTCGAGGGGATCGCCGTAGACCTCGGACGTCGAGGCGAGGACGAACCGCGCGTTCTTGGCCTTGGCCAGGCCGAGGGCCTTGTGCGTGCCGAGGGCGCCGACCTTCAGCGTCGGGATGGGCAGCTCGAGGTAGTCGATCGGGCTCGCGGGGCTGGCCCAATGGAGCACGACATCGACCGGGCCGTCGATGTAGATGTAGTTGGTGACGTCGTGCTTGATGAACAGGAAGTCGCGGTTCGCCAGGTGCGAGATGTTCGCGATGTCACCGGTCAGCAGGTTGTCGATGCCGACAACCGAGTAGCCGAGGTCGAGAAGCGTTTCGGCCAGGTGCGAGCCGATGAAGCCGGCCGCTCCGGTGATGACCACGCGTGGTTTGCTCATGGGGTGTCAGTGAGGTTCTCAGTAGGCGTGTTTGAAGAGCCCTTTGATCAGTGTGAGCCACATGATCTTCAGGTCGAGTCGGAGCGACCAGTTCCCGATGTAGTACAGATCATATTCGATCCGTTTTTCCAGCGACGTGTTGCCGCGCCAGCCGTTCACCTGCGCCCACCCGGTGATGCCGGCCCTCACCTTGTGCCGCAGCATGTACTGCGGGTACTGCTGCTTGAACTGCTTGACGAAATACGGGCGCTCGGGCCTCGGCCCGACGAGCGACATGTCGCCCTTGAACACGTTCCAGATCTGCGGCAGCTCGTCGATGTCGAAGCGCCTGAGGATGCGGCCGAGCGGTGTGCACCGCGGGTCGTTGTCGCGCGCCCAGATCGGGCCGGTCTCGCGCTCGGCGTCCTGGAACATCGACCGGAACTTGTAGACGGTGAAAGCGCGGCCGTCGAGGCCCATTCGCTCCTGGTCATAGAAGATCGGGCCGGGCGACGTCAGGCGTACGAGAGCCGCAACAATCGCGAGCGGGATCGCCAGCACCAGCAGCGCCACCGCCGAGAGGACGATGTCCACCGTCCGCTTGATGGCGCTGTTCAGTCCCTGCAGCGGCACGTCGTTGATATTGATAATCGGGATGCCGTCGAGTTCCTCCAGGCGCGCCCGCAGGGCGATGAACTGGAGCAGGTCGGGGACGAGCTTGATGTCCACGCCTTCGCGGCTCGCGTCTTCGACGACTTGCACCACCTTGTTGTGCTCGTCCAGCGGCAGGGCGACATACAAGTGATCGACCCGCTCACGCTGGACAATCTCGCCCGCCTCGGCGAGCGTGCCGATGAGCGGCAGCCCCCGATAGCCGAGGTGGTCGCCCCCGGCACGGTCGTCGAGGAAGCCGACGATCTGCAATCCCAGGTCACGGTGCTCGAGGATCCGGTCGGCAACCAGGCGGCCGAGTTCGCCCGCACCGGCGATCAGCACCCGCTTCAGACCGATGCCCGCCCGCCACCGCCGTTCGAGCGCCTGCCGCACAAGTTCCCGCGACGCGAAGGTGAGCGAGACGTTCAACGCCAGGAACATCGCCCAGACGAGCTGGGACACCTCGAGGGCGCCCACCTGCTTCAGCGCGTCCTTCACGTAGTAGGCCTGGAAGTACAAGGTGGCCCACATGCCGAACACGACCGCGACGATGCTGCCGACGAACACCGCGAAGAAGTCGTCTACCCGCGAACGCCCGCGCCGCAGCCGATACAACCCCTGGAGGTAGTAGGCGAAGACGACGAGGCCGGCAATCAGCGGGAGGACGTTGACGTAGCGTTCGAACGGCGGGTAGCCGTACCAGACCGGCAGGAGGCCGGTCTCGAATCGCAGCACGTAGGCCAGCACGAACGCCAGGGCCGCCAGGAAGGCGTCCGACACCACGTGGAAGGCCACGAGCAGACGGTTGTGGCGCTTTACCATGAAGCCTCGCCCGGGGGGGCGGATAGCGTTTCGCCGATTGCAGACTGTAGTTGGGTGGCGAAACGGGTGCGCCCGAACGACTCGGCATGCCGTCGAATCACCCCGGTGTCGAACGGGCTCTCGAGCGCCCGTCTGATCCCGTCTGCCAGGGCGTCCGGCGTATCTGACGCCACCAGCACGCCCGTCACCCCGTCCACGACAGTCTCGAGCGCCCCGCCCCGGGCGAGCGCCACCACTGGGCGGCCGCACGCCTGGGCTTCAACCGGGACGATCCCGAAGTCTTCTTCGCCCGGGAGCAGGACCACGCCCGCCTCCCGGTACAACCCGCGGATGTCGGTGTCGCTGCAACTCCCCAGGAACTCGACGCGGGGCCCCGCGACCGCCCGAAGCCGGGCCTCTTCCGGCCCCTGGCCTACGATGCGAAGCGGAACGCCGGCTTGACGGCAGGCGTCGATGGCCACGTCGATCCGTTTGTAGGGGACCAGCGCGGACACCACCAACGCCGCAGGCGTTGGAACAGTGGCGTCCGGTCGGTAGAAGTCGGTATCGACGGGCGGATAAATCACGGCTGACTTGCGATTATAGTATCGCCGGATCCGACGCGCAACGTGCTGGGAATCTGCGAGATAGCGGTCAACCCGGTGTGAGGTTCCCGCGTCCCAGCGAGCCAGCCACGCCAGCACCGGCCAGATGGCGCCACTCCCGATCGCCCCCAGGCGCTCGGGCCCGAAATACGCGTTCCGATGGTCCCAGACATACCGCATCGGAGTGAAGCAGTAGCAGACGTGCCGGGCCCGCCCGGTCCGGACGACGGACTTGGCCGCGCAGTGGCTCGTGCTGATGACCAGGTCGTACTCGTCGAGGTCGAACTGCTCGATGACGGCAGGGAACAGCGGCAGCAGGTGTCGATAGATCCGTCCGATGCCGGGCAGGGAGGAGAGGACCGACGAGCGTGGCGCCAGCCGCTCGATCGCCGGAGAGACGCTTCCCGGCACGTGGACCAGGGTGAAGAGCGAGGCGTGCGGATACAACTCGCACACGGCCTCGAGCACCTTCTCGCCGCCTCGCATGCCGGTCAGCCAGTCGTGCACCAGCGCGACCCGCGGCGTTCGCGTGGCGTCCGTCATAGCGGCTGTGCCCGTTCCATCACCTCGCCGTAGACCTCGCGGATCCGTTCCACCGACCGCTCCCAGGAGTACTCGCGCGCCCGCGCCATCCCTCGTTCGCGCAGCCAGGAGCGGAGGTCCTCGTCGAGCAGCGCCTTGCGCATCCCGTCGGCAATGGAGGTCGTATCGTACGGGTCAACGAGGATGGCGGCGTCGCCCACCACCTCGGGGAGCGACGACACGTTCGACGTGACCACCGGCGTGCCGAAATACATCGCCTCCAGCGGAGGCAGGCCGAAGCCTTCGTACAGCGACGGGAACACGAAGACGCCTGCCAGCCGGTAGAGCACGGCCAGTGTCTCGAGGGAGACGAATCCGAAGAACCGGACGTGCTTGTGCAGCTTGTGCCGGTGAACCGCGCGCCGCAGCCCCTGATACTTCGAAATCTCGTCCCCGATGATCACCAGCTTCAGCGACTCGAACGCCGTCTCCTGTCGAAGTTGGTGGAACGCGTCGATCAGCCGCTCGAGGTTCTTGTGCGGCTTGATGTTGCCGACATACAGCGCAAACGGATCCTTGAGCTGGTATCGCGCCCGGACACGCTCGAAGCCTTCATCGGCCGGCGGGATGGCCAGCCGTTCGTCGATCGCGTTGTAGACGACGGTCACCTTGTCGGCGGGCACGTGGAAGCGTCGGAGGATATCCAGCTTCGAGGTCTCCGAGACGGTCAGAATCCGGTCGGAGCGGTGCGCCGCCGTCCACAGCTGCGCCCAGGCGTAGACGTACGCCATTCGGCTCGGCAGATACTGCGGGAACATCAAGTGGATGCAGTCGTGAATCGTCACGACGGATCGGCAGTGGACCAGCGGCGGCAGCACGTAGTGCGGGGCGTGGAAAAGGTCCACGTGCTCGCGTCTCAACGCGATCGGAATGCGAATCTGCTCGCTGATCGAATACGGCCGGGCCGACTCGACGACGATTCGGAAGTTCTCCCCGGGGACCACGATCTGGTCGCGGTCCTGTGGGCGGCAGAGCAGCACGTATTCCGTTTCCCGGTCGATGCGCCCCAGTTGGTGGACCAGATTTCGGATATAAGTGCCGATGCCAAAGTCGTGGTATTTCCTGACGTCGATGGCGATTCGCACGGCTAATGATAACGGAAGTTGGCTGCGCGCTCACGCGTCCGGCAACTGGCCCCGCAATTCGAGATACCACCGCAGCACTCGTTCCCAACCCGGGTGGTGTTTTGCATAGAAGGCCAGGTGGCTTCGGCGGTAGGCGAGATTGGTCGCCGCCGGGTCGTGCGACCGCGAACGCCCCCGCAGGTGCTGCACCTCCACCGACGGGACAAATCGGACGCGCCGGCCGCGCGCGCGGACCGACGCGCAGAAGTCCACATCCTCCATGTAGAGGAAGAACCGCTCGTCGAGGAGCCCCACGGCTTCCGCCTCGGTTCGACGGACGAGCAGGCAGGCGCCGCTCACCCAGTCCACCTCGCGCGCAACGCTGAGCGACCGTTCCACCTGGCGCCGGACGGGACCCCACCCGCGTTCGTACAACCTTCCCACCAGCTTCTGCCTCAACTCGTTGAGCGGGCCGATCATGTGCCCGACGGAGATCTCGGGACGCCCCGCCGCGTCAACCAGGCGCGGCCCCGCGATGGCCGCCTCCGGGTGCGCCCGCAGGTCGGCGACCAGGCGGTCGATGGCGCCGGCAGGCACCACCGTGTCGCCGTTGAGGAGCAGCACGAACTCGCTGGCGGTGGCGCGGATCCCGATGTTGTTCGCGCGTGAGAACCCCAGGTTCGCCCCGGCATCGATCGCCTGGACCGAGGGCCACCGTGCACGCACAAGGGCCAGACTGCCGTCCGACGAGGCGTTGTCCACGACGACCACGTGGTGCGACGCGGCGGGGGGCGCGGCGTGGAGCGATTCGAGCGCGCGCCCCAGATCCTCGCGCACGTTGTAGCTCACGATGACGATCGCAAGGTCGGTCCAAAGCGGCGTCGGCGAGCCGGGTGCACCGCTAATCATGCCTGGCCGCGTCGAGCAGCGCGCTCAGGGTCTGGCGTCCAGCCCGGTCCCAGGAATACCGCGCCAGGGTGCCAGGCGCCCGCGCGATGACACCCGCCCTGGCCTCGGCATCGAACAGCAGCGTCTCGATGGCCTCCGCTGCGCCCGGCACGTCGGTCGTGGCGACGTAGCGAGCCGCATCGCCATACACCTCTCGCGCGACCGGCGTGTCGCCAACCAGGATAGGAACACCGTAGGACAGCGCCTCGAGCGGCGTGAGGCCGAAGCCCTCGTAGTCGGAAAGAAAGACGAACACGCCGGCCCGCGCGTACAGACCGGCCAGCACATCGTCGGTTACGTAGGAGCGAACGCTCGTCCGTTCGGCGATTCCGGCGGACTGCGCCACCTCGCGCAGATCCTGATGCGGGTAGGTGCGGTTGTCCCCCACCACCTCCAGGCGGATATCGGGGTGCCGGGTGGCCACATCAGCCACGGCGCGGATCATTTCGGGCAAGTGGCGACGATTGAAGATCGACCCGACGAACAGAACCAGCGGTTGCCGAACCCGGTCGGGTGAGGGGAGGCGATCACCGGCGGGGCGTGTGAGGCCAAGCGGGACCACGCGCACGCGGGCGCCGGCAATTCCGAGCCGCCTGACGATTTCATCCCGGGAAAAATCGGAATCGGTCAGCACGCACCGGGCGCGCCGCGCCGCGGCCGTCGTCACCAGGCGTTGCCGGACCCGCATCCGGAGGGGGAACCACTCGGGATGCGCCAGGAACGACAGGTCGTGGATCGTGAGCACGGTCGGGACTCGAACCGCGAGCGGGGCAGTGTAGGCAGGGGCAAAGAGGACATCGGGCGGGCTGGAGCGAAGGGCGGCCGCCAGGTGAACCTGTTCCCACCAGGTTCCGCTGCCCCCCGGGATGCTCCGCGTCTCGACGGTCAGCGCCGAGGCATTCAACCTTGCCGGCAGGCTGTTTCCAGGCTCACCCGCCGGCACAAAGAGCACGAGCCGGTGGGCCGAAGCCTCCGGCACGCTGTCCCAACTCGTCAGCAAGTGGGCCAGGTACCGGCCGACGCCGGTCGGCCTGCCGCAGAGCTCCCGTGCGTCGATGCCGATCTGCACTTGTTCAACTCCCGACGCGCTGGCGGCGTGTCTCGATCGCCCGTTCGTAGGCCGCGCGGGTCAGTTCCGCAGCCCTCGTCCACGTGAACCGCTTCGCCTGCCGCAGTCCCTCCTCGGCCAGGCGCCTGGCAAGGGCGGTGTCGAAGAGCACACGCTCCATTGCGTGGCTGATCCCGACGATATCCTCTGGCTCGACCAGCACCGCCGCGCCGCCGCTCACTTCCGGCAGCGAACCACAGTTGGACGCGACCACGGGAACGCCGAGCGACATGGCTTCCGCGACCGGCATGCCAAAACCCTCGTTGAAGGAGGGCAGCACCAGGAGGCGTGCGCCGGCATAGACCGCCTGGCGGTCCGCATCCTGCACGTAGCCGCGGTACTCGACACGTCCTGCAAGCGGCGGACTGGCAATCCTCTCCCGCCACGCCTCGGCGCCCGGCACGCTCCCGCCCGCCAGCATGAGCGGGGGCGAGTCTGGGCGGCGCACGACCAGGGCGGCATACGCCTCCAGCAGGCCGTCGACATTCTTTCTCGGTTCGAGCGTACCGAGGAAGAGGATGTATCGCCCCTTGGGGTTTCCGGGCACGATGGGGCCGGTCGCGACCCACCGCGGCACCCCGTGCGGGCACACGCTCACTCGTTCGGGTTCGACGTGGAGCAGGCTGCACACCTGCTCGCCCACCTGCGCCGAGACGACGATGATGCCGTCGGCCAGGGCAGAGTGGCGCCTGACCAGCGCCGGATAGGCGTGGCGCATTTCCGCCCTCGTCCGCTCCGGGTTCAGCAGGAAGTCGAGGTCGTGGATCGTCACCACCTGGGCCGCGCCACGGGAGGGCACCAGCAGTGGGTTGGGTGAGTGGACGACGTCATACCCGTGCAAGGTCAGCCATTCGACCGGAGGCCAGCCCAGACGATGCCAGGCGGCGTTGAGATAGCGAACAGGCACCCGGCGGTCCACCACCCGGACCGACGGGCCGAGTTCGGCCATGGCCTCGGGTGACGGCCTGTCCTTCCAGGAACTGGTAAACACTTCGACATCGTCGGCGTTCGCGCCGGCCCGCCGGTCGCCCGCCCGTCGGTCGCCCGCCCGGCGATCGACAGACCGGTCGATTCGTTGCTCGGCCAGGGCTCGGGCCAACTGGTGGACGTACTCGCCAACACCGGTCCGCTCCCGGAGTGCCGGCCGGTAGTCAATCAGGATTCGCACTGGGGACACGCTACCGTGCGACGGGAGGGGAGCGCAAGTGTTAAGTGCTTGTCTTTCAGTATCTTGACACGTATTTGCTCTTGTGTTAACGTCGCGATTTTCGGGGAAGTGTCCCTGTTGCCGCTGGGTATTATTGGAGCTGACCAGGATGAAAATCGCTGTCATTGGAACTGGATACGTCGGGCTGGTGGCGGGCGCCTGCTTTGCCGAAAACGGCAACGACGTCGTGTGTGTGGACAAGGACGAGGCGAAGCTGCGAATCCTCCGGCGGGGGAAGATTCCGATTTTCGAACCCGGTCTCGAGGAACTGGTCAAACGGAACCGGGCCGAGAAGCGCCTCGTGTTCACCAGCCAGATCGGTACCGCGGTCCGGGCATCGAGCATCATTTTCATCGCCGTCGGCACCCCGCAGGGTGAGGACGGCTCAGCCGACCTGCAGCACGTTCTGGGCGTCGCGCGGGAGATTGCGCGGGCGATGAACGGCTACAAGGTGATCGTGGACAAGAGCACCGTGCCGGTCGGGACCGCGGAGCGGGTGAGGGAGATCATCCGGCGCGAAACGACGCATCCGTTCAGCGTCGTGAGCAACCCCGAGTTCTTGAAGCAGGGGGCAGCGGTCGATGATTTCATGAAGCCCGACCGTGTCGTGGTCGGCGCCGAGGACCCTCGCGCCACCCAGATGATGACGGAGCTGTACTCGCCGTTCACGCGGACCGGCGCGCCCATCATGGTCATGGACTGCGCGAGCGCGGAGATGTGCAAGTACGCGGCGAACGCGATGCTGGCGACGAAGATCTCGTTCATGAACGAGGTGGCGAGGGTCTGCGAACAGTACGGTGCGGACATCGACCAGGTGCGTCGCGCGGTCGGGTCGGACCGCCGCATTGGTCCGGCGTTCCTGTTCCCGGGTATCGGCTACGGCGGCAGCTGCTTCCCCAAGGACGTGCAGGCCATCCTGAAGTTCTCGGCCGACAAGGGCTACCATTTCCAGATCCTCGATGCCGTCGAGCGGGTGAATCGCCAGCAGAAGGCGCTGCTCGTGGACAAGATGACGAAGCACTTCGGCTCGCTGGCCGGCCGCACCATCGCGCTCTGGGGGTTGGCGTTCAAGCCGAGGACCGACGACATGCGCGAGGCGCCGGCCATCACGATTGTCGAGAAACTGATCGAAGCGGGAGCGAAGGTCCGCGCCTACGACCCTGAGGCGATGAAGATTGCCAAGGGGATCTTCGGAAATCGCGTGACGTTCGTGGAGCGGGGCTACGACGCGCTGGTCGGCGCCGAGGCGCTGGCGCTGTTGACCGAGTGGAACGAGTTTCGCGAGCCCGACTTTGCGAAGATGCGCAAGCTCATGCACTCCCCAGTCGTGTTCGACGGCCGTAACATCTACAATCGGGAGCAGATGAAGGCCGATGGATTCACCTACTACGCGATCGGGAGATAGGCGCGGGGCGGTTCTCGTCACCGGCGGAGCCGGCTACATCGGTAGCCACGCTGCAAAGGCGCTGACGGGCGCCGGTCGCCGGGTCGTCATCTACGACAACCTTTCGGAAGGGCACAGGCAGGCCGCGCTCGGCGCTGACCTCGTCGTTGGCGACACGCGGGACGTGTCGCTGCTCCGGACGGTGATGGCCACCCGCGGCGTCACGGCGGTCATGCACTTTGCTGCGTGGGCCGCCGTGGGCGAGTCGGTGCGGGATCCGGCCGGGTACTACGGCAACAACGTCGAGGGGACGCTCTCGGTCCTGCGCGCGATGGCGGAGGAGCGGGTGCCGTCCTTCATCTTCTCGTCGACCTGCGCCGTGTTCGGGGAACCGATCGAGGTGCCGCTGGTCGAGAGCCACCCGACGCGCCCCATCAACGCGTATGGCGAGACGAAGCTGGCCATCGAGCGGGCGCTTCCGCATTACGAGCGGGCCTACGGCCTCCACTCGATCTGTCTTCGGTACTTCAACGCGGCCGGCGCGGACCCGGATGGCGAGATTGGGGAGGATCATCACCCGGAACGGCATCTGATCCCGCTGGCCCTCGACGCGGCCGTCGGGAGGACGCCGCTCCAGGTGTTCGGCGACGATTACCCGACGAGGGACGGGACGTGCCTTCGTGATTACATCCACGTGACGGACCTGGCCCAGGCGCATCTGCTCGCACTCGACGCGCTCGAGCGCGAGCCGCGGTCGGCTGTCTACAACCTTGGCAACGGCCGCCCGTTCTCGGTCAGGGACGTGCTGCAGTCGGTGGCCCGCGTCACCGGGCGCCAGGTGCCCCATGCGATCGCGCCGCGGCGCGCCGGCGATCCGGCCGTGCTGTACGCAGCCAATACCAGGATCCAGGCGGAACTGGGTTGGATCCCGCGATTTGCGGACTTGGACATGATTATCGAGACGGCGTGGCGGTGGTTCGAGGCGCACCCCCACGGGTACCAGGACCGGGAGGCATGAGGTTGGGAACCGCAAGCTTTCGCGGCGTCCTCGTCGATCCCCTGCTGTCGGTCGTCATGCCCGTGTACAACGAGCGTGAGACGGTGGAGGAGATCATCCGGCGCGTGCTCGCCGTCCAGGTTCGAACCCAGCTGATCGTCGTGGACGACGGGTCGAAGGACGGGACGCAGGAGATCCTGGCCGGTCTGCAACGGGAACTGGGGTTCGAGCTGGTGCTCCAGGCACGCAACCAGGGCAAGGGCGCCGCGCTCCGGCGCGGGTTCCAGGAGATTCGCGGCGAGCTGGTGGTGATCCAGGATGCCGACCTGGAATACTCGCCGGAGGAGTACCCGCAGCTCATCGAGCTCATCTGCCAGGGGCGCGCGGACGTGGTGTACGGCTCCCGGTTTCTCGGCCGCCATCGCGTCTTCATGTTCTCGCACTACCTTGGCAACCGAGTGGTGACCCTGCTCACCAACATCCTCTACAACACGATGCTGACCGACATGGAGACGTGTTACAAGGTCATGCGGACCGAGATTGTGCGTGGGATGAGCCTGCAGTCGAACGGCTTCGGGATCGAGCCGGAAATGACCGCGAAGATCTTCAAGGGCAGGCACCGGGTGTACGAGATCCCGATCACGTACGACGGGCGCGGCTACGACGAGGGGAAGAAGATCACGTGGCGCGATGGCATCGTCGCCTTGTGGGTGCTGCTCAAGTACCGAGTCATGGCTTGAACCCGCTCTTCCGGCTGCTCCAGTTCTCTCGCCCCTACCGGGGCCGTCTCGCGGCGGCCTTCGCGTGGATGGTCCTGTACGCGCTCGGTGCGGCCGGCCTCGCCAAGCTGATCCAGAACGTCTTCGACGAGGTCCTGAAGAGCGGGCAGAACCTGGTGTTCGTCGCCACGGCGATCGTCGCCGCCAACGTCTGCAAGGGGGTCGGCGGGTACTTCTCCGCGTACCTGATGTCGGACGTCGGACAGCGCGTCGTCATGGACGTGCGCAACCGGCTGTTCCGCCACATACTCAACCAGTCGGCGGCCTTTTTTGCCCGGCGCAGCTCCGGCCAGCTCATGTCGAGGATCACCAACGATGTGGGCCAGATCCAGCAGGCGGTGTCAGAGACGATCGGCGACCTGCTCCGTGAGTCGCTCACCCTGGTCGGGTATGTCGCGTACCTGTTCATTTTGGACGCCAAGCTCGCGCTGGTCTTTCTGACCGGCGCGCCACTGGTGGTGTACCCGCTGGCCCGGCTCGGCAAGCGGCTTCGGAAGACCTCCCGCCGCAGCCAGGAGGAGCTCGAGCATCTCTCGCACGTGAGCGCGGAAGCGTTCACCGGCCACCGGATCGTGAAGGCGTTCGCCACCGAGGCGCACGAGGCCGGCCGATTCGGCACGGTGGCCGACCGGCTATACCGCGCGAACATGAAGGCGACGGCGGCGTTGTCGGCCCTGCCGGCCATCATGGAGGTGCTGGGAGGCGTGGGCATGGCCGCTGCGCTCTGGTACGGCGTCAAAGAGATTGCCGAAGGCAAGCTGACGTCCGGTCAATTCGCGTCGTTCTTCGCCGCGCTGTTCCTGATGTACGGCCCGGCGAAGAAACTGAGCCGCGTGAACGCGAACCTGCAGCAGGCGGCCGCGGCCTCCGAACGGATCTTCGAGATCCTGGACATGCACTCCGAGGTGGTGGACCATCCCGGAGCGAGCGCCATGCCGCGATTGTCGCAGGCGATCGAGTTCCACGACGTCCGCTTCAACTACGACGACGACCTGAGCCACAAGATCCTGAGAGGCGTGTCGATCCGGGTGGCGGCGGGCGAGATGGTGGCGATTGTCGGCCGGAGTGGTGCGGGCAAGACGACGCTGGTCAACCTCCTGCCGCGTTTCTACGACGTGACGGGCGGTTCGATCGCGATCGACGGCGTGGACATCCGGGACGTCACGATCGCGTCACTCAGGTCGCAGATCGGGATCGTGACGCAGGAGACGGTGCTGTTCGACGACACGATTGCCGGCAACATCGCGTACGGGTCGGCAGGGGCGAGCCAGGAGGAGATCGAGAAGGCGGCCAGGGCTGCCCATGCGCACGACTTCATCGCCGCGTTGCCGAAGGGGTACCAGTCGATGATCGGTGAGCGCGGCCAGCGGCTCTCGGGTGGGCAGCGGCAACGACTCGCGATCGCCCGCGCGCTGCTGAAGAACTCGCCCATCCTGATCCTGGACGAGGCCACCTCGTCGCTCGATTCCGAGTCGGAGCACCTGGTGCAGGAGGCGCTGGCGAACCTGATGGCCAACCGCACGGCGATCGTGATTGCGCATCGCCTGTCCACGGTGCGGCGCGCAAGCTTGATCGTGGTCGTCGAGCGCGGCCGCGTTGTCGAGGCGGGACGGCACGACGAGTTGCTCTCCCGTCCCGGCGGCGCGTACGCAAAGCTCTATGCGATGCAGATCGTCGCCGGCCGCCGCCCGCTCGACGTGCCGGTGGGACAGTTGAACGAGTAGGATTCTTTCTTATGTTTCTCAGTATGACCGGTTTCGCGTCGCTCACCAGGGAAGACGAACGGGCGACGGTTGGTGTCACGATTCGAGCGGTCAATCACCGCTACCTGGATGTGCAGCTTCGCCTTCCCCAGTGCCTCATGGCCGCGGAGACGAAGCTACGGGCCTTGCTCCAGCGCCATATCGCACGGGGGCGAATCGAGGTGAGCGTGTCCGTGCAGTTGAGGGAGCCTCCGGCTCCGGACGTCGAGCTGCACGAGGAGTTCGTGCATCGCCTCGGAGAAGCCATCGAGCGGGCGCGGCAACAGGGGCTCGTCAGCGGCCACCTGACGCCAGGGGACCTGGTCCGGATTCCGCAGGCGCTCGTGTTCAAGGAACGCGTGTCGGACGCGCCCGAGACGATCGAGGAACTCGGACGGATGGTGGAATCGGCGATCGAAGAGACGATTGGGGCCTTGAACACGATGCGGCAGCGGGAGGGCGAGCACCTGAGGGCTGATCTCGACGGGCGGCGCGAGTTGCTGGCCGCGCTGATCGAGCGCGTGGCGGCCGCGGCGGCCGAGGGGCGCGCGGGCCTCGAGGCACGGCTCGCCGAACGGGTCAGGGAGTTGAGCCGGGACCTGCCGACCGACCCGGCGGCCATTGCGCAGGAGATCGTGCGGACCGCGGGCCGTTCGGACATCAGCGAGGAGGTAGTGCGGTTCCGCGCCCACCTCGCGCACTGGACGGCGCTGACGGAGGGCGAGGAGCCGTGCGGGCGCAAGTTCGACTTCCTGCTCCAGGAGATGAACAGGGAAGTGAACACCATCGGGTCGAAGGCGGACGGCCTGGGGGTCACCGAGCTGATCGTCAACGCGAAGGCCGAGTTGGAGAAGATGCGGGAGCAGGTGCAGAATGTCGAATAGGCGGCGCGGCCGGTTGTTCATCGTGTCGGCGCCGTCTGGGGCAGGGAAGACGAGCATTGTCCGCCGCGTGGTGGAGACGACGCCGGGCGTGGGCATGTCGCGGTCGTACACGTCGCGCGCCGTGCGCGCGGGCGAGTGCGAAGGCGTGGACTACAACTTCATCGCGGCCGAGCAGTTCAGGTCCATGCGCGACGCCGGGGCGTTTATGGAATGGGCTGAGGTGTTTGGCGACTTCTACGGGACGGGCGCCGCGGATACCGAGAGCCGGCTCGTCGCTGGCGAAGACCTGGTGCTTGTGATCGATGTCCAGGGCGCCCGCAAGGTCAGGGCCGCCGGGATTCCGAGCGTCGGCATCTTCCTGATGCCGCCGTCCTTCGAGGGCCTCGAGTACAGGCTCCGCCGCCGCAGTCGCGATCCGGAAGCGGCGATCGTGCGACGGTTGGCCACAGCGCGGCAGGAGATCGAGGCGTTCAGCGAATACGATTACGTGGTCGTCAACGACGAGATCGAGCCGTGTGCCGATCGCGTTCGGGCCATCATCCTGGCCGAGCGCTCTCGCCGGGACGTCATGACCACGGAAGCCGAGGCCGTCGTCTCGACATTCAGATCGCAAAACATCTTCCAGGGCTGAGAAGGTGATTATGTCCCTCGTCGCACTCGGCGTCACCGGCGGAATCGGGGCCTACAAGGCCGTCGAGGTCGCGCGCGGCCTGCAGAAGGCCGGGCACGACGTCGTGGCCGTGATGACGCAGGCCGCGACGGAGTTCGTCGGCCCGCTCACCTTCGAGGCGATCACGCGTCACCGCGTGATCGTCGGCCAGTTCGAGCGTGGCGCAAACGCGGACATCGAGCACATCGCCCTCGCCTCGTCGATCGACCTACTGCTCGTCGCGCCGGCCACGGCGAACATCATCGGCAAGTTCGCCGCCGGCATCGCCGACGACTTCCTGAGTTCCTTGTACCTGGCGACGCGGGCGCCGGTGCTCCTCGCTCCCGCCATGAACACGAATATGTGGGAGCACGAGGCGGTCCAGCGCAATCTGGCGGTACTCGCGACGCGCGGGGTGAAGATGGTGGAGCCGGGAGAAGGGTTCCTCGCGTGTGGCTGGACCGGCAAGGGGCGGCTCGCAGAGCCCGACGACATCGTGGTCGCGGCTGGTCGCCTGCTGATGCCGGCCCAGACGCTGGCGGGCAGGCGCGTGATCGTCAGCGCGGGACCGACATACGAGGACATCGACCCGGTTCGCTACGTCGGCAACCGTTCGAGCGGCAAGATGGGGTTCGCGCTCGCCGAAGAGTGTGCCCGGCGAGGCGCCTGTGTGACGCTCGTCGCAGGGCCGACGACGGTCCAGCCGCCGGGGGGCGTGGAGACCTTCCGCGTGCGCACCGCGGCGGAGATGCACGAGGCGGTCGTCTCTCGGGCCCGGGACGCCGACGTCGTGATCATGGCTGCGGCCGTGGCGGACTATGCGCCGGTTCGAGTCTCGCAGAAGATTGCCAAGGACGGCGATGAGCTGGTGCTGCGTATGGCCCGGACGCCGGACATCCTGGCGGATCTGGGACGGCGCCGCGCGGCGGGGGAACTGCCGAAGACACTGCTGGTCGGGTTCGCGGCCGAGACGAGCGACGTGGTGGCGCGGGCGAAGGAAAAGCGGCGCCGCAAGCAGGCGGACATGATCGTCGCCAACGACGTGTCGCGCACGGACCGCGGGTTCGACGTGGATCAGAACGAGGTGACGCTGGTGACCGAGTCGGGCGAGGAGGCCGTGCCGCTGGGGTCGAAGGCCGACATCGCCCGGGCGATCATCGAACGGATCGAGCCGTTGTTGGCGCGAGCGTGATGGGACAACACGTGAATTCTCGAGACCAACTGGCCGAACATCTGAAGTTCCTGACCGAGCTGGGCATCGACGGCATCAGCCGCGACCGGGTCTGGCGTGCGTCAGGGCGTGAGGCGCGGACGATACCGTCGGCAACGGATGTGGACCTGCCGTCGATCCGCGCCGACCTTGGCGACTGCACGCGCTGCAAGCTGCACACGCTCGGCCGGCGTCAGATCGTGTTCGGCGTCGGGAATCCGCACGCCGGCCTCATGTTCGTGGGCGAGGCGCCGGGCCGCGACGAAGATGCCCAGGGTATCCCGTTTGTCGGCCGAGCGGGCCAGTTGCTGACGAAGATGATCGAGGCCATCGGCCTGACCCGGGACGAGGTCTATATCGCGAACGTGATCAAGTGCCGCCCGCCCGGGAACCGCAACCCGGAACCGGACGAAGTGGCGGCCTGCGAGCCGTTCCTCTTCAGGCAGGTCGAGACAATCCATCCGAAAGTCATCGTCGCCCTGGGCGCGTTTGCGGCTCAGACCCTGCTGAAGACGCAGGAGTCCATTTCGCGGCTGCGAGGGCGTATCTACACGTACAGCAGCGCGCAGGTGATTCCCACGTTCCACCCCGCCTACCTCCTCCGCAGCCCCGACCGCAAGCGCGACGCCTGGGAAGACCTGAAGAAGGCCAAGTCGCTGCTGGACGGGTAGGGAACGGAGCACGATGCCCCGCCTCGTCTCGGTTGCCGTTCCGGTTCCCGCGCTCGACTTGCTGACCTATCGCGTTCCCGACGGGCTCGACGTTCCCGCGGTTGGCGCGCGCGTACTCGTGCCGCTCGGAGCCCGCCGCCTCACCGGCATTGTCGTGACTGTCGACCCGCCCGCGCCCCAGGGGCCGACCGGCGACCAGGGTGTGACCCTGAAGGACCTGATCGACGTCCTCGACTCGTCTCCGTTCCTGCCCCGCACGGTCGTCGAGCTTGGGCAGTGGGCGGGCGACTACTATGCGTGTGGACCCGGGGAAGCCATCAGCGCTGCCATGCCGCCGTTCGCCTGGGTCGAGAGCGAGTGGCGGGTTCGAATCACGCCGGCCGGCGAATCACGCGTCGGGGCGAAATCCGCGTCGGCCCGCCCCACGTTGCGCGAGTCGATCCTCGCCTTGCTCGTTGGAGGCGCCTGGGTCCCCCTCCGTGCGATCGCATACCGACTGGAGCATGCGGGAGGCGGGCGTCGCGGGCGTGCCGTCCCTGCCCGGGCAGCGACCCGGTCGCTGCAGGCGGACGGCCTGGTCGAGGTCCAGGACGTGCTGGGCGGGCAGGCCGAGGCGTTCAAGACCATGCGGGTGGCGGCCATCACCGTGCAGGGTGCGCAGGCCCTCGATGCAACGACGAAGGACGACGAGCCACCGGGGCGGCCGAGGCTTGGGCCCAGACAGCGAGAGGCACTCGCGGCCCTGGCCGGGGTCCCCGAGGGACTGCCGTTCGCGCAGTTGCGCGAGCGCGGCCTCTCGGCGGACGTGGTGCAGCGACTGCACGGCAGCGGTTTCGTCAGCATTCGACGGGAGCGGGTGGACCGGGATCCGTTCGAGTCGTCGTCTTTGGCGCCGTCCGGGGAAGGCGCGGGCGGGGAAGGTCGCGTGCTCACCGACGAGCAGGCGGTGGCGTTCGCGAGACTCCGGGAGCTGGCGGCCGAGGCGCGCTTTGCCACCGTGTTGCTGCACGGTGTCACGGGCAGCGGGAAAACCGAGATCTATCTGCGCCTCGCGTCGGTGGTCAGGGAAGCCGGCAGGACGGTCCTCATCCTGGTGCCAGAGATTGGCCTGACACCGGCGCTTGCCGGCGCGTTCCGGAGCCGCTTCGGCGACCGCGTGGCGATCCAGCACAGCGGTCTGTCTGACGGCGAACGCTACGACCAGTGGCACAGGATTCGGCGCGGCGACGTCGAGATCGTGGTCGGCACGCGGTCGGCAGTGTTCGCGCCGCTCGCCTCGCTCGGCCTGATCGTCGTGGACGAGGAGCATGACGGCTCGTACAAGCAGGAGGAGAGCCCGCGGTATCACGGTCGCGACGTCGCGGTGATGCGCGGCAAGCGCGAAGGTGCGCTGGTTGTCCTCGGATCGGCGACGCCATCGCTCGAGAGCTATCAGAATGCCGCTGTCGGACGATACGAGTTGCTGGCACTCGAGCGCCGCGTCCTCGACCGGCCGCTGGCGCGGGTGACGCTGGTGAACATGCGAGAGGAGTTTGCCGAGCGCGGTCCCGAGATCGTGCTGAGCCAGGCGCTGGTGGATGGCATCGCCCGGCGGCTGGTGCGCAAAGAGCAGGTGCTCGTGCTCCTCAACAGGCGGGGCTTCGCGACCTCCGTGTTCTGCCGCCAGTGTGCGGGCACCATCGACTGCCCGAACTGCAGCGTGTCACTGACCGTCCACGTCGGGCCGCGCGACATCATGAGGGCCCGCTGTCACTACTGCAACTACTCGGTGGTCGTGCCGAAGGCGTGCCCAACGTGCGCGGCGCCGTACCTCGTGCAGGCCGGCTTCGGCACCGAGCGCGTGGAGCGGGAAGTGGTGGCGGCCTTTCCCGACGCGCGCGTGGCGCGCCTCGACCGCGATACGATCCGGCGTCGCGGCGCGGCAGCGTCGTTGCTCGGACAGTTTGCGAGGCACGAGATCGACGTGCTGGTCGGTACCCAGATGATCGCGAAGGGGCACGACTTCCCCCTCGTCACGCTCGTCGGTGTCGTATCGGCGGACGTCGGCCTCGGCCTCGCGGATTTCAGGGCGTCTGAGCGGACGTTCCAGTTGCTGACCCAGGTGGTGGGACGCGCCGGTCGGGGCGAAGAACCGGGGGAGGCGATCGTCCAGACGCTCTACCCGGAACACTACAGCATCCGCCACGCGCGACGACAGGACTACCGCGCGTTCTTCGAGGAGGAGCTGGTCTTCCGCCGGGCCATGCAGTACCCGCCGCAGATGGCGCTCACCAACGGGATCGTGAGAGCGCGAACGCTCGGCGACGCGATGCACGACGCCGGCACGATCGTGCAGGCGCTGCGCGCCGCGGGCCGGGCAGGGCAGTTCATCGTGCTGGGCCCGGCGCCGGCCCCCTTCGTGAAGCTGCGCGGCGAGCACCGCGCGCAGTTCTTCCTCAAAGGGACCCGGCGAGCCGCGATGCGTGAAGCGATCCGACGTGCGCTCGAGGCGCAGCCAGACCTTCGTCGGCGGGTCATTATCGACGTGGACCCCATGTCGGTCCTGTAGACATCTTCCAGGGCGGCCCCCGCGCTACTTCTTCAGGAGATCGAGTGGTTCGATCGGGGCAGGCGTGAAGCTGAGGACGAACACGGCCAGCGCCACGAGCGCCAGCACGACGCGGGTGCGATCGAGCGGAATGTCCTCGTCGAGCGTCCTCGGGTGATTCGCGCCGAAGGCGAAGAGCATCCCGATCATCAGGACGGTCCAGACCAGCCAGCTCAACGAGAAGAACGTGAGGACCACGGCGACGCCAATCGCCGAGAGCGTCACCGTCGTGGAGCGCCGGCCGAGCACCGCGTACGAGATGTGCCCGCCGTCGAGCTGGCCAATTGGGAAGAGGTTCAGGGCCGTCGCCAGCAGGCCGAACCAGGCTGCAAAAGCCACCGGGTGCATGTTCAGGGAATACCCGTCCTTCACCGTGCCCCAGACGAGCCAGCTCGCGGCCTTGAACACCAGCGGCTCGCCGAGTGACAGCATGCCTTCCGCGGCTTTCGGCAGCTGCACGACGTGCGACATGGCCAGGCCAAGGAACAATGCCGGAATGGCGACGACGAATCCCGCCAGCGGCCCCGCGATGCCGATGTCGAACAACTGGCGCTTGGTCCGGATGGGCTGCCGAATCCGGATGAACGCGCCGAGCGTGCCCGTCAGGAAGAAGGGCGGCAACGGCAGGAAGAATGGCAGCGACGCGTTGACCCGGTAATACACGCACGCGAAATAGTGGCCGAACTCGTGCGCGCCGAGAATCGCCAGGATGGTCAGGCTGTACCAGAGTCCGCTGAGCAGGAAGGACCAGCCGAAATGAACCTGCGCGGCCCGGAAATCGGCCAGCCAACCAGCGTAGTGCCCCGCACCGACCAGCGTGGTGGTCAGCAGGGTAGCCAGGAACAAGAGAATGTGCACCCAGATGCGGTCGCGCGGGTAGGCCGAGCGAAGGAATTGATCGGGAAGCCCTTGCCGGGATTCCACGTCCAGGGGAATCCGCGGTACACTGACATAGCCGACAAGGAAGGGCGGCGGCGCCGTCCGCGCACTTCTCGCGTGGTTATCGGGTGACGGCATCGGGCGGTCGTCAGGCGGAGGGGCTGAAAAATCGTCAGGAGTTGAAGCCAAGGGACGGTTCAGCTGATGTTCTGCAAGTCTTTGCCCGGCTTGAACCTGATGGTCCGGCCCGGCGGGATGCGCACCTCTTTGCCGGTGCGCGGATTGCGGCCGATGCCCCGCTTCCGTGGTTTCACCTGGAAGACGCCGAAACCGCGCAGTTCGATTCGGTCTCCGCGCTGCATGGACACGCGCATGGCATCGAAGACCGCATCCACCGCCAACTCGGCCTTGACCTTCGTGATGTCCGCGGCTTTCGAGACGTCGTTGACGATGTCCACCTTGATCATGCTGAGGCGCTCCCTGGAAGCTGCTAAACATCATAGGTAGAGAGACTTACACTGTCAAGCTCGTTCAGCCAAAGGCGGACCGTGCGCAAACGTCCAGTTCCTGTTGTCGTTCTCGTCGGCCGGCCCAACGTCGGCAAGTCCACCCTGTTCAACCGGATCACGGCCTCCCGCCGGGCCATTGTCACGGCCGTGCCCGGCACCACACGGGACGTCATTTCGGAGCCGGTGTCCTGGAACGGCGTGGAGTTCAACGTGACCGACACCGGCGGGATGTACGGCGCGAGCGAGGACCCGCTGCATCTTCTGGTGCTCGAGCAGGGACGTCGGACCCTTTGTACGGCAGACGTCCTGGTGCTCGTCGTGGACGGCCGACAGGGTCGAACACCGGGAGACGATGAAATTGTGAAGGCGCTGCGCGCACAGGGCACGCCCATCATCCTGGCCGTGAACAAGATGGACGACCGTCGGGCACGCGACGGCGCGATGGAACTGTTGCAGCTGGGAATCGACCCGGTTGTCGAGATCGCGGCAGAACACGGCCAGGGCATTGGGGACCTGCTCGATGAGATCGTGAAGCACCTGCCCGCCGGTGCCGTGCGCGCGACCGATTCTTCGGGGCGCGAAGACCTGGACGCAGAAGACGATCTGATCGAGGACGCCGCCGACGCGAATCCGCTGTCCGAAGCTGTCCGCGGAGAAACCGGGGTGGCGATCGTCGGGCGGCCCAACGTCGGGAAGTCCTCGCTGGTCAACCGCCTTCTTCGCGAAGAGCGTGTCCTCGTCAGTGAGATGCCAGGGACGACGCGGGACGCGGTGGACTCCCTGCTCCGGTGGCATCGTCGGGACTTCAGGATCGTCGACACGGCGGGCATTCGACGGCCGGGGAAAGTGGCGCGATCCGGGCAAGTGGAGTCGATCAGCGTCCTGATCGCGCGGCGCGCGGTGGCAGCGGCGGACGTGGCCGTCGTCGTGATGGATGCCACCGAGGGTGCCACCGAGCAGGACGGGGCGATTGCAGGTGAGGCGGAGCGGGCCGGCTGCGGCATCATCGTGGCCGTGAACAAGTGGGATCTGGTCAAGGGCAACGGGCCTGAGTTCGGCGCGACGTTTGACGACAAGATGCGGCGACGGCTCAAGTTCCTCGAGTTCGCGCCGGTGCTTCACATCTCGGCGGTGACCGGGGAGCGCACGCCGAAACTGCTCGAGATGATCGATCGCGTTGCCGAGGCGCGCAAGAAGAGGGTGGGGACCGGGGAACTGAACCGGTTCGTCGCGTCCGTGACGGCGAGCCACCCGCCGGCGAGCCCCGGACGAAAGGCGGTCCGAATCCTCTACGCCGCCCAGGTCGGCGTGGCTCCGCCGTCGTTCGTGTTCTTCACGAACGTGGCGACGACCTTCCATTTCTCGTACCAGCGTTTCCTGGTGAATCAGTTGCGTGAATCGTTCGGGTTTCTCGGGACGCCGATCCGGATCCAGGTCCGTGCACGCCGCGATCATCAGGGCCAGGGACAAGGAGGCGGGGCGTGAGCGTCGAGATTCCGAATCGGGCGGCCTTCAAGGCGTCGGAAGTGTGCGAGGTCGCGCAAATCCCGCCCTATGTCCTGCGGTCGTGGGAGAAGGAGTTTCCAGGACTCGGTGCCGCAGCGAGGCCGGGGGGGCCGCGCATCTATCGTCGCTCGGACATCGAACAGATTCTGCGGATCAAGCAGTTGGTGTTCGCCGAGGGGTTGACGATCGCGGGGGCGCGGCGCAAGCTCGAAGGCGATCCGCCGGCCGAAGAGGATCCGGTCCTTCTCGCCGCTCTCGTTCCGGATGAGGTGCGGTCGCACGTTGCGCAGGCGAAACGCGAGTTGCGGTCGCTGCTCGACATGCTGTCGGGGCCCACGCAGGTCGTGCCCGAGTCAGAAGGCCCGGCGCCAACGCCGGCACGGCACTCGGCGGTTCGGTCTGCGGTTTCGGCCGAGCCGGCCGAACCATCGCATGTCGCTCCCGACGCCGTGGAAACGTCGGGTCCCGCCTGGCCACCCCATCCTGCGCCGGGTGTGGGACGGGTTGAAGAGGAAAACGGGGCGGAGTTGCCGTTGCTCGAGGGTGTGCTCGATACGCCGCCCAGGTCGCGTCGGGCGCGTCGACTTGGCAAAAAGGGCGCGGCGGTGAGGCAAGTAAGGTAGAATAGCCAGACGATGTCGGGGCGTAGCGCAGTTTGGTAGCGCACCTGAATGGGGTTCAGGGGGTCGCTGGTTCGAATCCAGTCGCCCCGACCAGTTTTCGAGGCGCGGGGTCACACCGGGGTCACAGAATGACACCGGGTACCTCGCGTTGCTGTGTACGGCCGTCCAGGTTGCCCTGCATGGTGCGCGAGATGCAGATTGGCGCGCTATCGGGATTAGGAGGCCCGACCACATCTCACCACCGCTTGTGCAACGAATGTGCAACGGATTCCAGAAAGGGCGCCCTCGCCGGCGCGAGTCGCTACCGCTTCTCCGTGTACTTCCAGATCACATTCCTGCCACCCACAAGAAACGACTGGCCGCCCGCGCCGGTTGGCGTGCGCGGCAGCGCCAGCACCGCCTCGGCATCGTCGTCGGCGCTGTCGGCGTAGACCAGGTCCCCGCCGCTGCCATACACGTACGTGACATGGTGATGCTGGCTGCCTTTCGACGTCCCCAAGCAGAGGAAGCCCTCGTCGCTTCCTGCCACCGGCATCGTCATGCCGCGCGGTCTAGAAAGGCGATTGCCCCACGGCGCCTTGAGCGAGCGCACCACACCGAACCGGTCGAACACGTGGGGCGACGTCCAGCGCGCCAGTTGGCGGCCGTCAGCCGAGAAGACCGCCATCTGGTTCTTGCCGTTCGTGTAGTTCTCGGCCACGACGTCGGCGCGGCCATCACCGTCCATGTCCGCGCAATCGAAGTGCAGCGGGCGCCCTGTCGCGGTGATCTGCCGAAGTGACACGCCGTCCAGGCTCCGCACATCGAGGCCGGCCGCACCCGGGCTCGCAATTTCCACTCGACCATCTCCATCCAGATCCGCCGCGATGGCCTCCTGGTATGACCCGCCAGGCGCGGTCCAGGCGACGCCGCGCCGCCTTACCTTGACGCCGGCCAGCGTGGGGCGTAGCATCCTGCCCGATTCCCGATTCGTCCCGCCAGAGCGCGGAGAGCCGGCAATTGCGGTCCTGGTACGCCGAAGCCGAAGGCGAAGGCGGCTGGTCGCGGATGGCGACAATTGAGGTATGGACATGATGCGAAGAGTCACGATCCTCGGCGCGTTGGTATGGTTCATCCTGGTAAGCGTGGCTGCGGCGGGTCCGGTCCGCCTGGCCCGTCACCCGGACTATCACGCGGGCAAGATTGCGTTCAGCTACCTCGGCGATATCTGGGTCGCGGGCGAGGACGGCGCCAACGCCGTGCGGGTGACCGACAACACGGGCCGCGACGTGTATCCGCGCTTCTCGCCGGACGGCAAGTGGATTGCCTTCTCGTCGAACCGCTACGGCAACTACGACGTGTTCGTCGTCTCGGTCACGGGCGGCGCGCCGAAGCGGCTGACCTATCACACGGGCAATGACGAGGTGGTGGGCTGGTCGCGCGATTCGCAGAGTGTCGTGTTCCGCTCGGCCCGCGGTGACGGCGCGTTTCCGAGCGTGGCGACCCTCCACGAGGTGCCGGCTGTTGGCGGTCCCGAACGGGCGCTGCCGGTGGACTGGGGCTACTGGGGCGCGTACTCGCCAGACGGGAAGCAGCTCGTCTTCAACCGCCATCCGAGCGTCTGGTCGCGCAAACACTATCGCGGTAGTTACGCGGCCGACCTCTGGATTGGTGACCTCGCGCAGAAGACCTACAAGAAACTGCCCGGTGACGAACGCTATAACCGCTACTGGCCGATGTGGGGGCCGAAAGACGAGATCTACTACGTGGCCGATCCGTTGCCAAACGACAAGACGGTCAAGCCGGGCAGCCCGGACGTTCGCAAGAGCGTGAACAACATCTACAAGATCGGCATCGCAGGCGGCGCGCCCGTCCAGGTGACCAAACACACATCCGGCAGCCTGTTCTGGCCGTCGATGTCGAGTGACGGGAAGGTGATCGTCTACGAGGAGAACTTCGGGATCTGGAAGCTCGATGTCGCCTCGGGCCGCACGACCGAGATCAAAATCGACATTGTGGCCGACGAGAAAGAGAACCAGGTGGATGTCGAGACGGTCGAGAACGAACTGGACGGTTTCGATCTGTCGCCGTCGGGCCGGCGCGCCGTGATTTCGACGCGCGGCCAGATCCTCACCATCGCCACCGACCGGGGCGACATCACACGCGTGGCGCCCGACGGGATGGCGTCGCGCAGCCAGTCGCCGAAATGGTCGTTCGACGGGAAGTACGTGGCGTTCATTTCCGACCGCTCGGGCCGCGACGAGATCTGGATCTGCGATCCGGAAGGGAAGAACCTCAAGCAGATCACCACGCTCGACAACGAAAAGGGCGCGCTCGTGTGGACGCCCGATTCGAAGCTGCTGCTCTACACCGCGGCCGATAAGAAGCTCTACAGCTACTCGGTGGCGGACGGCAAAACGGCGGTCATCACGTCGAGCGATGTCGGCCGGATCGGGTCGGTGGCGGTCTCGCCCGACAACAAGTGGGTGGCCTTCACGAAGCAGGATCGGACGATGAGGTCGCATGTGTACATTGCGCCCATCGCGGGCGGCGAAGAGCGGCACGTGTCGGAGGACAGGCTGCTCTTCTCGGAGAACAACGCCGTCTGGACGGCCGACGGCAAGTACCTCGTGTTCACCTCGTCGGCCGGCGTCAGCACGGGCGTCGCGTCGACGGGCGGACGCTTCCCGAACACGATGCAGATGTGGGTGGTCTCGCTGCGCGACCAGGAGAAGGACCCGCTCAATCGCGACATCGACAACGAGGCGCAGGGCCTGGCGGCGGATGCCGCGGCGAGACAGGGCGGGGGAGGACGCGGAGCCGGTGCGGCGGCGCAGGCGCCGGTCGAGGTGAAGATCGATTGGGATGGCTTCGCGCGTCGCGCACGGCGGCTCAACGCGACGGGCGACACGTTCGGGGGTCTGACGCCGACGCCTGACGGTCATTCCGTCGCCTTCACGTCATCGGCCGCGCCGGCGGCCGGTGCCGCGGCTGGCGCCGAAGTTGCTCCATCGCCGGGCATCTACATCCTCAACGTCGAGACGGATCAGGCGACGCGCGTGCCGCAGCCGGCGGCTGAACCGACGACGGGTGGACGCGGCGGACGGGGCGGCGGGGGCGGCTTCGGAGGCGGTGGCGGCATCGCGTTCACCCGCGACGGCCGCACGATCTACTTCCGCTCCGGGCGCGGACTCTATGCGGCGCCGGTTCCGAGCGGTGGTACGGGAGGGGCGGCGGTCCCGGCGGCAGGCGCAGCGGGTGGTGGCCGTGGCGGGCGCGGGGGCGCCAGCGCAACCGCGGAGCCGGCGGCGACCGGCGGCGCTACGGCGCGCCGGGTGAGCTTCAGCGTCACCCTCGAGGTCGATCACAAGGCGCTGCGCAAGCAGGTCTTCAACGAGGGCTGGCGCATCATGAAGAACCGCTTCTACGACGCCAAGATGCACGGCGCCGACTGGAACGCGGCCAAGTCGATGTACGAACCGTTGCTCGAGTACCTCGTCGACGAGGAAGAACTGCACGCGGTGATGATGATGATGATCGGCGAACTGAACGCCTCGCACACCGGCGTGAGCGGCGGCCCGGCCACCGCGGAACGTCCGCCTGCGCAGACCCGGTATCCGGGCTTCGATCTCGTTGCGGATGCGTCGGGGTACTACCGCGTCGGGCACATTTACAAGGCTGGTCCGGCCGATCACGACTACATGAAGGTCAAGAAGGGCGACTTCGTCATCATGGTCGACGACCACGAACTGAAGACGTCCGAGAGCTACTGGAAGTACTTCACGCTGTCGGTGGGGCGTAAGTTCCACTTCCTGCTCAACAGCAAGCCCGCGAAGGACGGCGCGTGGGAGGTGACGATCGATCCGATCAACAGCGGCGCGTTCGGCACCCTGCAATACGCGAAGTGGGTGGACGACCGCCGCGAGATGGTCAGCAAGCTCAGCAACGGGGAGATCGGGTACCTGCACATCCGGGCGATGGATGCGCCGTCGCTCAGGCAGTTCGAACTCGATCTGGCGGCGAACCGCACCAAGAAGGCGCTGGTCATCGATCAGCGCTTCAACGGCGGCGGCGGCATCGATCAGGAACTGCTCGGCATCCTGGCGGGCCGCAAATACCAGTACGCCGTCGGCCGCGATTCGGACCTGCAGGTCTGGCGCCCGCAGAACTTTTACGGGCCGATGGTCGTGATGGAGAACGAGCGCTCCGCCTCGGACGCCGAGATGTTCCCGCAGGGCTTCAAGGACCTGGGACTCGGCAAGGTCATCGGCGTGCCATCGATGGGTGCGGTGATCGGGACCGGGTCGTACACGCTGCTCGACGGATCGGCGATCCGGACACCTGGCAGCGGTGTGTGGACCGCGCGCGGTGAGAACATGGAGAACTTCGGCGTGCAGCCCGACGTGTACATCGACAACACGCCAACTGATTTTGCCGCCGGCCGCGATATGCAGATCGAAAAGGCGGTGGAGGTGCTCAAGGCGGAGTTGGCCGCGGGCAGGAAGTAGCTCGGGCCAGGCGGGATTCGGGGAGGGGCGACAGTCGCATCGCCCCTCCCCTGCTGGGCCCGGGGCGCGGTACCGCGGGGGGCGTCGGCGGGCGGTGTCGGAGAACGGATCTTTCTGTTAACCTGGCGAGCGGAGACCCCGCTAATCCGGCCTGCGGCAACGTCTACACGCACGAATTCCAGTGGATGGCCGCGAAGGACCACGTCGTGCTGTTCACGAACCCGCGCGGCAGCACGTCGTACGGCCAGGAGTTCGGCAACCTCATTCAGTACCGCTATCCGGGCGACGACTACAAGGACCTCATGGCGGGGGTGGATGAAGTCGTGAAGCGCGGCTACGTGGATCCGAATCGTCTCGGCGTCTCGGGCGGCAGCGGCGGGGGTCTCTTGACCAACTGGACGATGGTAATGGCCGGGTCGGCGCAGCAAAAGCCGACGCCGAAGCCGACGCCGAAGAC
>JADGOB010000271.1 GCA_017883185.1 Acidobacteriota bacterium
TTAAGGCGCTCTTCGGCGCCTCAGGCTTGGCCGTGCCGGCGGGGACCGGCGTCTTCGGTTTCTGCGCCGCGACAGCGGCCGACAGGGCCACCAGCAGGACCAGCAGTGCGCACGATGTTCGTTTCACAACGTCCTCTCTTCGCCTATGACTCAGGTGACGATACCACGTTCGGCGGGGGAGACCGGCCGGATCCAGCAGCCGCCTCTCGCTCTGCAACAGGTTCGCATGCACGGCACGAACCGCTGCGGCGTTGCCGGCGAGCCGGGCGGAGGCGTTCGAGCTGTTCGTGGTCCACGGGGCCTGCCGTCGTTCACGTAGACGAGGAGCGCCGCGAGAGATCCCGGCAACAGGACCCGCGGGCCGGGCGTCCTCGCCGTCCAGCCAAGTGAGCACCCTGTTCTCGTGCATGCTGATTGGGACACGGGTACCAGCGCACGCCCCGCCACGGCTCACTTTGCACCGTGTGGTATGCTGCTGCGTCCCCCTTCCAATCGCGCCAGGGCTCCTGCATCCTGACCGTCATTCAGAGAGACGACTGTGACTGACACCAAGATCACGCTGCCCGAGAACGAGATCCCCACGCACTTCTATAACATCGTGCCCGACCTGCCGACGCCGATGCCGCCACCGCTCCACCCGGTGACACGCGAACCCATCGGCCCGGAGGCGCTCGCGCCGATATTCCCCGCCTCGCTGATTGCGCAGGAAGTCTCGCAGGAGCGGATGATCGCGATCCCGGATCAGGTGCGCGACATCTACAGGCTCTACCGCCCGACCCCGGTGTTCCGCGCCCGGGCGTTCGAAGAGGCGCTCGACACGCCGGCGCGCATCTACTACAAGTCGGAGCACGTGAGTCCGATCGGCAGCCACAAGCTGAACACCGCGATCATGCAGGCCTATGCCAACAAGCAGGAGGGCGTGAAGCGGCTCGCCACGGAGACAGGCGCCGGGCAGTGGGGGAGCGCGCTGTCGTGTGCCTGCCGGCTGATCGGCCTCGACTGCATGGTCTACATGGTCCGCATCAGCTACGACCAGAAGCCCTACCGGCGCATCATGATGAAGACCTACGGCGCCGACATCGTGGCGAGCCCTTCGAACCTGACCGCGGCCGGCCGCGCCATTCTCGCGGCGGATCCGGACTCGCCGGGCAGCCTGGGCATTGCCATCTCTGAAGCCGTCGAAGACGCCGCGCAGCGTGACGACTCGAAATACGCGCTCGGCAGCGTGCTCAACCACGTGTTGCTGCACCAGACCATCATCGGCCAGGAAGCCCTGAAGCAGATGGAACTGGCCGGCGATTACCCGGACATCCTCATCGGCTGCCACGGTGGCGGCAGCAACTTCGCGGGGCTCGTCTTTCCCTTCCTGCGGGACAAGCTCTCCGGTGCCCGAAAGGGGCTGCGGGCGATTGCCGTGGAGCCGGCGTCGTGTCCGAGCCTCACGGGCGGCACCCGCGAATACGACTTCGGCGACACCGCAGGGCTGACGCCGCTCATGATGATGCACACGCTCGGGCACACGTTCATGCCCGCCCCACTGCACGCCGGCGGTCTCCGGTATCACGGATCGGCACCCCTGGTCAGCCACCTGCTGGCGGCCGGCATCGTCGAAGCCGAGGCGTACAACCAGAGAGAGGTGTTCGAGAGCGCGGTGAGGTTCGCCCGCTCGGAGGGCACCATTCCCGCGCCGGAGTCGGCGCACGCCATCCACAGCGTCGTGCGTCACGCGCTCGCGGCGCGCGAGTCCGGCGAGGCCAAGGTCATCCTCTTCAACCTGTCGGGGCACGGCCTGTTCGACCTCGCCGCCTACGAGTCGTTCCTCGGCGGGAAGATGGCGGACTAGGATGCTTCGACCGACCGACGATCTCCGGATTCGGGATATCAGGCCGCTGATTCCTCCCGCGATCCTGCTCGAGGAGATCCCGCTCAGCGAGCGCGCCTCGAACGTGGTGGCCGACGCCAGGGCGGCGTTCACCGCGATCCTCCGCGGCGACGACCCGCGCCTGGTCGTCGTCGCGGGTCCCTGCTCGATCCACGATGCGGCCGCCGCCCTGGACTACGCGCGCGGGCTCAAGGCGCTGGCCGATCGATGTGCCGACGAGCTGCTCGTCGTGATGCGCGCCTACTTCGAGAAGCCGCGCACCGTCGTCGGGTGGAAGGGGTTCATCAACGACCCCGATCTCGACGAGACCTATCACATCAACAAGGGACTCAGGCTCGCCCGCCGGCTCCTGCTCGACGTCAATGAACTCGGCCTGTCGACGGGATCCGAGTTCCTGGACACCCAGATCCCGCAGCACGTCGCCGACCTGACCTCGTGGGTGGCCATCGGCGCGCGCACGGCCCAGAGCCAGATTCACCGCGAGCTGGCATCCGGGCTGTCGATGCCGGTGGGATTCAAGAATGGCACCGACGGCGACACGAAGGTCGCCGTGGACGGGATCCTGACGGCCCGGCACCAGCACTGGTTCCCGGGCGTGACGAAGCAGGGCGTGTCGGCCATCCTGCAGACGTCCGGCAACGACACCTGTCATCTCGTCCTGCGGGGCGGATCGAACAGCGGCCCTAACTACCACGCTGAGCAGGTTGCCGAGGCCTGCGCGCAGCTGGCGTCGAAGGGGTTGCCCGACCGGGTGCTCGTGGACTGTTCGCACGGCAACAGCGGCCGCGACCACCGCCGACAGGCCGACGTGGTCACCGACCTCTGCCACCAGGTTGCGTCAGGATCTCAGCGAATCTTCGGTCTCATGCTGGAGAGCCAACTCGTGGAGGGCCGACAGGACTACGTACCGGGACGGCCGCTGGTCTACGGCCAGAGCATCACCGACGCCTGCATCTCGCTGGAGGAGACCGGGCGGCTCCTCGCGATGGTCGCCGGCGCGCAGCGCCACCGCGGCCGGTGAGGATCAGGGCGACGCGAATCCGACGTGGTGCAGCAGCGCGTCGAAGCGTGGATCCGGCCGGAGCGGGTCCCACCATTCCAGGGTCTTCAGCCCTGACCATCCTCGCCTCCTACTTGCCCGATGCGATCGGAGGCAGTCCCGCCACCTTCAGCGTCGCGTTCAGGGCGGGCAGGTCCACCGTCTTCAACGCGTTCCACTTCGCCATCACGCGGGCGGCTGCGGTTTGCGCCGCGGTGACCGCCGTCAGCGTGGCGCTGGTCGGCGCGACGTCCGCGGCCTGCATCGAGTTCATCTGCCCGGCCAGCAGGCTGCTGACCGCCCAGAGCGTATCGGGCGGAGTCGCCGGCGTGGCGGCGCCGCCGCGCTGCCCGCCGCCCGCGATCGGGCGCCGCCCTTCGAGCGCGCCCGCCTTCTCGTCAAACGCTGTCAGCGCTGACGCGGCCGCTCCCTGCGCCCTGGGCAGCAGGGCCGCCGCCCGCGTACGCAGCGCCGCCACGCTGGCGGCCGCGTCCTGCGCGTCCACGGCGCCAAAGTACATCGCCTTCGTCAGCGAATACACCTGCTGCATCGCGATCGCCGGCGTCTTCACGCGCGGGTCCTGCTTCACGGTGATCGGCTGGGTGTAGCTCTTGCCGTTCACGGTCAGCCTCACGGCGTACGTGCCCGGAGACACCCAAGGCGTTCCCGGCGCCGGTGCCGTGTTGTATGGGACCGCCGCGATCGACAGGCCGCCGCGTCCGCCCCCGCCGCCCGGCAGCGGCTGGTAGTGCACGTCCCAGAGGAAGCGGTGCATGCCGGCCGCCGTGGACAGCGCCTGCGGGAGGCGATACCAGTAGGTCGGCACGGGCGCGTTCGGCGCGTCGGGAATCGGCGTCACCGGGTCGTCGCTCGAATACCGCCGCACCAGCCGTCCGTCCTGCTGCAGGATCTCCAGCGCCACCGGACCGGTCGCAGCCGACTTCAGGTAGTAGTTGACGATCGCGCCGTCGGGCGGGTTCGGGCCCGTCGGCTCCTCTTTTGGCCACGGCATGTCGGTGCTGGTGTTCCAGCGCACCCGCCACGCCGTTGTCGGCTTGAACAGGGTCGCCGGCTGTCCTTCTAATCCTGCCTCCACCTGGCGCAGCGGCGTGATGTCGTCGAGAATCCAGAACCCGCGGCCGTGCGTGGCGGCGATCAGGTCGTCGTCCTTGATGGCCAGATCGCGGACCGACGACGCCGGCATGTTCAGCCGCAGCGATTGCCAGTGTCCGCCATCGTCGAAGGAAACGTAGATGCCCAGCTCCGTTCCCGCGAAGAGCAG
>JADGOB010000034.1 GCA_017883185.1 Acidobacteriota bacterium
AATTCCACCCGACCCCTTTGACGATGCGGGGATGGATGTTGCTGAAGCGTTCATGCGACTCGTGGTTCGCTATTTCGCGGCGACGGCCGACAGCAGCGGCCGGGTCTCCACCCCGCTCACGCCAGGCGAACTCGCGCGCCGGTTCGACGAACCTCTCCCGCAGAACGGAACGTCGATCGAGGCCGTGCTGGCGCGGCTCGAGCACGAGGTGCTCCCCGACTGCAATCGCCTGACCCACCCGCGGTCGATGGGCCACCAGGTCTCAGCGCCTCTGCCGGTCGCCGTCTGGACCGAGGCCTTGACCGCGGCGGTCAACCAGTCGGGCGCCGTGTGGGAGATGTCCCCAGTGGGGACGGCCATCGAGACGCAGGTGATCCGCTGGATGTGCGACCTGGCGGGCCTCGGCCCCGAGGCGGGGGGCACCTTCACCTCAGGCGGAACGGAGGCGACGTTCGCGGGCCTGCTCGCCGCGCGCCAGGCGGCGATCCCTGACGTCTGGACGCGCGGTGTCGGCGCGAACCCGCCGGTGGTCGTGTGCGGCGAGCACGCGCACTACGGCGTCGCGCGTGCCATCGGTGAGCTGGGCCTTGGCACCGATCGGGCTGTCGCGATTCCCTCGCGCCACTTCAAGATGGATGTCGGCGCGCTCGAGCACGAGCTCGACCGGTTGCGTCGCGATGGCCGGACGGTGATGGCCGTCGTCGCCACGGCCGGCACGACCGCCACCGGGTCGTTCGACGACCTCGAGGCGATCGGCCGGCTGTGCGAGGCGCGAGGCGCGTGGCTGCACGTGGACGGCGCGCACGGGGCGTCGGCGCTGCTGTCGGGCACGCACCGGCACCGGCTTGCGGGCATCCAGTACGCCCGATCGATCGCGTGGGATCCGCACAAGATGATGCTGATGCCGCTCACCGCCAGCGTCGTGCTCGTGCGCCACGAGAGCGATCTCGAGGCGGCCTTCAGTCAGCGGGCGCCATACCTGTTCCACGCGCGCGACGGCGAGCGCCGCTGGGACCAGGGGTTGCGGAGCTTCACCTGTTCGCGTCGGATCGATGCGTTCAAGGTGTGGGTCGCCCTGCAGCGGCACGGGGCGAACGGCCTTGGGGCGCTCTACGATCACCTCTGCGCCAACGCCCGCACCATGCACGGGTTGCTGACCGCACGCCCGGACTTCGTCACGATCCACGAGCCTGAGTCGAACATTCTCTGCTTCCGCTGGGTCGGGGACGGCACCCTGAACGACGAGCGGCTCGACCCGCTCAACCTTCGCCTGCGCGAGGCGTACAACCGCGCGGGTACGGGCTGGATCACGACGACGATGCTGGGCGGACGACGGGTGCTCCGGGTGACGCTGATGAACCCGCGCACGACCGCCACTGACCTGGCAGGCACGCTGGACGACTTGTCGGAGACCGGCAAACAGCTGCAGGCAGAGCACAACATTGTATGAAGACACTCTCTCGCGTCTGTCGACTGGCGGCCGCTGGCCTCGCGCTGCTCCTCGCGGGTGATCTCGCCGCCGATTCGACGTGGCAGCTGCAATCGAGTGGCACCACCGAGCGCTTCCGCGCCGTCAGCGCCGTGAGCGGGACAGTGGCCTGGGCCAGCGGCAGCAAGGGCTCGGTGGTCCGCACCGTGGACGGCGGCGCGCACTGGGCCGCGCTGGCCGTGCCGGGATCAGAGGCGCTCGACTTTCGCGACATCGAAGCGATCGACGATCAGGTGGCCTACGTCCTCAGCATCGGGCCCGGCGACCGGTCACGCATCTACAAGACGGTCGATGCGGGGAAGAGCTGGACGCTGCAGTTCACCAACCCGGATCCGAAAGCCTTCTACGATGCGATCGCCCGCACCAGCGACGGCGGACGGACGTGGGCGTTGATCGGCAGCACGCGGCTTCGAGGTTTCAGGTCTGGCATCGTCTTCGTCCCCGGTTCTGGCGGGCGTCAGTTGATTGCCGTCGGCCCGGCCGGAACGGACCGGTCAGCGGACGGCGGCAGCACGTGGTCCCTGCTCGGTGAGGTTGGCTTCCACGCGGTGAGCGTGGACCGCGCCGGGAAGTCGGTGTGGGCCGTGGGCGAACAGGGCCGGGTGGGACGGTTGGTGGGCACTCCCGTCCTTGTCACTCGAGGTGTTCCTGCACGCTTCGCACTTCGAGCAGGCGGGCCGTGCGAGAGCCGGGATGGGCCTGGAATCTCACGGTCACGGCCGTCTTGCCGGCCGTCTCGGCCAGAGGGAGACTGAACCTGACTTCCGACGCCGTGGACTCGTGCGATTCTCGCGTGCAGGTCGCGGCCTTCCGGCCGTCCACCAGGATGTCGAACGACTCTCGCGACCCTTCCCCATCGGCGAGCACGCAGACGAGCGTCAGGGGGCTGTCGTCGTAGATGCGGAGCGAGTAGCTGAACCAGGCGGTGGCGCTGCGCCAGTTCCGGTCTCCAGTTTCGCCGAGGATCATGCCCTCGCCTGCCAGCGAGTGGGACGCCTCGTCACGCGCAGCCGCCACGTTCACCGTGTCGACTACGCGGACACCCTGGACACCGCGTGCTCCCGCGACGCAGAGAAACACCGTTCCGAGGACGACGCCGGTAAGTCGGGCGAGTCTCATTCGCAAGAAACTACGCCGGTTTGGCGCTCGCGGGAAAGACATTCCATTCCGCCCGACACCGCCGGGAGCCGCGGGTCGAGAGCCGGGAGCCGTTCCTACCGGATGAGATGCAGCGTCGTCTGCCTCTGATCCAGGAACTTCACGCCGTCCTTCGTGAGAACGGCATCCTGCTCGAGCGGGATGCGCACATCCTGGGTGCCCCACTCGGGCACCGTGGTCGTGACGTTCAGCTCGATCGAGTGCACCGTGTCATCGAAGAACGGGTAGTCGCCGACGCCCGGTACGCCGTTCTGCATGTCCCACATGCCAATCAGCGTCCCGGCCGCGTGCCCGTGAACGCCCAGCGGATGCGTGTACAGGCTCGGCCTCAGTCCCTCGTCCTTCGCGCGCCCGAGCGCGGATGCCAGCACCTGATTGCCCGTGCGCCCGGCCTTCATTTCGGCGATCTGAATGTCCTGGAGCCGGTTGCCCTGCGCGAGCGCGTCCTTCAGCCCTTTCGGCGCATCGGTCTCGCCCTCGCGCAGCACGTAGGCGAGTTGCTGGGTGTCGGTGCAGAGCCTCAGATAGACAATGCCGAAGTCGCAGTGGAGCAGGTCGCCGCGGTGGATCACCTGGCTGTTCTTGTGCGGGCTGTCTTTCGGACGCTGGATGTCCACCGTCGCGTGGAACCAGTTCGTCATCCCCAGCTGTCTCGACCGCTCCCGCAGCCACCACGCCACGTCGTCCGTCGTCGTCACGCCAGGCGTGATGACCGCGGACGAGAACGCCTCGGCGATGATGCCGTGCGCGATGGCGGCGATGTGCGGGTAGGTTTCGAGTTCCTGCTGCGAGCGCCGCTCGAGCCAGCGGACGGCGAGCCGCTCGGCCGACTGCACCCTGGGCGCCAGATCCGGCGGCAGGGCGGCCATCAGCTTCCTCTTCATGGTGGCGGTCATCCCGTCGCCGTAGTTGAACGTCTCCGACTCGTCGATCCCGATCTTCTTCGGGTTGCGCTCTTTGATGACCTGCGCGAGCCGGGTCCACTGCTCGATCTTGTCCGGCTCCCAGACGCTCTTGTACAGCTGCCCGATGCCCGATCGGCTGACCGTCATGCGCTCGACGCCCTCGGCGCCGCGGTCGAAGAACACCAGCATCGATGTTCGGCTGGCGTAAAGACTGTTGAACGGCACGAGCGACGAGAACACCGGGTCCTCGTTGTTCTCGCGGCAGATGACCAGCCACATGTCGAACCCTTCCTGCCGCATCAGTTCGGGAAGGATGCGATCGAGCCGATTCTCGAGCCACCCGTTGTACACCGCCGCCTGTTCGCGGAGCGTGAGGATGGCGCGTTGGCTGGACGGGCCGGCCGAGGCAGAGAGCCCGACCGGTGAGGCGATGGCGAGAAGGACGACGAGAGCGAGAAGTGCGCGTTTCATAGATGATGGCTCCAGTGGCCAGTGGCCAGTTGGCCCCTACCGTCCGACATGTGCCGGCCCATAGACGCCGGGCACCACGATCCCCGCCTGGCGCATCAGCACCGTCATCTGCCCGCGGTGATGCACCTCGTGGGCGATCAGTCCCCACAGGGCCTGGCCGCGCGGCCACGTCTGTCCGTACATCTCGATTTCAACCGGCAGGTCCGAGTCCTTCCAACTGGCCTTGACCGCCCGTGCGAGCGCCTCGGCGCTCGCGGCGTAGGCGTCGGCGATTACAGAAGCGCTGGCCGGCTGCGGCGTCTTCTCATCGGCCCCCTCCACCGCGAGGCCGGCGTGCCCGCCCATGTCGCCTAGCGTCTGCACGATGTGCCACGCAATCCGGCCCAGGGTCCGCCCTCCGGGCGCCACCACCTGGCCCATGGATGCGTCCGTCAGCGCGCGCATGATCTTGAGGCTGCCTTCGCGCTCGTTCGCCCATGCCTTTTCGAAGTCGTCAATCGTTCGAAACATCGGTCCTCCTTTGCTCTGATCGTGCGCCGGATCATCTCGCTCTGCACCGCGAGCGTTTCAACGTCCCCGAATGCCTGACCCGGTCTCAGGTAGGGTTCGCTTCCAGGAACCCGAAGCTCCAAATGGAGCTTCATAGGCGGGGACCTCGTTTTCGTGGCCGACGACTTTCTGGTCCACCCCCGGGCACCGGAAGCAGCTTCGCAGCCGACTCGAGCGCTTCCACGGCATCCCGTTCGCCCTCCGCCTCGAGCATCGCCCGTCGGCGGGCAGCGAACTGCGCCTCGCTGGCACGGATGTCCCGGATGCGCTCGAGTAACTCGTCGAAGTAGTCGGGAACGCCAGCCCCTGGCCTAGGGGCGCGTTTCAATCGCTCGTCGTCCAGTGTGAAGCCCTTGACGCAGCGCCCTCAGATGCAAGGTGACGTTCTGCGGCCTCATCTGGAAGAGTTCGGCCATCAGGGCCTGACTGAGCCATAGCGTCTCGTCGGCAAACCGGCACTCCACCCGAGTGCGCCCGTCGTCAGTCTCGTACAGGAGCAACTCGCCTGAGGGCTCAGAGGACTCCGTTGCGCGGACGAGTCCTTGCTTCGTAATCACGACCTTCGTCAGTTGCTTCCTGGCCATCGTAGACTCACAGACTCCGCACGTTCGTCAGGCCGTGCTGCTGGAGAATCGCTGAGAGACGTGCCGGCGTTACGAACGAGTCTCATGGTGCTCGGCGTCCCCCGGTGTCTTCGTCACCACCCCGAAATGCGCTGTTGGCAGGGGGCGACTACCCGGCCGGGGTAAGTGTAGCCGAATCCAGCTCCAGAAGGCCCGGGCTGCTGCGCCGGGCGACTGGCCGGTCGCCCCTACGGCGCAACCTCTCGCAAGTCGCCCGCCGCGCCAGCCCGGTCGACGTCCGCCTCTCTCGTCTGGCCGGTCGCCCCTCGTTCCTCTCCATGCCGCTCCGTGCTACAGTCCTCGAGCATGTCCGCGGCGTTCATCATCAACCCCGTGGCGGGCGGGCGACGGGGAGGACTGCCCGCCGACCAGCGGGTGAAGCTGGTCGAGCAGGCACTCGAGCGTCACCACCTCGAGGGCCGAGTCGAACTGACCCGCGCGGAAGGACATGGACGGGAACTGGCGCGGCAGGCCGTCGCTGACGGGTGCGATCTCGTCGTCGCGTGGGGCGGCGACGGAACGATCAACGAGGTGGCGTCGCAACTGATCGGAACCGGCACGACGCTGGGAATCGTGCGGGCGGGCTCGGGGAACGGCTTCGCGCGGGAGCTCGGGATTCCCATCCGGCCGGGCGAGGCGATCGAAGTCACCCTGGGAGGCCGCGACCTCGTGATCGACGTCGGCGAAATCGGCGGACATTCGTTCCTCAACGTGGCCGGCATCGGATTCGACGCGGCGATGGCTGCCGAGTTCACGTTCCTCGGCGCCGAGCGTCGCGGGCCCGTCCGCTACGCGCTACAGATCGCGCGCGCGGCCTTTGCCTACCCGGCGTCGCACTACACGATCGAGGCCGACGGGCACCGGCTCGAGGTCGAGGCGCTCGTGATCGCCATCGCCAACCTCGCGCAATACGGATCGAACGCCGTCATCGCACCGGGCGCAAGACCCGACGATGGGTTGCTGGATGCGGTGGTGATCGAAGAGCGCGGCGTCCTGGGCCGGGTCGGCCTGGTCCCCCGTTTCTTCGACCGCACCATCCACAAGGCGCCCGGCGTCATCATTCTCCCGGCGAAACACATCATCGTCCGTTCCGACACCTTGATGGCCATTCACGTGGACGGCGAACCGCAGCCTGGCGGCCTCGAGATCGAGGCGCGCGTCCGGCCGGCTGCGCTTCGCGTGAGAGTCCCCCAGCGACGCTCTGCCTGAAACCGCCAAGATCGGAGAAGACAGATTCCCGTCGTCAAGGAGCCGTTTATGCCAGAACACGCCAAGAAAGAGTCCCTCCGCATCGATCGCTTCATGCGCCTCCCGCGGCGGACCAACGAGACCTGGCAGGGAGGTTCTGTCAGCCTGCCGTGGTTCTCGGACGACCCGCAGACCGGAGAGCCGATTCGCCAGCACGCCATTGCGTGGGCGAACCTGGTGACGAACGATGTTGCGCTCCTGACGGTCAGCGCCTTGGAGGCCGCCGACCGCGAACGGGCCCTCGATGCGTTCCTGGATTTTGGCCTCAGGAACCGGAAGGCGCGCGAGGGCAGGCCATCCCGGGTGGAGGTGCAGGACGCCTCGCTGGGTGCGTTCATCAAGGAGGCGCTTCGGGACGTGGAGCTGGAGGTCGTGGTTCTGCCAGACCTGCCGAGGATCCAGGAGGAGATCCTCGAGACCGTCAGGAGAGAAAGCGACGGTCCGCTGCCTCCCGGCGCTCTCGAGAGCCCCGGCGTGACGGTCGAACGCATGCGGTCGTTCGCCGACGCTGCACGCCGTCTGTACGAGCGCGCGCCGTGGAGCGAGATCGGCCCCGAGGACCTCGTTCAGGTTGAAGCGCCGGCGGCGCCCGAAGGCATGGCCTGCTTCGTCATCCTCGACGACCTCGGAGACGAGGTCAGCCTGGAGTTCTACGCGAGCCGCGAGCAGTTCGAGGAGGGGTTGGAAGACGGCGGGCACGAAGCGTGGGACGAAGACGACGAAGACGACGAAGACGACGAGGATGAGGATGAGGATGAGGTTGAGGTTGACGACGATGAGGACGACGACGATGAGGTGGACGCCGCCGCCGACCTGGAGGCCCACGGCCTGTGGGATCTCGACTACGTCGAAATGCAGCACGTCCCGGTGCTCGATGTCGGACTCTGGGCGGATTTCGACCTGCCTGTCGCCGGTCCGCGCGCCTATCCGGTGGTGATCAGGTCGCCTCCCGACAACGAGGTTGAGCGGCCGGACGCCTCGCGCCTGGCGTTCGTCGAAGGGTTGTTGCGCGCGGTGGCTGAGACGACAGAAGCGGAGATTGACTCGGGTCGGTGGACGAAGGTGGTGGAGACCGCCGCCGGCCCGGTCAGCTACCGCCTGTCGATCGCGTCACTGCTCGACGAACCGGTCGAGGGCCAGCCGAGCCGCGAGGCCCGCGAACGCGCGGCCGGGACCCTCGCACGCTTCCTCGATGAGGGCGAGTTCGAGAGCCTGGATGATGCCATCGCCGTCGCGGCTGCTCGCCCGGGTGGCCAGCCGACCGAGTACCCGCCACCGCGCACGCCGGCCGAAGAGGCGAAGGAGCTGACCTACCGTGTCGGCGGGGCCAGGGGGCGCCGGGCCATTCACTTGCTGAGCCAGGCGCTGGCCCTGTCTCCAGGTTGTGTCGAAGCCTACGTCCAACTGGGCAAACGCCTCAGAGACCCGGCGAAGGCGCTGGAGGTCTTCGAACGGGGTCGAGCCGTGGCCGAACGCCTCCTCGCACCGGGGGCTCGAGATCAGTGGAAGGGCCGTTTCTGGGAACACCAGGAGACCCGTCGTTGCCTTCGCCTCGGATTTGGTCGGGCGTCGGTCCTGCAGGATCTCGACCGGGGGGACGAAGCGGCCGCCGAGTACCGCGAGTTGATGTCCCTCGACGAGGAGGACCACGCCGGTGCCGGCTACCGCCTCCTGGCGCTCCTGCTCGAGCAGGGACACGACGAAGAGGCGGGCGCGCTGCTCAGCGATTACGACGATCGCGGCCCCAAGTGGGCGTATGGCCGGACGCTCTGGGCGTATCGAAACAGGTCCAGGCAGGACGCGAGGGAGGCGCTGGCGGTTGCGCGCGGGATCAATCCTCGGGTCGCGCCGCTCCTTGCCATCGGGGCCTTCGACCCGGACGAGGAGCTGGTCGGGCTGGCTGGGCCCGGTGATGACGACGACGAGGAGGAGGCGCACACCGAGATGGACGAAGCCTTCGAGTGTTCGCTCCTGCTGGGCCGGGCGTGGACTGAGACGCCCGGGGCGATCGACTGGCTCGCCGGTGAGTTGACCCGGCCACGAGGCGGACGCCGCTGGTCACCGCGTCGCCCGGGGCGCCGCGCTCACTGACGTTGGGTGTGGTTTTCCGGCCTGAGCCCCGCTTTCCGGCATCCGGAGGGCGCCCGCGTTTCTCTAGATCCCTGCGCCGCTCGAGTGCTATGACTGCGGCGCTTCCGTCTGGCTGATTCGACTGCCGGGCGGAACGCTGTGCGTCAGCCAGACGTTGCCGCCAATCACCGATCCCGCCCCGACCGTGATCCGTCCGAGCACGGTCGCCCCGCTGTAGATGATCACGTCATCCTCGACGATCGGGTGGCGCGGGATGCCCTTCACGGGATGTCCGTGCTCGTCGAGCGGGAAGCTCCGCGCGCCGAGCGTGACGCCCTGGTAGAGGCGCACCCGATCGCCGATCTCACACGTCTCCCCGATCACGACACCGGTACCATGGTCGATGAAGAAGCACTCGCCGATGCGGGCCCCGGGATGAATGTCGATGCCGGTCAGGCTGTGCGCGTGCTCGGTGATGATCCGCGGGATCAGCGGGATATCGAGCCCGTACAGCTCGTGAGCGAGGCGCTGACACGTGAGCGCCAGGATGCCCGGGTAGCAGAGAATCGTCTCGGCCGGGCTGGTCGCGGCCGGGTCGCCGTTGTAGGCCGCGCGCACGTCGGTCGCGAGCAGGCGTCTGACGCCCGGCAACTGCGAGAGGAACCGCTCCGTGACCGCGTCCGCCCGTTGCTCGCACTCGGTGCATCGCACCGGGTCTTCGCCCTCGCATGTGAAACACAGGGCGCGCCGCACCTGCTCGCCCAGCGTGCGCAGCACCCGGTCGAGCGTGGCGCCGACGTAAAACTGCAGGGCCTCGCCATTCAACTCCGGAGTGTCGCCGACATAACCGGGGAACAACACCGAGCGGAGTCCTTCCACGATCCACGCCAGCGCCACGCGCGACGGCGGGTTGGGATGCTTCACCTGCGACTCGGGCCGGATCAGCCCATCGTCGCTCGCGCACAACTGCCGCACCACGGCGGAGAGCGTGAGGTGTTCGGGCGCGCGCGGAGCGGGGCCAACCGGGAGACGACGACCGGACCTGGGGTTCATGCCTGATCCTCGAACAGCCAGGTGCTCAGGTACCGCTCACCGGTATCGGGCAGGATGACGACGATCAGTGCGCCGCGGTTCTCTTCGCGGCCGGCCACCGCCACCGCGCCTTCCATCGCAGCCCCGCAGGAGATGCCCGAGATGATCCCCTCTTCCTTCGCCAGACGCCGCGCCATCGCGCCGGACGCCTCGTTCGAGACGGTGATCACTTCGTCGATCAGATCTTTGCGCAGCACGTCGGGGACGAACCCGGCCCCGAGGCCCTGGATCTTGTGGGGCCCTGGCTTGCCACCCGACAGGACCGGCGAGGCTGACGGCTCGACCGCCACGATCCGGAACGACGGCTTCCGCGGCTTGATCACCTCGCCGACGCCGGTCAGCGTGCCTCCCGTCCCGACGCCGGAGACGAAGATGTCGACCTGGCCGTCGGTGTCCTTCCAGATTTCCTCCGCCGTGGTGCGCCGGTGCACGTCCGGGTTCGCCGGATTCGAGAACTGCTCGAGAACGAGGTATCGCGGGTCCGATTCCGCGAGTTCCTTCACGCGCCTGATGGTGCCCGGCATGCCCTCGCCGCCCGGCGTGAGAATCACTTCGGCGCCGAACGCCTTCAGCATCTTGCGGCGCTCCATGCTCATCGTGTCCGGCATCATCAGCACGAGCCGGTACCCGCGGACGGCGGCGACGAACGCCAGGCCGATCCCCGTGTTGCCGCTCGTGGGCTCGAGCAGGATGGTGTCGGGCTTGATACGGCCGTCCTGCTCGGCGGCTTCGATCATCGCCAGGCCGATCCGGTCCTTCACGCTGGCGCAGGGGTTGAAGCTCTCGAGTTTGGCGACGATTCGGCCTGGCAGGCCGGCGCCGATCCGGTTGATCGCGACCAGCGGCGTGTGTCCGACGAGCGCGGTGATATCGGGGGCGATATTGGTCATTGGGGCGATCCTTTCTGACGGGCTCGGGAAGCCGCCGGGTACCGCGCCCGCGTATTCGTGAGCGGCGCGGATCCGGTGGGCCCGGGTCGATTGTCGATGTGAGCGTGCCCTGGGTTTGAGCATAACAGCCGGTGTCGACTTCGGAAAGCTCAGCCGCAGTGCCAACCGGGCGGTCCGGCCGAGGTAGAATTGCAGGCAGGGGTCCTCCGCCGCCGCCCCGCGGCGCCTTCGAGCCCTACCGGACGCGCCCTGCAGACATGCAGGCCTCAGGGGAAAGACCAGGCTGCGCCGCCGCCCAATCGGCGTACACGCCGAGATGTGCCGAATGGAGGCAATGATGAGCGCATCACGAATCGAACGAGACAGCTTCGGCGAGATCGCCGTGCCCTCGGACCGCCTCTGGGGCGCCCAGACCCAGCGTTCGCTCCAGCACTTCGACATCTCCACCGAGCGCATGCCGCGCGAACTGATCCTCGCGCTGGCGCTGGTCAAGCGCTGTGCGGCGCACGTCAATCTCCAACTGGGCGTCCTGGACGAACGCAAAGCGCAGGCGATCGCGGCGGCGGCCGACGAGGTGATCGCCGGCCGGCACGAGGCGGAGTTCCCGCTCTCCTTGTGGCAGACCGGTTCGGGCACCCAGACCAACATGAACATGAACGAGGTGCTGGCCAACAGGGCCTCCCGGTTGCTGGGAGGGCCGCTCGGCAGCGACCGGCTGGTGCACCCGAATGACGAGGTGAACCACGGTCAGTCGTCCAACGACGTCTTCCCGACCGCGATGAGCGTGGCCGCTGTGCGCGCCATCGAGGGCGCGCTGCTGCCGGCACTCGCCGCGCTGCGCGACACCCTGGCGCGGAAATCGCAAGCCTATGCCGACGTGGTGAAGATCGGGCGCACGCACCTGCAGGACGCCACGCCGCTGACCCTGGGGCAGGAGATGTCGGGCTGGGTTGCGCAGCTTGGCCACGGCATCGGTCACGTCGAGGGTTCGCTTTCGCACTTGCGCGAGCTGGCGCTCGGCGGAACGGCGGTCGGGACCGGCCTGAACACGCACCCCGACTTTGGGCGCCTCGTCGCGGACGCGCTGTCGCGGGAGGCGGGCACCCTGTTCGTCACGGCGCCCAACAAGTTCGAGGCGCTGGCCGCCCACGACGCGATGGTGCACGCGCACGGCGCGCTCAAGACCGTCGCCGCGGCGCTGATGAAGATCGCCAACGACGTGCGCTGGCTGGCGTCCGGGCCGCGTTCGGGCCTCGGCGAAATCCGGATCCCGGAGAACGAACCGGGCAGCTCGATCATGCCGGGCAAGGTCAACCCCACGCAGTGTGAAGCGCTGGTGATGGCGTGCTGCCAGGTGATGGGGAACGACGTGGCGATCAACATCGCCGGCGCCTCGGGGAACTTCGAGCTGAACGTCTGCAAGCCGGTCATCGTCCACAACGTCCTGCAGAGCATCCGGCTGCTCGCCGACGGTGCGCGCAGCTTCGACGCGCACTGCGCGCGGGGCATCGAGCCCGACCGCGGGCGCATCGCCGAACTCCTGGAGCGTTCGCTGATGCTGGTCACCTCTCTCAACCCGCACATCGGCTACGACAAGGCGGCGCAGATCGCGAAAGCGGCACACCACTCCGGGTGCACGCTGCGCGAGGCAGCCGTCGCGTCGGGCCACGTGACGGCCGAGCAGTTCGACGATTGGGTGCGGCCCGAGGACATGGTCGGCCCCAGGTAACCGGACGGGCGGGCCCGGCACTCGCGCGCCGCAACTCCCGGCGTCCGGATTGCGTTCTGCGATCCACGAGCGCCAGTTCGGCCGTTCGGAAAACCTGGGCCTGATCGTGCAGGACGTCGAGGACAACCACGAACACGCACGCCGCGATGAACACTCACGGGGTCAGAGGGGCCAGGGTGAGCCCCACGGCAACGCGGCTGTCCAGCCGACGGTTCCACAGCGCATGCTCGAAGGCTCCCCCCGAGAATGCGACGAGCGGAGCCGCAATTGCGTCGGGCAGCCTGGCAGGATCCGCTCCGCGCGCTGCGGCACGAATAGGACGATCTCAGCCCTGGAAGATGTCTAGACTCCCGAGTTCATGTACTTGCGGATCGTCGCGACGGTCCGCTCAATCTCGGCCACCGAGTTGTAGAAGTGAGGCGACAGACGCAGGCCAGGCCGGTCCGCTCCCGACCGCGCCGAACAGGCGATGCGTTCCCGCTCGTAGAGCGCGGTCGCCAGCTTCGATGGGTCGAGCGCGCCCGGCTGGAACGTGACGATGGCGGCCGAGTGTGCCGGGTCGGGTGATGTCCAGACGCGCACGCCGTCGATGCGGCGGAGTTCTGTCATCAGGAGCTGGGCGAGGCGGCGCGATCGCGCCTCGATGGCCGTCCGGCCGATGGTGGCCTGCAGCGTCAGCGCTTCTCCCAGGCCCAGGATCTCGGCTTCGTTCCGCTGGCCCAAGCCTTCGAGGCGCCGGGACACACCCACAGCCCCCGCGTACAGGCTCACGACGCTTGGCCACAACCTCGCTTCGATCTGCTTGTTGACGTAGAGCACGCCGACCTCGCGAGGGCCGCACAGCCACTTGTGCGCGCTGCCTGTGAAGAAGTCGGGCTGCATGTCGGCCAGGTCGATGTCCAGGATGCCGAATGACTGCGCACCGTCGACGACCGACAGCACGCCGCGTTCGCGCGCCAGGCGACAGATCTCGCGGGCTGGAAACACGTCACCCGAAGAAGCCGTCACGTGCGTGAAGGCGACGATGCGGGTGGCGGGCGTGAACGCGGAGCGGAAGGCGTCGATGATGGCGACGTGGCCCGGGTGCGGACTCGGATGCGCCACGCGGCGCACCGAGAATCCAAACCGTTTCGCCTTCTCGACCCAGGCGTTCAGCAGGCTGGGGTGGTTCTCAGCCGAGACCAGCACCTCGTCGCCGGCCTTCAGATCGATCCCGCTCGAGACGAAGTTGTTGCCCTCGCTCGTGTTGCGCGTGATCACGATCTCTTCCGGCGTCACCCTCAGCGCCGCGGCCACCGTGCGCCGCACCTGCTCCTTCGCATCGCTCAACTTCCGCCGGTTCGGCATCGATGGGTCCGCGTCCACGTCACGCGTGGCGCGGTAGACCGCTTCGATGACAGGCAGCGACGTAGGACACAGGTTCGCGGCGTTGACGATGGTGAGGCCCGGCGGCATGAGGAACTGTTGACGAACCTGTTGCCAGTACGCCTCGCCGGCCGAGGCTGGGGCTGCGGCGACCGGGGGCGTCTGCGGTGCCGCCCACGCCGGCAGTTCGAACCATCCGAGTGTGCCGGCCAGGCCGGCCAGTCCCGCGAAGGAGCGCCGGCTCATGGTCGGCCGGTGTGTGTCGTATTTCGTGCTCACAGATTCCCTCCAGACAGTGAAAGGCTTACTGCCGCGCCTAGACCTGTTTCTCGAACCTCACGTGGCGGACTCGCCCCGCGAAGATCTCGAAGCCATCGACCGCGCCGTCCGCGCGCCTGGTGAACCGCAGCACGCGACCCCCACCCATCTCGAACGCATCCGCGAAGGCAGGCTGGAGGTTCCAGCGCTCCCACTGGCGTTTTACGACCAGGGCGTCCTTCTCGACCGTCACCGTGTAGAACACCTCGAGTTCCGCGCTGAAGTACCGGCCTGCATACCCCGCGAGGTCTGACGCCGACGGCGTGGCGACCGGAACCGGGAGATACTCGCGAGGACGGGTCCCGTCAGCCAGCTCGCTGAGCCGCTTCACGGCACCGTTCTCCATCACGAACTCGTAGGTGATGGTCCCCGCGCTCCGGAATCGCTGCTCGGAGAGCGGCACGACCTCCGTCGATCCGATGCGCACCTTGCCCTGGTCCACGGTGACCTTGAGCACCGCGTCTGTTGTCGGGTCGCGGTAGAGGCCGGTCCTGGCCCGCAGGACCTCCGCCGCGACCGTCGCCGCAGGCAGGGGACCGGGCGCCTTCAGGGCATCCCGAAGGTAGAGCTGCGCCACCTCGTGACCCAGGCGTTCCGGGTTGGCCGACGCCACGTTGCACAGCACGGCAACCGACAGGCGCTGGTCTGGATACCTGGCGAGGAACGAGCGGTAGCCCGCCGTCGAGCCGCCGTGGCTGACCTCCTTCACTCCCTGGAAGGTCCGGACATAGAGACCCTGGGCATACTCGTTCACGAACCCGTCGTTCAGCCGGCCGCGCGTGTGCAGCGATTCGACGAACGTCCGCCCGCCCACGCGCGCCGTGTCGAGGTTCTCGTTCCAGGCGAGGAGGTCCTTGACCGTCGTCAGCAGCCCGCCGTTGCCGACGACATCGGTGAAGGACATGTCCGAGTGGAACTGGGCGTCGCTGCCCCGTGTGTAGGCGGTCGCGCGGTTCCTGACGATCGCGGTGTGGTCCTCGCGCCACCGCGTGCTGTTCATGCCGATCGGTTTGAACAACCGCGCGTCGCAGAACTGCTGGAACGACTGTCCGCTCACGCGGGCGACGACCACGCTCAGGAGCGTGAAGGCGGTGTTGTTGTAGAGGAAGTCGTCGCCAGGTTCGAAGTTCAGCCGCTGCTGCCGGCTGACGAGATCGAGGATCTCCGGTATCGAGTGCACCGCCTCGCCCGGTGGGCGCCCCGCCAGCGTCAACAGCGGCCACTGGCTCCTCAGGCCGCTCGTGTGGGTGAGCAGGTGCCGGAGGCGAATGCCAGAGGCGATCGCCGGCAATTCGGGCAAGTACTTCCGCGCTGGATCGTCGAGCGAGAGCTTGCCGTCGAGCGCGAGCAGGTTGATGGCGGCGGCCGTGAACTGCTTCGAGACCGAGCCTGCCTCGAAGATCGTCTCCGGCGCAATCGGCCGGTCGTCCTCGAGGTCCGCCATGCCGAAGGAGCGGAGCAGAACCGGCTCGCCCGTCTGCGCCACGCCAAGGGCACATCCGGGTGTGTCCTTCCTGTTCCAGGCCGCGAAGATCGTATTCACGCGGTTGTCGATCGACTGCGCGCTCGGTGACGGACCAGCCAGCGCAAGAGCCGCCGCGGCAACGGCCGCCGCGACGACGGCTCTCCAGAATCTTCCGGTGTACGGCATCTCGAGTTCCTCTTTTCGACTACAGGGAAGGAAGGGGCGTGCGATGCCGGAGTATATCCGTCTTCCTCACGCTCAGGTACCAGGGCCGCCTCGTTTTCCGGCCTGAGCCCCGCTTCCCGGCATCCGGAGGGCGTGGGCTATACTCCCTGTATGATCAAGCCTGTTGCCCCCGGCGGTGGTGACGGGCGCCCGGCCGAGGCGAACACGCCGGCGGCCACGGCGCCCATGGACTTCATCCGCGAGATCATCGCGCGTGACCTCGAGAGCGGCAAACACCAGGGCGTCGCGACCCGGTTTCCCCCCGAGCCGAACGGCTACCTCCATATCGGGCACGCCAAGTCGATCTGTCTGAATTTTGGCGTCGCGAAGGAATTCGGCGGCACCTGCAACCTTCGCTTCGACGACACGAACCCGACCAAGGAAGATGTCGAGTACGTGGACTCGATCATCGACAGCGTCCACTGGCTCGGCTTCGACTGGGGCGATCGCCTCTACTACGCGTCCGACTATTTCGAGCAGATCTACCAATACACCGTCGGCCTCATTCGGGACGGCAAGGCGTACGTGGACGAGTTGACTGCGGAGCAGATCCGCGAGTACCGCGGAACGCTGACCGAGCCGGGCAAGGACAGCCCCTGGCGGAACCGGCCGGTGGACGAGAGCCTCGACCTGTTCGCGCGGATGCGGAAGGGCGAGTTCGAGGACGGGACGAAGGTGCTGCGCGCGAAGATCGACATGGCGTCGCCCAACCTGAACCTGCGCGACCCGGTGATCTACCGCATCCGGCACGCCACCCACCATCGCACCGGCGACGCGTGGTGCCTCTACCCGATGTACGACTACACGCACGCCATCTCCGACGCGATCGAGCAGATCACGCACTCGCTCTGCACGCTCGAGTTCGAGGATCACCGCCCGCTCTACGACTGGACGGTGGACAACCTGCCGGTGCCGAGCAAGCCGCGCCAGATCGAGTTCGCGCGCCTGAACCTCACCTACACCGTGATGAGCAAGCGCAAGCTGCTGCAACTGGTGCAGGAGGGGCTGGTGTCGGGATGGGACGACCCGCGGATGCCGACCATCGTCGGCCTCCGCCGCCGCGGGTTCACGCCCGAGTCGATCCGCGAGTTCGCCGCGCGCATCGGCGTGGCCAAGCGCGAGAACATGGTGGACGTGGCGCTGCTCGAGGACGCGGTACGGGACGACCTGAACCGGCGGGCGCCGCGCGCGATGGCGGTGTTGCGCCCGTTGCGCGTCGTGATCGAAAACTACCCCGAGGGCCAGGTCGAGCAGATCGAGATCCCGGCCAACCCCGAAGATCCGTCGATGGGTAACCGTGCCGTGCCGTTCTCGAAGGTGCTCTACATCGAGCAGGACGATTTCCGCGAGGTGCCGCCGCCCAAGTACTTCCGGCTCTCTCCGGGGCGCGAGGTGCGGCTGCGCGGCACGTACTTCCTGAAGTGCGAGCGCGTCGTCAAGGACGAGCGCGGCGAGATCGTGGAACTGCGCTGCACCTACGATCCAGCGACCCGTAAGGGCTCTTCGCCGGAAGGACGGAAGGTCAAGGCGACCATTCACTGGGTATCCGCGGCGCATGCGATCGACGCGCAGGTCAGGCTCTACGATCGCCTGTTCACGGTGCCCGACCCGCACGACGCGGAAGAGGGGCGCGACTGGAAGTCGTACCTGAACCCGGGTTCGCTCGAGGTGATCGAGGGGTGCAAGGTCGAGCCTGGGCTGGCGAAGGCTGGAGCGCTCGAGAAGTTCCAGTTCGAGCGTCTCGGCTATTTCTGCGTCGATCCCGACACCGCGGCCGGCCGCCTGGTGTTCAACCGGACGGTGCCGCTGCGCGACCCCTGGGCGCGGATCGCATCACGGTAGTCAAGGGCCCGAGAGGCGTCCGATGAACCAGAAAATGCAGGACGAGCAGGACATCATCGCGCAGTGGTCGTTCGATACGCGGCCCATTCTCGGACGCTTCCACCTCTGGCTGGATGACGTGGAGATCGAGTGGGTGCGCGGCGAGCCGTCGAAGGAGTTCACGCGCGAGTTGTCGTTCCTTGACGGCCGCATCGAGCGGCTGTTCGCGATGATGGGCGCCGTGACCGCGCTCGGCACGCAGGTGTTCGGCAGGCCCGGCGCAGGCGCTCACCTCGACAAGGCCGCGCTCAACCAGGTGAAGAAAGACGCGGACGCGATCTCGGCCTACGCGATGAGCGAGAGCCTCTGGTACCTCTCGCGCCAGCTCCCCGAGAACCACGCCATCATGGTCTGCCTCGGTGAGGGGTTGATGCCGAAGGCGGGCGAGACGCCCGAGATGGGGTCGAACCCGCAGATCGGTTTCGGCCGCGTCTACGCGCGCCCCGAGGTTGCCCGCTGGCTCGACCAGCGCGTCGTCCGGCTCCTCAACGACCCGACCTACGGGTGGGACGGGTTCTACGGCGAGATCAAGTCGTCGCGGATCACGGTGTGGGGGGCGGCGATCGACACGCTCGAGAACACGTCGCGCTTTGCGAAGGGGAGTCCGAGCGGGCCGATGACCGTCCTGCACCTGTTCAACCAGCCGCTGCACGTCGCGCGACCGTACGAAGGGTACGTCGGGATGGTCGTGATGCCGCGCGAAGTGGTGCAGACGGCAGCCGAGCACGCGGTGCTCATCAACTTCCGCACGCCGCGCGCGCGGATGGTCGAGGCGATCGACCGGACGTACCCAGGTATCCGCCGCGAGAACATCCACGTGTGGACGCTTGGCGGAAAGAGCCGCGCTCCACGCATTGCCTCGCTCTGGAACGCATGGCAGGAGCACGGCGTGCACGTGCTGGAAGATGGGTGGATGCTGCCGAGCGGCATGCCGGCGTTCACTGAGTCCGGCACCTACGCGCCCACGTTCCGCGTCGGCACGTGGAAAGACGACTCGGGGGCCCTGCACCTGTTCATCATCGACGGTTACGCCGCCTCTGCCGAGGCGGTCCAGTCGGCCACCCTCGGCCCGATGCTCGGGCTCGACGTGTCGATGGTTCCGTTCACGTCGCGGTTCGACCTGCCCTACGACCGGGAGCAGGACGTGCTGCGCCTGGATCCCGACGCGTCCGATTTCGGGGCCCGGCTGTGCGCGCTCATTGGCTCGACGTGCGACCCGGACACGGTGAAGAACTACGCGAGGATGATCCGCGAAGCCGCCTCGGCGGGCCTGTTGCCGGGACGGATCACCCTGACGGCCGACGACTTTTTCCCCGAGAAACGCTGGGAGGTGCTCGCGGTCTCCGGGTACATGGGGCCTGACCCGTATTCCGGCGCGCCCGGTGTGCAGGAAGTGTCGCCGGGTGTCTACCGGGCGACCGTCAGGCTGGCGTCTTCCGGCGGCGACAAGCGAATCACGCTCACGCTGCGTCTCGGCGAGACGCTCGAGCAGAGCCGCCTGATCTTCAGCCCACTGCTGAACCGCTTCCTCGGGGGCGAGCTGTTCGAGACGCGGCCGGTCAAGATCTCCGACTCGGGGCGCATCCGCAATGAGCTTCAGACGCTCTGCGCCGAGGCGCTCGAGTTCGTCGATGCACGCTCGATCCGGCTGCACTTCGATCTGATCCCGCCGGAAGTCATCCCGTACGACAAGCAGAGGAAGCTGCGCGAGGTCCTTCGTTGGTACAAGCAACGTCATCCGATGTGGTTCTCATGGATAGAACTGGTGGAGCCGAAGGAGCAGGCGACGAGCGGGTGAGCCTGTCGGCGCGCGAGATCGCCGGTTTGGTGGGCGGGACCGTGATCGGACCTCCCGACGCGGAGGTGGACGGCCTGTCTCCGCTTGCGTCGGCTGGTCCCCGCCACCTGGCCTTTGTCGAGGACGACTGGGCGCTGCCGGCCGCGATCGCGTCTGCGGCCGGGGTGGTGATCGCGGGCGCCTTCGCGAACGGCGCGGTTCGCCCGGGCGGCGCGTTTGTGATCTGCGAGCAGCCCCGCCTCGCGTTCGCCCGCGCCGCGCGGCGCCTTGTCGTCCGCGCGCGTCCCCGGCCCGGCGCTCATCTCTCGGCCATCGTCGACCCGTCGGCCACGCTCGGCCGCGACGCGTCGCTGGCAGCGCACGCGGTGATCGACGCGGACGCGATCCTGGGCGACCGTGTCGTCGTCGGTCCCGGCTCACACATCGGCCGCGGCGTGACGGTCGGCGAAGACAGCATCCTCGAGTCCAATGTCGTGATCTACCCGGGCACGACGATTGGCGCCCGCGTGATCGTCCACGCCGGGTCCGTGCTCGGCAGCGACGGATTCGGCTACGTCCGCGACGGGGCGACCGGCCGCTACGAACATTTCCCGCAGGTCGGCCGGCTCGTGATCGAGGATGACGTGGAGATTGGGGCGCTGTGCACGATCGATCGCGGGGCCATGGGGGAGACCCGCATCGCGCGCGGGACGAAGCTCGACAACCAGGTGCACGTCGGGCACAACGTGTCGGTCGGCCAGGACGTCGTCATCGCGGCGCAGACCGGCGTCGCTGGAAGCTCCGTGATCGAGGACCAGGTGGTCGTGGCCGGCCAGGTGGGCATTGCCGACCACGTGCGCATCGAGAGCGGCGTCAGGCTTGGCGGGCAGTGCGGCGTCTCGACGGGGGAGGTCCTCACGGGCTCCGGCACGCTCTTCTGGGGCACGCCGGCGAGGCCCATCAAGCAGTGCCTGAAGGAACTCGCCGCCCTCGTGCGCCTGGCGAAGAAGGGGAAGCCATGACCACACGTCACGAAGACACTCATCCTGAGCCGGTCACGGTGTTCGAGTCGAGCGACACGGCGCTGCTTGCGGTGGCGGAGTCCCTGCTGGAAGAGGCCGACATCGAGTTCTTCGCCAAGGGCGAAGGCATCCAGGATCTGTTCGCCGGCGGGCGGATCGGAACCGGCTTCAACCCGGTCGTTGGTCCGGTGCAACTTCAGGTGCCGGCCGACGATGCCGAGGAGGCCACGGCCATCCTGCGGGAACTCTCCGGTTCGTAGACTCGAGCCCTGAGCCCTGAGCCGTTCCTAGAACCAGGCCCACCCTCTCGTCGTGTAGTCGCTCAGGATCAGCACCAGCAGGATTCCCAGCCAGAAGACCGCCGCGCCCGCGACGACCCAGGTGAGGCGGCTGCGGTATTTGAGGTGCATGAAGAAGAGGACCACGAGCGACGCCTTGAAGACGGCAATGCTCAAGGCGATCACCGGGTTCGCCAGCCCCAGGTCGAAGAACGCCACACCCGTCGTCACGCCCGTCATCACGACCAGGACGGCGAAGATCGTGTAGTACGTGGACCGGGGCACAATCACGTGTTCCATATCCGACCCTTCTGCGTCAGTTCCCGACTCTTCTGCGTCAGTTCCCGACTCTTCTGCGTCAGCCCCGACTACCTGTGCCTGTCCACCAGGTACAGCAGCGGGAACAGGAAGATCCAGACGATGTCCACGAAGTGCCAGTAGAGGCCGCTGATCTCGATGGGCGTGTGCCAGCGCGCCGAGAATCTCCCGCGCCACGCCATGATCAGCATCACCGTCATGATCCCCAGGCCGATGATCATGTGGAGTGCGTGGAGCCCCGTCATCGCGAAGTACAGCGAGAAGAACAGGTTCGCGCGCTCAGGAGCCGGGCCTTCGAACTGGAACCCGAACCCGGGAATGTGGTGCTCCACGAACTTGTGGTGGTACTCGATGCCCTTGATGCCGAGGAACACCGCGCCGAGCACCATCGTGGCCGCGAGAAACGCCATCAGCTTCCGACGCTCGTCGGTGGCCGCGGCGTGCACCGCCAGCGCCATCGTCAGGCTGCTGGTGATCAGCACCATCGTGTTGACCGCGCCGAGCGTGATGTCCAGCGTGCGACTGGCGGCGCCGAACGTCTCGGGGTACCACACGCGGTAGAGCATGTACGCCGTGAACAGGCCGCCGAAGAACAGCAACTCGGTCCCGAGAAACAGCCACATCCCCAGCATCGCCGCCTCGTGCTGCTGGCCGAGGTCGTCGAAGTGATGCTTGAGCGCCGGCTCGTACGGGGAAGCGGTCTTGTCGTCGTGCACTGCAGCTCCTGTAGACGCGCCGTGAGGCAAGCTACTTCTCCCGGGTCTCATAGGCGTACGCGGGTTCGGTGACCACCGGCGTCTTGTCGAAGTTGAACGTGGGCGGCGGCGACGGAATCTCCCATTCCAGCCCCTTGGCTCCCCACGGGTTGTTCCCGGCGATCGCGCCGTACTTCAGCGACCAGAGCAGGTAGATGGCCGGGATCAGGTACCCGATCCCCATGATCGAGGCGCCCGCCGTTGACAGCACGTTCAGCGCCTGGAACTCCGGCGGGTACGCGTGATAGCGGCGCGGCATCCCCATGTATCCGAGGACGAACTGTGGGAAGAACGTCAGGTTGAATCCCAGGAACGTGACGACGGCCGCCACGCGTCCCCACATGTCCGGGTACATCCGGCCGGTCATCTTCGGCCACCAGTAGTGGAGGCCGCCCAGGTATCCCATAATCGCGCCGCCGACCATGATGTAGTGGAAGTGCGCGACGACGAAGTAGGTGTCGGTCACGTGCACGTCCACGCCGAGCGACGCGAGGAAGAGGCCGGTGAGCCCGCCGATGGTGAACAGGCCGATGAAGCCGAGCGCGTACAGCATCGGTGTCTGGTACGAGATCGATCCCTTGTAGAGGGTGGCCGTCCAGTTGAACACCTTCACCGCCGACGGCACCGCGACCAGGAAGCTCAGCACCGAGAAGATCATCGCGCCGTACACCGACATCCCGGCGACGAACATGTGGTGGCCCCACACCAGGAAGCCGAACACGGCGATGGCCAGGCTCGAGAACGCGACGAACTTGTAGCCGAAGATGCTCTTCCGCGAGAACGCCGCGATCACCTCACTCACCACGCCCATCGCCGGCAGGATCATGATGTAGACGGCCGGGTGCGAGTAGAACCAGAAGAGGTGCTGGAACAGGACGGGGTCGCCGCCGTAGGCGGGATCGAAGATCCCCATGTGGAGCGCCCGCTCGAGGGCCACCGCGAAGATCGTGATGGCCAGCACCGGCGTGGCGAGCACGTTGATCAGGCTCGTTGCATACATCGCCCAGAGGAAGAGCGGCATGCGGAACCACGTCATCCCCGGCGCTCGCATCGTGTGGATGGTGACGATGAAGTTGAGGCCGGTGAGGATCGACGAGAACCCGATGATGAAGATGCCGATCGCGGCCGTCATCACGTTGGAATGCGATGACAGGGTGCTGAACGGCGTGTAGAACGTCCACCCGGTGTCCACGCCGCCGGTCACGATCGCGTAGAGCGTGAACAGGCCGCCGGTCATGAAGATGTACCAACTGAGCAGATTCAGCCGCGGGAACGCCAGGTCGCGCGCCCCGATCATGATCGGCACGAAGAAGTTGCCCATCACGGCGGGGATGGACGGGATCAGGAACATGAAGACCATCACGATGCCGTGCATCGTGAAGAGCTTGTTGTAGGTGTCGTCAGACACCAGGTCGCCGGGCGGCGTCAGCAGCTCCAGGCGGATGAGCCCGGCGAAAATCCCGCCCAGGATGAAGAACAGCGAGATCGCCCCCAGGAACAGCAGGCCTATCCGCTTGTGGTCCGTCGTCAGGAGCCACGACTTCAGGCCGTACTCGGCGTTCAGGTAATGCGTGCGCGGAAATGCCAGGGTATCCATGCTCGTTTACTTCTTTGGATTCTGCCGTTGCCGCTCGGACGGGGACTGCGGTCCGCGCGCGGGCGTCGTTCTGCCTGGCGCCGGGCCACCCGGCGTGTCGGCGGCAGGCTGGCTGGGCGCCAGCCCCTTCAGCGACTTCACGTACTCGATGAGGGCCAGCAGTTGTTCTTCGCTGACCAGGCCCTGGAAGGTCGGCATCAGCGGCTGGAAGCCGGCCGCGATCTTCGCGCTCGGCGACAGAATCGACTCGCGGAGGTAGGCCTCGTCGGCCACCACCACCTGCCCGCTGTTGAGCGACACGCGGCTCCCGAAGACGCCCTCGAGCGCCGGCCCGCGACCTTGCCCGTCAGCCCGGTGGCAGGTGATGCACGCCAGGTCCTGGAACAGCTTCTGCCCCTGGGACGCCAGCGACCCCTCGCCGCCGCCGCCGGCGAGCCACGCCTGGTACTCGTTCGGCTCCATCACCACGACCGTGCCGACCATCCCGGAGTGCTTCGTCCCGCAATACTCCGCGCAGAACAGGTGATAACGCCCGGCCTTCGTCGCGTTGAACCACAGCGTGGTGTACCGCCCGGGAATCACGTCGGCCTTCAGGCGGAACGCCGGCACGAAGAAGGAGTGGATGACGTCTTCGGACGTCCCCGTCAGCCTCACGGCGCGGCCAACCGGCACGTGCAGCTCGTTGATCTCGCGCCGGCCGTCGAGGTGCTGGAACTTCCACATCCACTGCTTGCCGACGACGTAGATGTCGAGCGTCTCGGCGGGCGGCCGCGTCTGGTTGAAGTAGATCTGGGCGCCCCAGGCGAACATCACCAGGCCGAGGCCCAGCGGGATGATGGTCCACGCGATCTCGAGCGCCAGCGACGGCACCACCTTCATGCCCACCTCGCCGTGCGCCCGGCGGCGGTAGCGGATGCCGAAGTAGATCACGAACGCCGCGATCACAATCACGAAGAAGGCGCTGACGGCGACCAGGAAGAAGTAGAGTGCGTCCACCTTTCCGGCCATCGTGGAGGCGGCGACTGGAAACAGCGGTAGAGCGGGCATAGATTCAGTTCGTCGCGGGCGTCGTCGGGCCGTCCTGCTCGGCCAGCCGACGCTTCTCGCGTCGCCGCATCAGCAGGATGAAGCCGCCAATCATGGCCACCGTGAGCACGCCGGCAAGGCGCAGGACGTTCATCAGCACCAGGCCGTACTTCCCGGTCGTCGGGTCGTAGTGGTAACAGTAGAGCAGCAGCCGGTCCACCGGCGTCCCGACCTTGTGGTCGGAGGCCTCGACCAGCGCCAGGCGAAGATCGCGCGGGCCGTAGTCGATGCCGTAGACGTACTTCGAGGTCTTCCCTTCAGGCGTCAGCACGATCATCCCGGTCGGGTGCGCGAACTGTTTCGTGGCGGCGTCGTACACGTAGTGGAAGCCCACCGTGTCGGTCAGCAGCCGGATCGACGCCTCGGTGCCCGTCAGGAAGTGCCAGGCATCGGCGGCGCCCGGCCGCTTCAGGCGGGCGACGTACTCGTCCTTCTTCGCCGCCGCCTGCGCCGGGGTTTCCTCGGGGTTGAAGCTGACCGTCACGATCGCGTAGTCGCGGCCGGGCTCGAGCGCGAGGACCTTCAGCGACTTCACGAGGCCGTTCAACGCCTGCACGCACAACATCGGGCACTCGTAGTAGACGAGCGCCAGCACCACCGGCCGGCCGGTGAAGTACCGCGACAACTGGACGGCGCGACCCGTCTCGTCGCGGAACGGCAGATCCAGCGGGACCTGCACACCCAGGTTCTGCTCGAACGAGACTTGCTTCAGCTCGTTCGGCGAGATGCCAGCCGGCATCCCGCCCTTCGTCATCATCCCGGACTTCGGGACGCCGTTGTACTGCGCGCCGGAGGTGGCCGCGCTCCCGGTGACGAGCAAGAGAATCGCGACAGGAATCAGGACGTGCTTCATGACTACCTCTCGGGCCGCGCCAGCGTCCGCCCGGAGCTCGATCGCGCCGGGAGGGCCGCGGGTGCCGACCCGTCCGTGCCGTGTCTGGCGGGCAGTCCCTGCTCGAGCGTCAGCTTCATCGCCTGCTCGATCGGGATGTGCACCACGCCGCCATTCGCATCCACCCAGCCGTACGAGTTCAGGACCCGGTCTTCCTCGTCCCGCATCTGTTTGAGCTCCTCGCGCGGCTGTGTCTGCAGCCGCGGCGCCGGAGGCTGCGGCGGCGCCCCGACCTGCGCCATCGGGTACTGGCGCGGATAGGCGCGGTCGGCGAGGCTCCCGAAGTACAAATAGACCAGCCAGATCCCGACATAGACGATGACGGCGCCGACGACGAGCGCCACGCCGAAGTTCACCACCACGCGCGTGGAGATATCGCGCGTTTCGTGACCCACGTCAACGTTGGGAGGAGCCGTATCCGTCTCATGCAGTTCGTGCATATCGCTTCACGACCTTCTGTGACGCAAGCTAGTGTTTCCGCGCCAGTGCCGGCGCCAGCTCCGGGTCGTTCGGCGGCAGTAACGGCTGCGACCCGAGGCGCCAGAGGAACATCGTCACCCACAGCCCGCCCACGCCGGCGATGGCGGCAACATCGAGCCAGTGCACGCTCAGTCGGTCGCGGTAGAACTCTGGCATGATCAGGAAGAACAGGTCGAGCAGGCGCGCGATGATGATGGCCACCGCGATCGTCGCCAGGCGGTGGTGCTGGCGCTTGTTGCGCCGGCCGAGCAGCACCAGGAACGGCACCGCGAAATAGAAGATCGCCAGGGCCATCGCGATGAGGTTCCAGCCGCCCGCGATCCGGTGCAGGTACCAGGGAATCTCCTCGGGCAGGTTCCCGGCCCAGATGATCAGCAGCTGGGAGAACGACAGGTACGCCCAGATCATCACGAACGCCAACAGGAGGTTCCCGAGGTCGTTCAGGATCGTCGGCGCCAGCACCCGCGCGAACTCGGGGCGCCGCGACAGCAGGTACGCGACGGCGATGACGAAGGCCATCGCGCCCAGCGCCTGGCCGCCGAGGAACAGCATCCCGAAGACCGTCGAGAACCAGTGCGGATCGAGCGACATCACCCAGTCGAACACCGCGAACGTGACGGTGAACGCGAGGAGCACGATCCCGCCGCCGCTCAGCTTCCGCATGTTGACCGCGAGGCGCGGGTCGCCCGTCCGATCCTGCTCGCGGGACCACCGCGTGAGGAAGAACACGAGCGCGATCCACGCCGCGAAGTAGAAGACCGCGCGGGCGATGAAGAACGGGATGTTGAGATAGGGCAGCTTCGCCCGTAGCACCTCGTCGGCCATCATCGTCTCGGTGTGCGTCCACTCGTAGATCTGGTGGAGACCGAACAGCAGCGGCACGAACAGCACCGCCATCAGCGGCAGCGTGCCCGCGCCGGCCTCGAGCAGCCGGCGCACCGCAACGCCCCAGCCGCCCCCGGTCAGGTGATACACCATGACGATGCCGAGGCAGCCGATGCCGAAGCCGACCCAGTACATGTAGGCGAACAGGTACGAATGGAAGAACTGCGCCGGGCTGAGGAACGCACCCACCAGCAAGGCAAGGACCCCCATGCCGCCCAGGACGAGCGCGGCGCGGCGAAGGCCGGAGAGTTCAGGAATGGCCGAGTCGTTCACAGCGCGCTACCTCCCCGTTCCTGGCGCCAGCTTGTTGCGTTCCCCGGGCGGCACCACCTCGAGCGTGGCGTGTCCGCTGGCCTGCAGCGCGCGGATATAGGCGATGATCGCCCAGCGATCGCGCACGGGCACCTGCGCCCGGTAGTCGGGCATGGCGCCGAAGCCGTTGGTCATCACGTCGAAGAAGAGGCCCACCGGCGCCTGCCGCAGGCGATCGATGTGATACGACGGCGGCTGGCGGTACCCGCGCTTGACGACCATCCCGTTGCCGCGCCCCGTGCGGTCGTGGCAGGGCGCGCAGAAGATGTTGTAGCGCTCCTGCCCGCGCGCCATCACCTCGGCCGTCACCGGGAACGGGAACTCCGTCGCGTCCTGGCCGTTCTCCTTGCCGGTGTGCAGCAGGCCGTCGTCGTTCAGGTGTCCTCGCGCGACGGTGCCCTCGATGATCGGCCGCGCCGACCGGGCGTCGGTGTAGAAGCCGTTTTCGCGCAGTGGGACGAACTTCGGCTGGTCGTGCATGTCCTGGCGGCACCCGCCCAGCAGCACCGCGGCCGTCAGCGCCAGGAGCAGCCTGGAATGATTACTGCTCAACGTCGGTCACCTCACGAGGACCAAAACTCTCCAGGAACCGCCGCGTCGCCGTCGCGTCGAACTTCCGATCCTTCGCCTCGATGCAGAGGAAGAAGCGATCGCGCGTGGCGAGGGCGAACCGCGGCGCGTTGAACACCGGGTGATACGGCATCGGCAGCTTGTTCAGCGCCAGCATGCCGAACACGGCGGTGATGGCGGCGAACAGCACGGTCATCTCGAAGGTCACCGGGATGAACGCCGGCCAGCTGTGGAACGGCCGGCCGCCGATATTCAGTGGATACGCGACAACCGACACCCAGTACTCGAGGCTGTAGCCGGTCACGCCGCCGACGATGCCACCGATCAGGACCAGCAGCGGCATCGACGTGTGGTGAATGTCGAGCGCCTCGTGCAGTTCCTCGATCGGGAACGGCGTGTAGGCGTCGAGCTGGCGGTAGCCTTCCTGGTGCGCCCGGCGGCTTGCGGCCACCAGCGTGTCCGGGTTGTCGAATTCCGCCATCAGCCCATAGAGCATTCCTACTCCTTCACCTTCGACTCGGGTAGCAGCGTCCGCATCTCGAAGATCGAAATCATCGGGAGGAAGCGCAGGAACAGGAGCAGCAGCGTGACGAACAGGCCCATCGTCCCGAGGTACGTGAACCAGTCCCACATCGTCGGGGAGTACATCCCCCAGGACGAAGGCAGGAAGTCGCGGTGCAGGCTCGTCACGATGATCACGAACCGCTCGAGCCACATGCCGGTGTTGACGATCAGCGAGATGACGAACAGCAGCGGGATGTTGTGCCGCACGCGCTTCAGCCATAGCAACTGCGGCGTGACGATGTTGGTGGCGATCAGCGCCCAGAACGCCGGCCAGTACGGCCCGGTCATGCGATTCCAGTACATGAACCGCTCGTACGTGTTGCCGCTGTACCATGAGATGAACGCTTCCATGCTGTAGCCGTAGGCCACGATCAGGCCGGTGGCGAGCATGATCTTCGCCATGTTCTCGAGGTGACGGTCGGTGATGAAGTCCTTCAGGCCGTACGCGGCGCGGATCGGGATGGCCAGCGTGAGGACCATCGCGAAGCCCGAGTAGATCGCACCGGCGACGAAATACGGCGGGAAGATCGTGCTGTGCCACCCAGGCACGAGCGCAATCGCGAAGTCGAAGCTGACCACCGTATGCACCGAGATGACGAGCGGCGTCGCCAGGCCGGCCAGCAGCAGGTAGGCCGCCTCGTAGCGCGCCCAGTGCCGCGCCGACCCGCGCCAGCCGAGCGCGAGCACGCCGTAGATGACGCGGCCGGTCGTCGAGCGCGCGCGGTCGCGGAGCGTGGCGAGGTCGGGCACCAGCCCGACGAACCAGAACAGCGCCGACACCGTGGCGTACGTCGAGACCGCGAACACGTCCCACACGAGCGGGCTGCGGAACTGCGGCCAGATGGACATCGAGTTCGGGTAGGGGAAGAGCCAGTAGGCCAGCCACGGCCGCCCCATGTGTAGCACCGGGAACATGCCGGCGCACGCGACGGCAAACAGCGTCATCGCCTCGGCGAACCGGTTGATCGACATGCGCCACCGTTGGTGCAGGAGCAGCAGGATTGCCGAGATGAGCGTGCCTGCGTGCCCAATTCCGATCCACCACACGAAGTTCACGATCGCGAAGCCCCACGCGACCGGGACGTTGATGCCCCAGATGCCGACCCCCTTGATCAGGAGCCAGGTGACCGTCATCAGGAACAGCATCATGAACGCGAACGCGATCCCGAAGCCGACGAACCAGCCGAGCGGCGTGCCCCTGGTCAGGACGATCGCGCTGATCTTGTCGCTGATCGTCGCGAACGTGTGGCCCGGCGCGATCACCGGCGGGTCGGCCAGCGCGGCTGACGGCGGACGACCGGTCGGGGTCTCGGGTGACGCAGGGGACATGGGCCGTTACCTCTCCGCCTCGTGAGCCTTGCCGGCGTCCGGCATCTCCGGGTTCGGGTTCCTGACCGCCGCCAGGTACGTCGTGCGCGGTCGCGTGTTGAGATCCTCGAGGAGGCCGTAGTTCAGCGGCTCGGCCTTCAGCTTCGCCACGCGGCTGTTCGGGTCGTTGATGTTGCCGAACACGATCGCTTGCGGCGGGCACGCCGCCTCGCAGGCGGTCACGATCTCGCCGTCGCGCACCGGGCGGTTCTCCTTCTCGGCCTCGATCTTCGCCGCGTTGATGCGCTGCACGCAGTACGTGCACTTCTCCATGACGCCGCGGCTTCGCACCGAGACGTCAGGATTGCGCAGCATCTTCAGGGTGGGCGTCTCCCAGTCCTGGTAGAGCAGGAAATTGAACCGCCGCACTTTGTAGGGGCAGTTGTTCGAGCAGTAGCGCGTGCCCACGCACCGGTTGTAGGTCATGTCGTTCAGCCCCTCGGAGCTGTGCGACGTGGCGGCCACCGGGCAGACGACCTCGCACGGGGCGTTCTCGCAGTGCATGCACGGCACCGGCTGGTTGTACGCCGTCGGCCGCTCGGGATCGCCCGTGTAGTAGCGATCGACGCGCAGCCAGTGCATTTTGTGGCCGCGGCTCACCTCGGTCTTGCCGACCACCGGGATGTTGTTCTCCGCCTGGCACGCCACGACGCAGGCATTGCACCCGATGCACGTGTTCAGGTCGATGGCCATGCCCCAGGCGTAACCCTTGTACTCGTGTTCCGGATACAAGGTGAGCGACCTGGCCGGTGCCTCGGCCTGGTGGTGCGCAAAATCGGGCGTCTGCCTGAACTCCTCGAGCGGCGCCGACCTCACGATCGCGCGCCCCTCCATCGTCTGCTGGTTCTGCGTGGCGGCCAACTGGAGGCGATCGCCGGTCTGGCGAACCTCGAGGCCGTGCTCGAACCAGGGTGCGAAGCTGGTGCGCAGCGCGTAGGCGTTGAACCCGGCGTCGGTGCCGACGTGCCCGGCGCGCGTGCGGCCGTAGCCGAGGTGCACCGTGACGGAACCTGGAGCCTGGCCCGGCAGGATCCAGACCGGCGCCTTCACCTGCCGCCCGCGGTAGGCCAGCTCGACGACATCCTCGTTGCGGACGCCGAGGCGCTGGGCGGTGGAGGGGCTCATCAGCGCCGCGTTGTCCCACGTCAGCTTGGTATGCGGCTTCGGTAGCTCCTGCAGCCAGCCGTTGTTGGCAAAGCGGCCATCGAACACCGTCGGATCGGCGCGGAAGACGATTTCGCGCCCCTTGCCGCCGCGCACAATCGCGCCGGCGTCCGCTGGGCGCGCTGTCACCGTCTTCACCGCCGCGGCCGTGTTGGCCACCATCCCGTCGTGCAGCGACTTGCGCCAGAACGTGTCGAACTCGGGACCCTGAAGGCTGCTGCGCTGCTGCCAGTACGCGCGGAGGATGTCGTAGCTCGACTGGCCCGCCTGCTTCGACAACATCGCGCCCACGACATCGTGCATCGTCCGGCCGTTGTACAGCGGGGCGATAAGCGGTTGGATGAGGCTGATTGTGCCGTCAGCCGCCCGCGCGTCGCTCCACGACTCGAGGTAGTGCGCTGCCGGGATGTGCCAGTGGCAGAGCGCGGCGGTTTCGTCGTGGTAGAGGCCGAGGTGAATCCGCAGCGGCACCTTGCCCATCAGGCGATCGTCGAACTTCAAGTCCGCGGGTGCGGTGTAGACCGGGTTGCTGTCGAGGATGACGAGGGTATTGACCCGACCGGCCTCCATGTCGGCGGCCAGCTGCCGGAGCGACGACAACTGATCGGTCGGACTCGCTTCGACCGGTTCCGTGCAGACAACCGTTTCGCCGATGTTGCCGAGCGCCTGGTTGATCGCGTGCACCAGCGCATGAACGGCCGCCGGCTGTTCGTCACCGACGACGACCAGGCTGGTGCCGCGGTGCTGCTGCAGGTCGCGTGCGAGCGGATCGATCCACGCGGCGTAGTCGTGCGACGCCGATGCCGCCGGTGCGCCCGCGACGCCAAGCGCGGCGGCCAACGCGACCGCAAAACCTCCGACCGCGCTGGCCTGGATCGGCAGCCGGTGATCGGCGATGGATCCGGTCTGGGTCGGCGTGGCTTCAACCGCGTACAGGCGGTTCATCTCGCGGCGGCCACCCGTGACTCGCCGCCCCTCGGCGAACTCGCGGGCGTAGCGGAGGCTGTGCGCCCCGCAGCCGAGGACGTCGGCGTCGAGCGCCAGGATCACCTGCGCCTTGTCGAGCCGGTAGTGGATGTCCACGTGTTCGCCGAAGGCCAGCCGCGCGCCTTCGCGGGCCTGGTCGCGCCCGACAGGTTCCCACTGGTGCCACTTCATGGCCGGGAACTCGGCCAGCAGTTGCTGCAGTTGGCCGGCGAGCGTCGGCGAGGTGACGCTGCCGGTGAGGAAGCGGAGGCCTTCGCCGCCAAGCGCGCGCTTGGCCTCGACGGCAGTCTTGATGGCCGTGAGGAAGGTGCCCCAGGGACGGATCTCGCCGCGATAGGTGAGCGTCTGCGATCGATCAGGGTCGTAAAGGCCGAGGATCGAGGCCTGCGCGAACACGTCGGTCGAGCCGCGGTTGACGGGGTGATCGGGATTGCCCTCCACCTTCGTCGGGCGTCCCTCGTGGCTCTCGACGAGCAGAGGCGTCGCGTAGCCGGCGAGCGGCATCGCGGTGGCGAAGTAGAGCGGCATGCCAGGGACGATCTCTTCCGGCTGCCGCACGTAGGGCACGATCTTCTCGGCGGGCTGGCGGGTGCACGCCGTGACGCCGGCGAGCGCCAGCGAGGCGCCCATCAGTTTGACAAAGGTCCGCCGGCTGACCGGGTCGAGGAACTCGGAGGCCCCTTGCGGAAACTCGCGATGGAGCAGTTCCTGGAACTCGGGGGTATCGGCCAGTTCGTCGAGACTTCGCCAGTATTCCGGCCCGCTCTTCGCCTGCAGGCGCGACCGCACGGCCGACAACTCATCCGTCTTCGCGTCGTCTTTCATCCGTGGTCCCGTTTCCTGATCCCCGATTGGGCCCCGCGGGCGACCGGCCGGGCGCCCCTACGGTGGTTTCCGCGCCCCTGGCCCCTGCCCCCCGACTCCTGGTCCCTGCCCCCCGACTCCTGGCCTCTGTTC
>JADGOB010000272.1 GCA_017883185.1 Acidobacteriota bacterium
GCGCCCGAAGATGCGCATCACGGCGTGCGACGGGTCATCCTTCATGCGCCCGACCTCGAAAGTGAGCATCTCGAACTCGCCGTCGAGGTCCATGATCTGGTCCATGATGTGCGGCATCATCAGCGAGTCGATGAGGTGCCCTTCGATCTGGACGTCTTCGTATGGCGTGTCGGGCATGGGATCCTCCGTGACTGGTGACCACGCAGCGACAGGATAGCAGGCGGACGCCCCGCCGCTCCGGACTAGCGCTCCTCGAGCGCCGATGTGCCACGCTGCACGCGCCACAGCAGACCAGGGTTACGACTGACGCGGTCCGCGATCTGCGGCGACCGCAGCAGCGTGGCGTCGAGTTCGCCACGGTCCAGGGAGCCCAGGAAGTCCAGATGGCGCGGTTCAAGACTGAGCACTCGCTCCAGAAAAGCGCGCGATCGGGCCTGTGCTTCCGTGAGCTCCATCCGCATGTCGCGCCTGCCCAACGCAACGACCTCAGAGCGCCACTCGGCTGTAGTAGCGCTGATCGGGAAAGCGCTTCACTCGCCGGCGGGCAGCATGTAGGGCGGGACGACGAGATTCCAGCGAGGCGCCAGCCGGCCTCCGCGCCTGGCGGCCTCGAGGTACACGACATGCAACGGCCGCCGCGCCTCAAGCTCTCGCAGGAGACGTTGGCCGTCATACAGACCCGAGCTCTCAAGTACGAATCCCAGCCGCGCCGCCAGTGTAGCCTCACCGTAGTGATCGACCCAGCGCAGTACGGCGTCCGGGTCACGCAGGGGCAGCGCATCGACCGCCCGCATGATATCGTCGATGCCCCCGGCATTAGCAGGAAGCCGCACGCAGTCGACGATGGTGCGCTCCGCGCATGTCACCCACACAGATTCGGGCCCGACGGTGACCCGAACCAAGCCATCCGCGTTCCATGGGTGAACGTGACGGTAGGCTAGCCCCTGGTACTCGAACGGCTCGAACCGCCGAGGGCTGGAGACGAGGACCTCTGAGCGCTCAGCGGGTCCAGCTCCGTTGAGCGCCAAAGCGGATCCATACGCGAACGCGTACGGCGCCGCTATGCGCGCGGCCAAACGGTACGGGTCGACCGCCGCCCCCGTCCGCACCCACAGACGCCTGCGCACTTGCGCGACGACGCCTTGCCGCGCCACGTGCTGAAGCGCACGCGATGCGGCATCGGTGGTGACTCCGGCGATGCGCGCCGCTTCGTCGAGAGAGACGGGATCTCCCGGGAACAGCGCCTGCTTAAGCATCGATGCCGGTTGAGGACTTGTCATCATTTACGGTAACCAATCCATTTGACGTGGTTACCGTAAATCAAGACAAGTGGTGCGTCAAGGGGTTCAGCGTGGACGTTGTGCTACAGGGTCTCGCGCCAGCGCGCTGAAGTAGTCGATCTGAGCGATCTCGGCGCCGCCGCCAACTCCAAGCCTCTTGGCGTAGCGCGCTAACGTCTCGCGGCGCAAGTGGGTAAGAACATCGGTGGAGCGCTACCGCGCCACCCGCTCCATCCACGGCACACGGTCGGACCAGTAAACCAAGCTGCCGACCTGCTGAAGCAAGTTCTGGATCTCGTCCTTGACGTTGTCGCCACGGTCGTCGATGACGGCGTAGCGTGAGAAGCCGTTGACCTTCATCACGTCGCCGAGCGTTTGGCCCATAACCTGCGCGGGCTATTCTGCCGGTGTAACGAAGTGCGTAGGCGCGTCAGGTTGATGCGCTGTCAGCCCGTTCTGGGTCTACTCACGACCATGCCAGTAGAACGGGCGGCGCGCATGGTGGGCCACGGCAAGGACGCGGATCTCCCATTCGGTCATCGAGTACATGATCGAGTAGGGGTAGGCCGGCAGGATCTTGCGCCGGGTCCGGGCGTTGCCGGGCGACGACGCCTCAGGGAACGCGCCGATCTGCGCCAGCGCCAGCTCCAATTCGGCGATGAAGCGCTGGTCGAGACCGGGGCTCTGCGGGGCGTAGTAGTCGGCTGCGTCGTTGAGTTCGGTCTCGGCCTCGGGATGAAACCGAAGCGACCGGCTCATCCCCGACGGGCCTTGGCCCGCGCGAGGACCTCGTCGGCGGGCAGAGACTGGACCGTGCCCGCGTCGAGCTCGCGGTCGCGCCGCGCCGCCTCCTCGAACCAGAGCTGCTCGATCTCGGCCTCGCTCAGTTCATCGAGGCTGCTGAGCAGCTCGCGGGCGAGGTTGGCGCGGGCCTGGGGGGCCAGTCGCAACGCTGCTGCCTTGAGTTCGTCGACGGTCATGGGTCGCACCTCGCTGGGAGCGGTTGATACATGCTGATTGTACTGCCTCCCACGCGTGTCGCCGCAAGATGACAATGGGCCTGCTGGGGCAAACGGGACGCACACGCGGTCGCCCGGGCCCGCTCGGGCTTGGCGAGTTCGAAGTCAACGGTTTCGGAGATGGTCGATGGAGGACAGGGCATTCACATGTGATGGCAGCGCAGCGTCAGATCGTGAGAGCTCGTGGGTTTGACGCCTTCAAGTTCTTCGGTATCATGACGATGAAAGTACCGAAGTACCCGTGGCTACCTTCAGGGAAGGTCGCGATGACCGTGTCGCCCATCAAAGTCAGCGCTGAGACCAAGGAGCAAATCCGCGTCGCCGCCGCGCTGCTCAACTGCGGGCAGTCCGAGTTCGTCGGACGCGCCGTGGATGAGTACACGCAACGCCACGCCGACGAGCTTCGTGCCGGCATCGCCGGAGCCAGCGCCGCACTCGCTCTCGGCGATGATGCCGCCATCGCCTACCTCGCAGGGGAAGACGTGAAAACGCTCAACCGCGTCACCGGCGATCAGCCTTCCAGGTAGCGCGGCTCAATCTTCAAGAAGACCGTAGCGGGCAACTTCGAACCACCGCAGCTCCGCGCCGGGCCAGACTGACTCGCGGCAAGCCTACAAGCTCACCGTGAGCCGAGACCCCGATGCCACGGGACGAGTGTGGTACACGGTGACCTACCCGCGCTCGTTTCTGGTGCCGTTCCCGGCGAGCCTCGACGGCGACCAGATCCTCATCTGGGGAGAAAACGCGATCAGCGACATCGTGTGGGTCGTCACGTATGACGCGAAGACCGACACGCTGACCCTCACGCGGCCACAGGGCAGTGAGACACACACATTGAAGCGCATCTCAGCCTGACCGGGCAGCCCGGCGTGAAGGCAACGCATCGGGCCGGGGCGGCTGCACCGCCGGCCCCTGCCTTCGGCGTCAGCGCCCGAGGAGGATGTCGATGCCCTCGAGCACGAGCTGCAGCTTGGCGGGCGGCAGCTCGCCGACCCTGTCGGTCAGCCACTCTCGATCGAGCGTGACGACCTGGGACACGTTGGCGACCGACACCTTCGGGAGCCCCGTGACGTCCTCTTCGAGCAAGACGTTTCCGGGCGCGCCGGCCCAGCGTTGATTGCTGGTCAGCGGGATGCACACGACCGTGCGGATGCTGCTGCGATTGAAGGCGTCGCATTGGGCGACGATCACCGGACGCCGATATCCGGGTTCAGACGCGAAGGGCTCCGGCAGGTCCGCCCACCAGATCTCGCCTTGCGAGATCACCACTCCGAGCGCCGAAGCCGCTGCCGGGCCGCGGCGGCCGCGAAGCCGTCGTCGTCGCGGCCGATCTCCGAGCAGACCTCATCGAGGGCGGCGGTGACACCGTCCGGAGCGTGGCGCACGATGAACTCCCTCACGGCACGAGCGTAGAGCCGACTGCGGGACGTGTTGAGCACTTGCGCCAAGCGTTCCGCGTCGGCGAACACGTCGTCAGGGATCGAGATAGCCGTCTTCATACCGAGAGTATAACCGGGTCGACGGGGAGTGCAACGCCGGTGCGCGATGGTGAAGGTGATGTTTGGCGTCACGCCCGTGGACATTCAGACGTCAGACGCCGAGGGGCCGGCCCGCGTCGGCCGCCGGCCCCTCCTCCGCCTCGATCTCCGCCACCACGCCCTTGGACGAAGGCAGCAGCTCCACGATGAACACGCCGCTGAGCATCAGGGAGCCGCCCATCAGCAGACGCCAGGTCACGGAGTCCATGCCGAAGGCGATGCCGGCGATGGCCGCGAACACGCTCTCGAAGCCCAGCAGGATGGCGGCGTGCGTCGAGGTCGTGTAGCGCTGCGCCCAGCTCTGGATGAAGAACGCGTAGATGGTGCCGCTGAGGGCCGTCCACACGACGGC
>JADGOB010000035.1 GCA_017883185.1 Acidobacteriota bacterium
TACTCGGCGCCGTCGCCGGAACCTCGTTCGTATTCCGCACCGTCCGGCTCGGCGCCGCGCTCGTACTCCGCGCCGTCGGCGCCCTCCCCGCGCAGCTATTCCACGCCTGACACGCGGGGTGCGCGTCCGTCGAGCCCATCCTCGTCCGGCGTCAGCGGCGGGCGGTCGCCTGGCGGGTCGTCCCAGGGCGCCAGCGGCGGACGGTCCTCCGGCGGTGCGCCATCGCGCGGCGGCCGACGGTAGGACAGGGAATGTAGGATTTCCCGTTTTCCATTAGAATTCCCTCGTGACCCACGTCGTCATTCGTATCGCCCGTCATGCCGGGCTGGTCGCGCTGTTCGTCCTCGCCGCGGTGCTCGGCATCGTCAGCGGTGTGCTGTTTGCCTACGCTGGCGATCTGCCGCAGATCTCCGCCCTCGACGACTACACGCCGAACACCATCACTCGCGTCTACGCCGCGAACGGCCATGTCATCGGGGAGTTCGCCACCGAGCGGCGGGTCGTGGTCAAATACGAGGAGATCTCCCCGAGGCTGCATCAGGCGATCATCTCGGCCGAGGACGCCGATTTCGACCAGCACTTCGGCATCAGCGTCTCGCGCATCGTCATCACGGCGGCCGAGGACGTGTTCAAGCGGCGCCTGGCGGGCGCCAGCACGCTGACGCAGCAGCTTGCGCGCAAGCTCTTCCTCACGGACGAGAAGACGTGGGAACGGAAGATCAAGGAAGCGCTGCTGGCCATCCAGATCGAGCGGCGCTACACCAAGCGCGAGATCTTCACGCTCTACTGCAACCAGATTTACTTCGGCCACGGCGCCTACGGCGTCGAGGCGGCGTCGCGCCTGTATTTCAACAAGCGGTCGAAGGACCTGACGCTCGAAGAGGCCGCGACGATTGCGGGCATCATCCAGACCCCGGAGCGCCAGAGTCCGTTCGTGGACATGCGCAGGGCGCTGCGGCGCCGCAATTACGTGCTGGACCGGATGGCGGAGGAAGGCTACATCACGAAGGCCATGGCCGCCGAGGCGACAAAGAAGCCGATCGAGGCCCGCGGGCAGCCCACCCAGGAAGAATCGATCGCGCCGTATTTCGTCGAGGAAGTCCGGAAGTACCTGGAACGGAAGTACGGCGCCAAGCAACTCTACGAGAACGGCCTCTCGGTCTACACGTCGCTGGACGTGGATCTGCAGATTGGCGCCAACCGCGCGCTCGATGCCGGGCTTCGCAAGCTCGACAAGCGGCGCGGGTTCCGGAAACCGCGCCGCAACCTTTTCGCGGAGGGCCGGTCCCTCGAACAGTACCGAGAGGATCGGTGGGAACGCCTTATCGTCCCCGAGCAGGTGGTGCCCGCCGTGGTGATGGCGATTGGGACGGCGAAGAAGGCCCCGGCGCCGTCGAAGACGTCGAGTCCCGTGCCGCTCGCTCAGCGGCCCGTGCCCTCTGGCTCCGTGCGCCTCCGCATCGGCCGCTACGCCGCCGATCTCGGCAAGGCGGGGGTGGCGTGGACGAGACGCGCGTCAGCGGCCGAGATGCTCAAGCCCGGCGACCTGATCGAGGTCCGCGTGCAGAAGGTGGATGACACCGCCGGCGCCCTCACCGTAACGCTCGAGCAGACGCCGCTCGTGGACGGCGCGGTGCTGGCGATCGACAACAAGACGGGCCAGATCCGGGCGATGGTGGGGGGCCTGAGCTTTGCGCGGAGCAAGTTCAACCGCGCCACGCAGGCGTACCGCCAGATGGGATCGGGATTCAAGCCGGTCGTCTACACCGCGGCGATCGACCGCGGGTTCACGCCCACCACGGTCCTGCTCGACACGCCGGTGTCCTACTCGGCGGGCGCAGGCCAGCCGCCCTATTCGCCGCGCGATTACGATGGCAAGTACGAGGGCGCGATCACGCTGCGGAGAGCCCTCGAGCAGTCGCGCAATATCCCCGCGGTGCGGACGATGGACCAGGTCGGGCCAAAGCACGTGGTGGAGTACGCGCGGCGGTTCGGGTTCCACGGCCCGATGGAGCCCTACCTGTCGCTGGCCCTCGGCTCGGCCGAAGCCAGCCTGCTCGAGGTGACAGCCGCCTACTCGGTGTTCCCGAACCAGGGCGTGCTGATGAAGCCCTACCAGATTCTCAAGATCGTCGATCGGCAGGGCAACCTGCTCGAGGAGACCCGGCCGCAGCCGCGCGAGGCGATCCCCGCGGACACGGCGTACGTGATGACGAGCCTCATGCGGGGCGTGGTGCAGCGCGGGACGGGTGCCGCCGCCGCGGCGCTCGAGTGGCCGCTGGGCGGCAAGACGGGGACGACGAACGACTACACCGACGCGTGGTTCACGGGGTTCGACCCCGGCATCACGGCAGGCGTGTGGGTGGGACACGACGACAAGAAGCCGCTGGGGCCGTCGGAAACAGGGGCGCTCGCGGCGCTGCCGATCTGGATCGACTTCATGAAGGTCTACATCGACGCGCGGGGCGACCGCCAGAACCCGCCGACCTTCGAAGCGCCCGGCAACATCGTGTTCGTCAACATCGACCGGACCACCGGCCAGCCGATGCCTGGCGATTCGCCGGGCGCGATCAGCGAGGCGTTCATCGCGGGGACGCAGCCCGGCGGAATCAAGCAATGAAGATGCTCATATCCTTGGGACGGACGAACACCTCCGTCCCCGCTTCGAGCGCCAGCGCCAGGTAGCGTTCCTGCGACAGCTCGACCCGCACCGGGTCCCCCCACTCCGCCACCAGGTCCACCTTCACGAACGGCCCTGCCGGATTCACGCGGGCGACGCGCGCCCGGAACTGCTGCTCGCCGTTGCCCACGCGGTCGATCTCGAGCTGGTGGGGCCGGATATAGAGGGTGGCAATCCGCGCCTCGCGATCGGCGTGGCCCGGCGCGTCGAACTCGAGCGGCCCGATGTACGCCTTGCCCCGCTCGATGCGCCCGCGAAACAGGTTCACGTCGCCCAGGAAGTCGTAGACGAACGGCGTGGCTGGCCGCGCATATACCTCGGAAGGCGTGCCCACCTGCTCGACGCGCCCCTGGTTCATGACGACCACCCGGTCAGCGGCCTCGAGCGCCTCCTCCTGGTCGTGGGTGACGAAGATGCTGGTGACGTGCAGGTCGTCGTGCAGCCGCCTGAGCCAGCGCCGCAGCTCCTTGCGGACCTTCGCGTCGAGGGCGCCGAACGGCTCGTCGAGCAGGAGCACCTGCGGCTCGACGGCGAGCGCGCGCGCCAGCGCGACCCGCTGGCGCTGACCGCCGGACAGCTGCGAGGGAAACCGGTCGGCCATCGCTTCGAGCTGCACCAGATCGAGCAGGCGATGGACCCGCTGCTCGATGTCCGCGCGCGTCGGCCGGCGGTCGCGCGGCCGGACGCGGAGGCCGAACGCGATGTTCTCGAAGACCGACATGTGCCGGAACAGCGCGTAGTGCTGGAAGACGAAACCCACGCGGCGATCGGCGATCCGGCGGTCGGTGGAGTTCTGCCCGTCGAACAGGATGCTGCCCGCGTCGGGGATCTCGAGCCCCGCGATGACCCTGAGCAGCGTCGTCTTGCCCGACCCGGACGGGCCGAGCAAGGCCACGAGCTCGCCCGTTTCGACACGGAGGCTTACGTCCGTGATGGCCACGAACGTCCCGAACCGCTTGGTCAACCCGACAACTTCGATGCTCACAGGTCACGTCCCATCGTCACCTACTGCGTAATTCGCCGGCCGACGATGCTCTTGGCCGCGAGCGTCGCCAGCGCCATCAGCGCCAGCACGGACGCCACGGCGAATGCGGCCGCGAAGTTGTACTCGTTGTACAGGATCTCGACGTGCAGCGCGGCCGTGTTCGTCTGGCCGCGGATGTGCCCCGACACCATCGACACCGCGCCGAACTCGCCGATCGCGCGCGCGTTCAACAGCACCACGCCGTAGAGCAGCGCCCAGCGGATATTCGGCAGCGTCACGCGCCGGAACATCTGCCACCCGCTCGCCCCGAGCGCCAGCGCCGCCTGCTCCTCTTCCGAGCCTTGTTCCTGCATCACCGGGATCAGTTCCCGCGCGACGAACGGCACGGTGACGAACATCGTGGCCAGCAGGATGCCGGGCACCGCGAACACGATCTTGATGTCGTGCGCGATGAGCCATGGGCCGAGCAGGCCCTGCGCCCCGAACATCAGCACGAAGACGAGGCCGGAGACGACGGGCGAGATGGCAAATGGCAGGTCGATGAGCGTGATCAGCAGGCCGCGGCCGGGAAAGTCGAACCTGGCGATCGCCCACGCGGCGGCCAGGCCGAACAGCGTGTTGGCGGGCACCGCGACCAGCGCCGCCAGCGCCGTCAACCGGAGCGCGGCGAGCGACATCGGTTCGACGAGCGCCATCCAGTAGGCGCGGACGCCCTCGGCGAAGGCCTGCATGAAGACAACAGCGAGGGGCACGAACAGGAAGCACAGCAGGAACGCGAGCGCGACGGCGGTCAGCGTCCAGCGCACGACCCTCGACTCGGTTCGGCGATCGGTGCCGGCCATCATGCGAGGGCGCCTCGTCGCCGGCTCCACGCCTGCAGCAGGTTGATCGTCAGGAGGATGAGGAACGACACGCCGAGCATCATCGACGCCATCGCGGTGGCGCCCGCGTAGTCGAACTGCTCCAGCCTCGCGACGATCAGCAACGTGATGACCTCCGTGCGGAACGGGAGGTTGCCCGAGATGAAGACGACCGAGCCGTACTCGCCGAGCGCCCTGGCGAAGGCGAGCGTGACGCCGGTCAGCAACGCCGGCAGGATCGAGGGCAACAGGACGTGCCGGAACGTCTGCCACCTGGTCGCACCAAGGCTGGCCGCCGCATCCTCGATCTCGCGATCGAGATCTTCCAGGACCGGCTGCACGGCGCGCACGACGAAGGGCAGGCCGATGAACGTCAAGGCGACGATCACACCCAGTCGGGTGAACGCCACTTGGATGCCCAGCGGAGCCAGTTGCTGCCCCAGCCAGCCGGCAGGTGAATACACCGTCGTCAGCGCGATGCCGGCCACCGAGGTCGGGAGCGCGAACGGCAGGTCCACGCACGCGTCGATCAGGCGCCGCCCGGGAAAGCGGTAGCGCACCAGCACCCAGGCAACCAGCAACCCGAAGACGCCGTTCACGACGGCCGCGACGACCGCCGCGCCCAGGCTCAACCCGAACGCGGCCAGCGCGCGTTCACTGGTCACCGACGCGACGAACTCCGGCCAGGTGATGCTGCGCGCTCTCAGTACCACGCCGGTGAGGGGAATCAGGATGAGCAGGCAGACGTACGACAGCGTAAAGCCGAGCGAGAGCCCGAATCCTGGCAGCACGTGGCGGCGCAGACGCGGCCTCATCAGCCCCTACTTCCCCCGCTGGAAGATCTGGTCGAAGATCCCGCCCTCGTCGAAGTGCGTCTTCTGCGCGGCCGCCCAGCCGCCGAAGTCGCGGTCGATCGCCAGCGTCCGGACGGCGGGGAACCGGGTCCGGTAGCGCGCCAGGACATCGGGGTTTCTCGGGCGGAAGTGGTGCCTGGCGGCAATCTCCTGCGCCTCGGGCGTATAGAGGAACTGCAGGTACGCCTCCGCCTGGCGCCGGCTTCCCCGCCGATCGACGACGCGATCCACGACAGAGACCGGCGGCTCGGCGAGAATCGTCATCGACGGGACGACAATCGAGACCTGGTTCTTCCCGATCTTCTCGACCGCCAGCAGCGCTTCATTCTCCCACGCGATCAGCACGTCGCCGATGCCGCGCTGCACGAACGTGGTGGTCGCCGCGCGCGCGCCGGAATCGAGCACCGGCACGTTCCGGAACAGGCGCGTCACGAAGTCGCGGGCCGTGGCGTCACTGCCGCCGGACCGGCAGCGCGCGAAGCCCCACGCGGCCAGGTAGTTCCAGCGGGCGCCGCCCGAGGTCTTCGGATTGGGCGTGATCACCGCCGTGCCGGGTTTGGCCAGGTCGTTCCAGTCGCGGATTCCCTTGGGATTCCCCTTCCGGACGAGGAACACGATGACCGAGGTGTAGGGCGTGCTGTTCTCGGGGAGTCGCTTCTGCCACCCACTGGCGATGAGCCCGCGCTGCTGGATGGCGTCGATGTCGTAGGCCAGCGCCAGCGTCACCACGTCGGCCTCGAGGCCGTCAATCACCGACCGCGCCTGCATTCCCGACCCGCCGTGCGACTGGTTGATCGTCAGGGGCTGACCGCCCTTGCCCACCCGACCGCGGTTGAACGCCGCGTTGATCTCCTGGTAGAACTCGCGTGTCGGGTCGTAGGACACGTTGAGCAGCACGGTCGGCTGCGCCTGGGCGCACACAGGGACGGCGCCAGCGGCGAGCACGCCGACGCCGAGAAGAAGCAGGAACCTCAACTGCCGCATCGTGACACTCCTCGAAACCGCCCGGGCAGCGAACCGCTCAGCGGCGGCGCCGGGCTCCGCGATCCACGGCCCGATTGACGCTCGCGAGGCTCGCCCCTTCGAGGATGCGGGCCGTTTCGTCCCGAACGTCTTTCATCACCAGGCGGATGCCGCACTGTTGCTCGTCCGCGCACTCGTCGCAGTGCTGGTACGCCGTCTGACTGACGCAGGGAGTGAGGGCCAGCGGGCCGTCGAGCGCGCGCAGCACCTCGCCGAAGTTGATCGTCGCGGGATCCCGGGCCAGTTGATAGCCGCCGCCCTGCCCCCGCCGGCTCCGCACGATCCCGCGCCGCCTCAGCTCGAGCAGGATCAGCTGCAGGAACTTCTCGGGAATCCCCTCCCGCTCGGAGAGTTCGGAGGCAGGAATCGACCCGCGGTCGTACTCGCGCGCCAGGAGCAGCAGCGCCTTCAGGCCGTACTTCGACTTTCTCGTCAGCACGGGCTAATTGTCTAGTAAGTGAATTGACAAAGTCAACAGACAATCGGACAGCAGCCAGCTGGCAGACGACAGCCGACGGCTACCCGCTGCCGGCCGTCCGCTTTCCGCCGCTAGTCGTTGTCCGCCGCAGACGGCTGGCCCAGCGTGCCGGCGGCTTTCTGCTTGAGGTAGGCCTTGATGAAGATGTCGATGTCGCCGTCGAGGATGCGGTTGATGTCGCCCACTTCCTCCTTGGTCCGGTGGTCCTTCACCATCTGGTACGGGTGAAGCACGTAGCTCCGGATCTGGCTGCCGAACGCGATCTCCCGCTTCTCGCCGCCCAACTGGTCCAGCTTGGCCTGCTGCTCCTTCATCTTCAAGTCGTACAAGCGCGAACGCAGCACCTTCATCGCCGAGTCACGGTTGCGCCCCTGCGATCGCTCGTTCTGGCAGGTGACGACGATCCCGGACGGGAGATGCGTGATCCGGACCGCCGAATCGGTGACGTTGAGGTGCTGACCGCCACAACCGCTCGACCGATACGTGTCGATCCGCAGGTCCTTCTCGTCGATCTCCACCTCGACATCGTCCGGCAACTCGGGCCAGACGTACACCGAAGCAAACGACGTGTGGCGGCGGGCCGCCTGGTCGAACGGCGAGATCCGCACCAGCCGGTGCACGCCGGCCTCGGCCGAGAGCATCCCGTACGCGTAGTCGCCGCTGATCGTGAGAGTCGCGCTCTTGATCCCCGCCTCGTCGCCCGGCTGATAGTCCATCACCTCGCGGTGAAGCCCCTTGCGCTCGGTCCAGCGCAGGTACATCCGCAGCAGCATCTCGGCCCAGTCCTGCGACTCGGTCCCGCCGGCGCCCGGGTGGATGGTGACGATGGCGTTCTTCTGGTCATGCACGCCGCCCAGGATCTTCTTCGTTTCGGCCGCATCCACGTCGCGGCCGAGCGCGTCAAGCGCCTCGCCCAGGTCGTGCTCGACGGCCTCTCCCTGCTGCGCCCACTCGACGAGCACCGACAGGTCGTCCTCGCGCGTCTTCAGCGTGTCCACCATCTCGACTTCCTGCTCGAGGCGGCGACGGCGCTGGAGCACTTTCTGCGCCTCGGCCTGGTCCTTCCAGAAGTCGGGCTCAGCAGTCTGGGTCTCGAGGCGGGTCAGTTCCTCGCGCGGCGTGGCTCGGTCAAAGATAACTCCGCAGCTCGGAAGATCGCTTCACCAGGTCCTGGTATCGCCGAACGAGTTCGTCGAGCACAATCGCCACAGACACCTCCACCATCCGGCTCGCGGCCCAGCACACTCCCGCCCGCGCCTTGCGGCTCGCGGCTTGCGGCCCGCATGCCGCCAGGCCGGCCTCAATTCTCGATTCTCAGTTGTCAACTACCCGACCAGGGCGGTCGTGCGTTTTCCGTTTCCGCCTGTCCGCCCTCCGCCTCTCCGCCTTCTCAGTATCGCACCCTCCGCCGCATGGTGACGAGGAGGGCCGCCAGCGTCGCGAGGGCGCAGGCGTACACGAAGACGTCGCCGGTTCGCGAGTAGATGGTGCGCGAGGTCAGGAAGCGGATTTCGCCCACGAGCGATGCCTGCTCGAAGAGACCGCTGCGCATCACCACCCGGCCGTACGGATCGACAATGCCGCTGATGCCCGTGTTCGCCGACCGCGCCAGGTACCTGCCCTGCTCGATGGCCCGGAGCGATGCCATTTCGAAATGCTGCCACGGCGCGGACGACCGCCCGAACCATGCGTCGTTGGTAATCGTCGTCAGCAACTGGCTGCCGAGGCGCGTGGCCTGGCGAGCCAGGTCGGGGTAGACCACCTCGTAGCAGATGGCCGTGCTGGCCGGGTGCCCGGCCACCGGCAGCGTCACCATCCGATCGCCTTCCGAGAAATCGGAGACAGCCTCCACGAGCGGCCCGACGAAGAACAGGAGCCGCTTCACCGGCACGTACTCGCCAAACGGGACCAGGTGCATCTTGCGGTACACCGCGGCCACCGTTCCGTGCGGATCCACGAGGAACGCCGAGTTGAAGTAGCGCGGCGGCGTGGTCCTCTCGACCTGGTCGCTGCCGAACAGCAGGTAGCTGCGCGTCTGGAACGCGACCTGTCGCAGGGCGTCCCCGACGAGCGGGTCGTCCTGGAAGTAGAACGGGAGCGCCGACTCGGGCCACAGGATGAACCGCGCGCCGCGGCGCGCGACGTCGCGGGTCATGTCCAGGTAGGTCTGGACGATAGTCGCCGCCCTGTCGTGATCCCATTTCTGGTCTTGCGACACGTTGCCCTGCAGGAGCCCGACCGTCATCGGCACGCCATCGCGGGTCAGCACGTTGTCCCGCAGCCGCGCGCTGCCCCACACCGCGGTCGCCACAACGGCCGCCACGGTCACTGCCGCCGCCCACCAGCGGAGAGACGTGCGGTCGAAGACGAGGAGCACGAGCGCCGTGCTGACCAGCGTCACCAGCGCCGACAGCCCGTACACGCCGAACACGCTGGCCAGTTGCGCGATCGGGAGGACCGATGCCTGGCTGTACCCGAGCAGCACCCAGGGGAAGCCGGTGAACAGGTAGCCGCGACCCAGCTCCGTGGTGGCCCAGACGGCAGGCGCGAGGACCAGCCCGCGCGGCCCGAGACGCGCCACCAGCCGATGGAGAACCAGCGCGAAGACGGCGGGATAGAGCGCAAGGTACGCGGAGAGCACCAGCGTCAGCAGCACCGCGACCGCCGAGGGCAGGTCGCCGTACTGTCGCATCACCGAGCCGGCCCAGTAGATGGTGCCAACGAAGTATGCGATGCCGGAGACGAGGCCCAGCGTGAACGCACGCAACGATCCGCTGCGGGCCGCGGCGGGGCCGGAGCCGCCCACGAGGAGACCGGCAAGAAGCGGTGCGAGCGCGATCCACGCGACGGCCGGATGGCCGAACCGGGGAAAACTCAGCGCGAGCAGAACGCCGGACAGAAGGGCTAGCGAGTAATCAATGGCTTGAACTGCTCCTCTCTCTCGAGACGGCCGCGGACCACATCGGCCTCCCGGCGCGTCTTGAACTTGCCCACCCGAACGCTGTACAACACTGGCCCCTTGCCGGCCAGCGTCACGACATACGTGCTGTAGCCCTTGCCCGACAGCCGCGACGCGAGCGCATCCGCCTGACCTCGATCCCGGTACGCCACGATCTTCAGGGAATAGCCGGGGCCGGCTGGCTCACCGCTTGCCGCGCCAGCAGGCGCCACAGGTTTCGGCGGCACCGAGGCGGCTGCAGGCACGTCCTTGACCTTCGGCGCGTCCTTGACCTTCGGCGCGTCCTTGGCCTTCGGCGCGTCCTTGGCCTTCGACGCGTCCTTAGCCTTCGGCGCGTCCTTGGCCTTCGGGTCGGCCTTGGGCGATTCGGCCGGCGTGCCCTTGTCCGGAAGCCGTGAGTAGTAGCTCAAGTCCTCGTCGGGCGGCGACGGCGGAGCCGAAGCCGGCGGTTGCTGGGGTGTCGCCCCGGCCTGCGGCTGGAACGCGGCGACGCCCGCGGTCGGGTCGGCGGCCCCCGGCGCGCCCTGGGAGAGCACCTCGTCGGCGACGGCCGACTCCTTCTGCGCCCGGACCCCGCGCCCGACCAGCACCCCGCACACGAACGTCACCCCCAGGACGACGGCGGCGATCATGAACAGGGAGACGAGTTGCTTCCCGTTCAATTGAATTTCGTGAAAACCCTCGTCGGCCATGTGGCGTAGTTACCCCTGCTCGTGCGTTCCCGTGCTCGTCATTGCCTTGCCGACCGAGCGGCCCACCAGGTTCAGCAGTTCGATCGGCAGCGGGAAGATGATGGTCGAGTTCTTCTCCGACGCGATCTCGGTGAGCGTCTGGAGGTAGCGAAGCGTGATGGCGACCGGCTCCGTGGCGATGACGCCCGCGGCCTGCGCCAGCTTTTCCGAGGCCTCCAGCTCGCCGGCGGCGTGAATGATCTTAGCACGTTTCTCGCGCTCGGCCTCGGCCTGCCGGGCCATCGCGCGCTGCATGTCGGCCGGCAGATCGACGTGCTTCACCTCGACGGCCGACACTTTGATCCCCCACGGATCCGTGTGCTGATCGAGGATCTGCTGGAGTTGCTGGTTGAGCCGCTCACGCTGCGACAGCAGGTCGTCCAGCTCGCACTGCCCCAGCACGCTCCGCAGCGTCGTCTGCGCGAGCTGCGACGTCGCGTAGTGGTAGTTCTCGACTTCGACGATCGCGCGATTCGGATCCACGACCCGGAAGTACACGACCGCATTCACCTTCACCGAGACGTTGTCACGGGTGATCACGTCCTGCGGCGGCACATCCATGACGATCGTCCGCAGGCTGACGCGGACGATGCGGTCGATCGGGGCAAAGACGAGGATGACGCCTGGCCCTTTCTCCTGAGGAAGCAGCTTGCCCAACCGGAAGATGACGCCACGCTCGTACTCCGCCAGGATCTTGATCGACCCGAGGAAGTACAGCACGACGACCAGCGCGAACAGCATGAGCGGTTGGAACGGCATGTTTTCACCTCGTGACAGTGCAGGGGTGACCCTTCGGTCGTTCCCCCGCGGTGTTGATTCAGGCGCGATCGATCGTCCGCCGGATTATGCCTGGGGCCTTCCGGCTCACGCGCAGTGTCAGCCCCTCGATCCCGCCGACGAGAACCTCGTCGCCCTCGGCGATCGATTCCTCGGCCGTGGCCGTCCAGACCTCTCCATGCGTCGCCACCCGGCCGGCCGCGCCAGGGGCGATCGCGCTCAACGCCCTCCCCAGCTCGCCAATCATCCCCGCGGTCCCGGTGGTCGGCCGCCGCCGCTGGGAAGCCAGCCCGAGCTGAACCAGCAGGATCAGGATGGCCGACAACCCGCCCACGACGGGCAGGATCACCGAGAGGCTCACCTGCAGTTCGGGCGCGGTCGTGTCCATCAGCATCATCGATCCGAACAACAGGCTCAGGATTCCGCCAACGCTCAGCACCCCGTGGCTCGTCACCTTGACCTCGAGGATCAGCAAGGTGACGCCGAACAGGATGAGCAGAATTCCCGCGTAGTTCACCGGCAGCACCTGGAAGGTGAAAAACGCCAGCAGCAGGCACAGACCGCCAGCGACGCCAGGGAGGATCGCGCCCGGGTTCCACAGCTCGATCGTGAGGCCGAGCATCCCGAGGCTGAGCAGCATGTACGCGATGTTCGGGTGCGCGAGCGCGCTCAACAGCCGCTGCCGCCAATTCATCTCGAAACCGACAACGTGGGCGCCCGCCGTGTGCAGGACCACGGTCCGGCCGTCGAATCGTCGCACCGTCCGGCCGTCGAGCTTCGCGAGCAACGCCGGCACATCGGCCACCACGAGGTCGATGAGCGGAGGCGAGGCGTTGACCGCCTCGTTCTCGGTGAACGAGCGGCTCTCGCGGACCGCCTCGTCGGCGAGCTGCACGTTGCGACCGCGCCCGGTCGCCCAGGTCCGGGCCGACGCCGCCACGTCCGACGCCATCTTCTTCGCCATCGTCTCGTCCACCTTTTCGCCGTTGCCCTGCACCGGGTGCGCGGCCCCGATGTGGGTCCCGGGCGCCATGGCGGCGATATCGGCGGCGATCGTGATGAGAAACCCGGCCGATGCGGCGCGGCTACCCGATGGCCCGACGAACACGGCAACCGGCGTTTTCGCCGAGAGCATGCGCGAGACAATGGTGTACGTGGAGTCGAGCAGGCCGCCGGGCGTGCGAAGGGTGAACACGACGAGCGCCGCCCCATCACGGTCGGCGCGATCCATGGTGTCCACCATGAACTCCGCCGACACCGGATGGATGAGCGCGTCCACCGTGGCCGAGTAGACAACAGGACGGGCTGACTGTGACCAGAGCGGGTTGAGCGATGACGCGACCAGCAGCGCCGAAGAGAGAAGAAAAACCCGAACCGCCGCCCTTCGCCGCCGGCCGCTTCCCACCGACGTCAGCTGCAACATGGGTCACCTGCCGGGACGATTATATCCTCTCGGCTGCCAGGTCATCGCTGCTTCCCCTCGAGCCTGCCTACCAGTTGCCTGGCTTCGGCCGATTGCGGATCGAGTTGAAGGGCCTTTTGCAGCTCGGCACGTGCGCGGGCCAGGTCCTTGGCCGCGAGGTAGGCTTCGCCGAGGACCGCGTGGGCCGCCGCCGAATTCCGGCTCCAGACGGAGATCTTGAGCGCCTCGGTCGCTTCGGTCAGCCGGCCGGTTCGCAGGTAGATACGGCCGAGCAGGAGGTGGACGTCGGCCTGGTACGGCATGAGGTAGAGCGAGCGTTTCAGCTCCCGGATGGCTTCGACGTCCTGCTGCTGCTCGAACAGCCGGCGGCCGCGGTCGGCATGGAATGCGGCGAGGTCTGCCTGATCCTTCTGCTCGGTTGGCGCCAGGATCGCATCGACCAGCGTCAGGCGGGGGACGTCGAGGTCGTCACGCAGCCGTTCGAGCCCCTTCGGCACCGGTTCGGTGGCCGCGTTGGGGCGCCGCTCCCACTCGGCGTAGATCGAAGAGAGCTGCCGGGCCAGTTCTTTCTCCCGCTCTCCCTCGACGGAGGCCCCGGTGGCGTGCAGGGCGGCCCCAAGGATAAAATGCGCGTCGCCATCGCTCGGGTTGCGGCGAACGGCCTCGGTGAGCCAGTAGGTCGCCGCCTGCGTGTCGCGCTCCAACCAATACGTGTAGCCGAGGTTGAAGGCGTAGTCGGGCTCGCTCGGATCGGCCTCCGCAGCCTTGGCGAAGTAGTACGTGGCGCGCCCGGCTTGCGGCGTGGCCACACGGCGCGCCTGGATGACGCCGAGGTTGTTGAAGAGCGCGGGCGTGGGCGCGACATCAAGGAGCGCCTTCAGTCCGTGGAACGCCTCGTCGTACTGCTTCAGGTGGATCTTGGACAACGCGGCGAGGAACCGGGCCCGCCGGTACGAACGCGAGGTGGCGGGCACGCCAAGCGCGGAGGTTGCGGCGCGCGCGTGGTCGCCCTCTTCGGTGTAGACCTGCCAGAGCGCAATCCGCGCGGGCGCGTAGTCGGGCGCCAGCTTGAGGGCACTGTCGAGGAACCGCGTTTTCGCCGACGTGGTCTCGGCCACGAGTCCCTTGATGTAGTTCTCGAACACCGGCAGCGCCCCGTGGTCCACGTCGAGACGCTCGGGCACGGTCAGGCCCGGTGGCAGGAGCTGCCGGGACAGCCGGTCGAACACCGCGAAGAAGTCGGACAGGGGACCGGTGTCCGAGGCCGGCGGGCGCATCCGGCCCGTGTCGAGTCGAATAGCGCGCGCCTTGACCGTCAACTGGCCGTCATCGACCGAGAAACTGCCCATCACGACCTGCGCGGCGCCGATCATCTGCCCGAGGCGGATGATCGTCGCTTCGCTCAACGGCGCGGCCGGCGGCAACTGCAGCCGTTCGAATGCCTGCAGCCGTTGCTCGCGGGTGATCGCGCCGACACCCAGGGCTTCCAGGTTGCTGGTCAGCAGCGTGGCGGCGGCCTCCGACACCCAGTAGAATCTCCCCTCTCGCTTGACGTTCTCGAAGGGCACCACCAGCAGGCGCTCGGGCGGCGCGACCGCTTGCGCGCCAGCCGCCCTCGCATCGGCGAGGAGCGTGAGGCAGCAGAGACCGCAGCTCAGGGCAATGGCAGCAGGTGTCATTCGCGTGGCATCAGGCTGGTGACCGATCTCGCGCGACGTCTGTCGAGCGAGATAGCGATGAGGCACGATGGGGCGCCGACGGCCCGGCACTGGTCCAGGTGAACCTCGCCCGGCACGGAGTAGAGTCCGAGAAACCGCGCCAGCGTCGCCGCGAAGAACCCGCAGAGCTGCTCGCTGGACGAGTCGCGGATGCTACAGAAGAGCGACCCCCGCACGTCGAAGGTGCCCTTGCCCCTCCGCAGTTTCGTGACAACGCGCGTGCCGACGTAGGTGCCCCGGATCGTGCGGCGCGCGAGGCGCAGCGCCACGCGGGCGCGCATCCACGCGGGCATCGACCGGATCATCGAGCGATGGACCGGCCACTGCGACGCGACGGTCCACTCGGCGGCGTACTCGCCCGCACGGCGGGTGATCAGGTGGTAGGGTTCGCCTTCCTGCCTGAGAAAGCTCAGAACGGCATTCAGCGGGGCCAGGCCGATCGTCCCGTGACGCAGCCCGTCCGGGCTGAGCCAGTTCTCGTAGAACTCCAGCCGGGTCGGCAGCAGATCGGCAATGCCCTGGTGGAGGCTGGCGACGAGGACCCGGCCAATTCCCGCTTCGGTCATTTTCTGTTAAGGTAAGAACGCAAGTGGACGCGGCACGCACGGACCGGCACTCCGACCGCTGACAGCCACGATTATGGCACGCACGCGGGCCGGTAAACCAGCCACGACAATCGAGCGATGATACTTCCAGTCCACGACCTTGTCCGCGAACGGACCACGGCAGCTCTCGAGCGCCAGTATGCCCTCGGCGCCGACGCCCTGCCCGCGATCGTCATCGACTACCCGCCCAACCGCGAACTGGGAGATCTTGCGCTGCCGCTCGCCTTCGAACTGGCACGGCGCCTGAGGAAGGCGCCCAAACTGATCGCCGAGGAGCTTGCCGCCGCGCTCGGCAGCATCCCAGGCATCGCTCGCATCGAAGCCACGAAGGGGTATCTCAACCTTTTCCTCGACCGGCGCGCGTTCCTCGGTGAACGGCTCGGCGTCGACGCGCCACCGCTCGCAGCGCGGCCCACGTCCGGCGCGGTGAAGACGGTGGTCGAGCACACGGCGATCAACCCGAACAAGGCCGCGCACATCGGCCACCTGCGGAACTCGGCACTGGGCGACACGCTGGTGCGCGCGCTCCGCTTCCGCGGTGTCCCGGTCGAGGTCCAGAACTACATCGACGATACGGGCGTCCAGGTGGCCGACGTCGTCGTCGGGTTCCGCCAGATCGAACACCAGGACCTGGCCGGCATCCGCGCGATTGCCGACTCGACGCGGTTCGACTTCTACTGCTGGGATCTCTACGCGCGCGTCGCCGACTGGTACGAGGCGGACAAGTCGCGCCTCGAGGTGAGGCTCGACACGCTCCATGACATCGAGCACGGCGGCAACGAGGTCGCGGACATCGCCGCCTTCATCAGTGACCGCATCGTCCGCTGCCACCTGCTGACGATGGCGCGCATGAACGTGCAGTACGACCTGTTGGCGTGGGAAGGCGATATCCTGCGGCTGCACTTCTGGGCGAGGGCATTCGAGATCCTCAAGGAGAAGGGCGCCGTGTTCCTACAGTCGCAGGGTCGGCTCGCCGGCTGCTGGGTGATGCCCATCGAGGACGAGGCGGCCCCGGCGGCCGAGGAGGGAGAGGCGCCGGCCGCGGACGAGGACGAGAGCCGGGAGAAGGTGATCGTGCGGTCGAACGGCACCGTCACCTACGTCGGCAAGGACATGGCGTACCAGTTCTGGAAGTTCGGCGTGCTGGGCAAGGACTTCAACTACCGGGTGTTCAGCCAACGCGCCGACGGGGAACCGGTGTGGGCCACGTGCCAGGAACCGGCGGCCGGGGAACCGGCGCACCCGCCGTTCGGCGGGGCCGGCGCGGTGGTCAACGTCATCGACGTGCGGCAGTCGTACCTGCAGAAGCTGCTGAAACAGGCGCTCTCCGCCATCGGCCACCAGGAGGAGGCGGACCGGTCGGTCCACTTCTCCTACGAGATGGTGTCGCTCACCCACAACACTGCCCGGCAGATGGGCTACATCCTGTCGCCGGAAGACGCCGCCCGGCCGTTCGTTGAGGTCTCCGGGCGGAAGGGACTTGGGGTCAAGGCGGACGACCTGCTGGACGTGCTGGTGAAGAAGGCGGGCGAGGAGGTCGTCAAACGGAACGCGGAGCTGTCGGCCGACGAGGTCCGGCGTATCGCCGAGGCGATCGCGGTCGCCGCCGTCCGCTACTTCATGATCCGGTTCTCGCGCGGGAAGGTGATTGCCTTCGACATCGACGAAGCGCTGAATTTCGAGGGTGAAAGCGGCCCGTATTTACAGTATGCTGTCGTTCGCGCGAACAATATCTTCCAGAAACTTCGCGACCGGGAAGGCATCGACGAAGCTGAGTTCCTGAGCCCCCTCAGTAGTACGCCTACAGAGGAGTTGACGGGCGGAGCGCACGGGCACGACCTCTGGGCCCTCGTCCTCGAAGCGGCGCGATTGGACGAAGTCGCAGACCAGGCCGTGCGGACGCTTGAGTTTTCGGTGCTGGCGAAGTACGCGTTCGGCCTCGCGCAGATGTTCAACGCGTTCTATCACCGTTTTCCGATCCTGAACGAGGAGCGCGACGACGCGCGGCGGTGGCGCGCCGCCGCCGTCAGTTACTTCCGGAACCAGTTGACTGGAGCCCTGAACCTGATGGGCATCCCGGTCCCGCCTCGCATGTAGCGGGCGGGCGCTCGTTCAGCAACCGCGCGCACACTCCCCGGCCGCCAAACACGGTCGGATCTCTGTCCGTGTCGGCCACCTCTGATAGGCTCGAGGTCTGCTATGTCTCCGATCATCGGCATCGCGCCGTGCCGCAGTCTCACCGACTACGTGGAATCTGTCCGCCGCGCCGGCGGGGAGCCCAGGGTGTTCAACCCGCTCGAGGACCAGCCTGAACAGATTGTCGGCGAGGTCCAGGGCGTGCTGATGACCGGAGGGGTAGACATCGACCCGGCGCGATACGGCGAGGAACCTCACGCGACGGTGACCGCGATCGAGCCGGAACGGGACGCCTTCGAGTTCGCGCTGCTGCTGGCGGCCCGCGAGGCCCGGTTGCCGGTCTTCGGTATCTGCCGCGGCCTGCAGGTGATGAACGTCGCGCTTGGCGGCAGCCTCATCCAGGACATCGCCGCCGAGATGACCGGCATCCTGCAGCACACCCTGCCCACGCCGCCGTGCGCGGTCGCCCACGAGGTGTGGGTGAGCAAGGGCAGCCGGCTGTGGACGTTGATGCAGGAGAAGATGGCGGACGCGGACACCTGCTCGGTGAACAGCCGCCATCACCAGGCGATCAAGCGGTTGGCGCCTGGGTTCGAGGTGACGGCCACGGCTCCCGACGGCGTGATCGAGGCGATCGAGTGCCCGAACGCGACGTTCTGCCTGGGCGTCCAGTGGCACCCCGAGAACTTCTGGCGCACCGGCGAGTTCCGGCCGCTGTTCGAGGGATTCATCGAGGCGTGCCGCACGTAGGGGCGACCGCCCTGGCCTTCAGGCCCGCGCGAACACCGCGACGGCTTCCACGTGCGCGGTGTTCGGGAACAGGTCGAACGCCTCGAGGTGAGCCAGCGCGTAGCCGGCGTCGATCAGCTTCCTGGCATCCCGCGCAAACGTCGCGACGTCACACGACACGTAGACCACACGCTCCGCCTGCTGGGCGGCAATCGCCGCCGACGCGTCCTTCGACATCCCCGTCCGCGGGGGATCCACCACGATCGTCGATCCGGCTGGCACCGGGTGCGCGGCCAGGTACCACTCCACCGCCATTTCAATCGGGTTGAGCGCGGGGCCAAACGGCGACGCATTCGCTCGGAGGTCCGCCGCACCCGCCCGGTCGCCTTCCACGGCGACCACCGACGTCCAACCCGACGCGGCGAGCGATGCGGCAAACAGGCCGACTCCCGCGTAGAGGTCCACCACCGGGCCGGCCGGCACGAGGGAGACCACGCGCCCGGCCAGCGTGGCCAGCAGGTAGCGGTTCGCCTGGAAGAACGCCTGCGCGTGATGCTGGAGGCGGACCTGCACCGGAGCAACGCCTGCATCGCCCTCGGCGGCCACCGAGCCCGGCACGGGCAGGTCGAGCACGTCGAGCACGCACGGTGTTCCGCCCGCGATGACCGTGCGACGCGTCGGCGCCTGCCCGCCCTGTCCCCGCGCGCCGAACGAGGCGCTGACGCCAACCACGGTGGGCAGCTTCGCCAGTTCGTCCAGCCCCTGGGGGATGCTCGGGCGATTCAGCTCGAGGTGCAGCGCCCGCTCGGAGGCCGGCACGTTCTCGCTCAACTCGATCTCGGTGACGCCGTCGAACCCGCCATCGCCCACCCGGTCCGACAGTTCCGAAACGAGCCGGCAGGTGTCGGGCAGCAACTGCTTCGTGATCGCCGGGTCGCACATCCCGTGCGTCCCTTCCCGGAAGTAGCCGAGCGTGCGGCCGCGCACGTGGAAGCGGGCCCGCATGCGGTAGCCCTCCTCTGGCGACGCGGTCACCCTCACCGGGCACTCGAGCGTCACTCGGCCAATCCGCGACAGCGCGTCGGCAATCACCTGCGCCTTCAGCTCGAGTTGCCGCGCATAGGCGATGTGCGCGTAGACGTTGCCGCCGCACGCCCAGTCACCGATGCCGGTGCGTCGGTCGGGTGACGCTTCCACCACGTCCATCGTCGTGGCGTAGGCTACGCCCTGCCCCGTCCGCTCGACCACCGCCCGAACACGCTCCCCGGGAATCGCGGCATGCACGAGCACGACGAGACCGTCGTGACGGGCGATCATCCGCCCGCCCGCGGCCGGTTTTTCGATGGTCAGGTCGATGACGGAACCGGGAAACAGCATGACAAGAAAGGCTAAATGACCGACTCGGGGCGCCGCGCGTCCACCCGCGGCAGCCTGGTCGCCCGCTGGAAGAGCGCATCGGCGGAGATCGGACGAGAACTGGCCGTGATGGAGCAGCTACATCACTCCTATGCCCATCTCAGGCGACAGGAAGCGAGGTCTACGCTCCCCAGATTAACAGAATGCCCCGTTTCTCCGACACAGCCGTCCTCCCCGGCGCTACCGCGCCCCGGGCACAGAGATGGATCGCGAGTTGCTGGCCCTGACGACCGGCTTCCGTCCGATCGAGCGGACCGGACAAGAGACGTCCGCCTGGGCCGCGTGGCTGCAGTAGACGGCGCCAGACTATCAGATCAGGTCGACGCGGGTGCGTCCGCGGAACCCGGCGATGCCCGAATCCCTGGTCACCAACGGGGCGTCCAGCGCTTCAGCCAGCGCCAGGTAGGCGGCGTCGTAGGCCGTGAGGTTGTGCCGGAGCTCCCAGACCCGTGGCAGCAACTCGGCGTGCGGATAGCGGGTGATCGGCAGGTCCACGAGGTCCTGGACCGCTTCGCGGGCCCGCCCCGGTTTGAGCTCGCCGGTTGACGCATACCGCCGAAGTACCTGCGTCACCTCGACATCGAGGAGATGAGGCGCATGCAGGCTCTCGCCGCGCGCAAACAGGCGGTCGGCCGCCTGGCGGCCGACCGCGCTACCGATCAGCACTTCGATGATGATCGACGCGTCCACCACGATCATCGCGAGTCACGCTCGGCGCGGATCGCATCGGCCGGCGAGATCTCCGGAGTGACCGTCGACCGCGACAGCAAGCGCTCGCGCATCTCCCTGGGCGTCGGACGTTCGGCGCTTCGGCGCACTTCCGCAATCAGGTAGTCGGACAACGTCATTCCCTCAATCGCAGCCCTCGCTTTCAACACCTGGTGCAGGCTGTCGGGCACGTTGCGTAGCTGGATCATTCGCGACATGCTGCTAGCATGTTTGCATGTAGATAACATGTCAATCCCTTCTTGAGACATGCCCTCATCCGGTGCAACGGCTGTGCCGGCCGATTTATGGCCTGGGACCGCGGATCTCGAAGAAGACGACGCAGTTTCCGCGATCCGCTGGGACAATGGCCGCGCAGGAACGCGCGGTCGGCCCCGTCAGCCGCTGTCTCGAGCGCTCACCCAGCCGGGTCGGAGGTCGGTGCGGGCACGAGGTTCCTCAGGGACTGCGGACGAGGTCGCTTCCGCGCGACGTTCGGGACGAGTCCGAGGATGAATGAGGTGACGTCGGCGTTCCGGGGCATCTTCAACGAGCAAGGACGCCAGACGACAACCGGCGAACGCTTCACCGCGCGTGGACATCAACAGCGCGACCATGACGACGGGTTCCCCCGCACGCGCGGGGATGCACCGCGGCGTGGAAGTCGAATCCGTCTCAACTGCACCTCGTGAAGGTGCAGGGGAACCTGGCGGCGGGCGGCCGCCGTGTCCAACCGCGCAAGCGGCTGACGGCTGCCGGCGACCCTACGGTCCGTACGCGACGTCCGGCAGCTTGAGACGGTCGCGCAGCAGCTTGATGGTCGCCGCCTCGACTGCCCGCGCGTATTCCTGGGCCGGCATCCGGTCACGGAAGCCAGCCAGATCCTGTTCGGCTTCCACCCGCAGCGTGTTCATCACGTCCGCCGGTGTCGCCTGGCAGGCGGCCGCCAGCAGCTCGTCGTCGATCGCCTGCAGCCTGGCGACGAACGCCGCGCGCGCCTCGCCCCGCAAGCTGCGGCTCAGAGAGCGCTCCTCGCCAAGCTCGGCGAGAATGCTCTCGACCGCGCGCTCGAACTCGCCGCCCAGGGCCCCGCCCGCCACGCGGTCGGTCAGCCTCGTCACAACACGATCGAGATGCGCGCGCAGCGAGTGCCCCGGCTTCGTCCGCCGATCTTCTCCGGCCGGTTCGCCCGCTCCGCCCGCATCCGCGGCCGCCACTGGAAACGCCCCGCCACCCGCCGTGCCCACACCGACGGCCCTCCGCCATTGGTCGAACACCTCGAGCACGTCGGCTTCGCAGAACTCCACGCGGAGCGGCCGCCGGCTCGGCGCCCTGGCCTCGCGACGCTCGACGCAGCGGTCGATGCCGCGCAAGGCCACCTTCAGTGGAATGCCCTGCGTGGCCCAGCCTGTGACCATCTGGAAGGCGGGCCCGACCACGCGCACGAGGTGGCCCGCGTTCTTCCGGCACAGGTGCGCTTCGATCTCGCGGCAGTAGGAATCGCTGTCCATGAGAGTGACGAACGGCCGTGGCCCCTACCCTTTGGTCCCCTTGTTCCTGTTCCAGATCAGCCGGAGCCCGTGCAGCGTGAGATCCCGGTCCACCGCGTCGATCATCGGCGTGTCGGACGCGATCATCTCCGCGAGGCCGCCCGTGGCGATGCAGGCCACGCTGTCGCCCAACTCGCGACGCAGGCGCTGGACGATCCCTTCGACCAGGCCGATGTAGCCGAAGAACAGCCCCGACTGAATCGACCCGACGGTCGTGCGGCCGATGACCGACTCGGGGCGCCGCACGTCCACCCTCGGCAGCCTGGCTGCCCGCTGGAACAGCGCATCGGCGGAAATGTTGACACCAGGGCAGATGACACCGCCCAGATACTCCCCGCGCGCCGAGATCGCGTCGAACGTGGTCGCGGTTCCGAAGTCCACCACGATCAGGGCTCGGCCATCCGGGCGCCCGTAGCGCTCGTACGCCGCCACGCCGTTCACGATCCGGTCCGCTCCCACGTCTGACGGGGGCTCGTAGAGGATCGGCATCCCGGTGTCCACGCCGGCTTCGACGACGAGCGGGAGGCGGTCGAAGTACCGCTTCGCCATCTCCACGGTCGGGCGCGTCAGCGTCGGCACGACCGACGCCATGACGACGCCATCCACCTCACGCGGGGCGAGCTGACCGTGCTGGAACAGCTGCAGCACCCACATGCCCATCTCGTCTGCGGTTCGCTGCCGCTGGGTGGACAAACGCCAGCTCTGCAGCAGGCAGTCGTCGCGGAACACGCCGACGACGATGTTGGTGTTGCCAATATCAAGGGCGAGCAGCATGGTGAAAACCCAATCCCTTGCGACCTTGCGATCTTGCGAGCTGCCAGCCGGCAGCCGCCAGCGGGCAGCAGGCACCGCCCTGTTCCCTAACCCCTAACCCCTAACCCCTACCTGCCGAGCCATCGGACTTCGCCGGCGATGACGCGGCGGGTCGCGCCGTCGGCGGTGACCAGCAGGGCGCCGTCGCGATCGACGCCCGAGGTCGTGGCCGCGTGCCATCCCGATGTGTCAACAATCTCCACGCGCGCCCCCACGGATGAGGGCGACAGCGCGCGCCACCGGTCGAGAACCTGGTCGAATCCCCCGACCGAGAGCTCGGTCAACCGTTCCGCCAGGCACGCGAGCGATTCGGCCCACACCGCCGCCCGATCGACGGCCCGCCCGACTTCCGCCTCGATCGACGTCGCGCGATGCGCGATGTCCGGCGGGTAGGCGGCGCTCAGCACGTTGATGCCGTATCCCAGGATGACATGCCGCAGCTCGCCGCCTGCCGCGGCCGCCTCTGCAAGAATCCCGCACACCTTCCGCGGCCCGACCACGAGGTCGTTGGGCCATTTGATCTCCACCGGGAGGCCGGTTGACGCGCGAAGCGCCTCGGCGAGCGCGACGCCCGCCGTGAGGGTGATCCGCGAGGCGACCGAGACGGAGCGGGCGTCCCAGTCCCCGACCATCTCGCCGGGCCTCAGCACCACCGACACGTAGAGCCCGGCACCAGGCGGAGAGAACCAGGTCCGCCCCATCCGTCCCCGGCCGCTCTCCTGGCACTCTGCGGCCACCACCGTGCCGTGCGCCGCGCCGGCCGCCGCCGCACGCTCCGCCACGTCGTTGGTGGACGACACCGAGTCGTACCAGACCACCCGGGACGCGAACCCGCTCAGGCGAGCGGCCCGGTGTGCGAGTGCCTCGACAAACCCGGCCGGCAGGTCGGCCGCCAGCGGCGGGAGCCCGCTCACCGCCTACGCTCCCATCTCGCGCAGCGTGTCCTGGAGCTTCTGCAACTGCACCTCGAGCGCAGAGCGCCTGGTCCTCGTGTCATCGACCACCTTGGCGGGCGCGCGCGACACGAAGTTCTCGTTTACGAGCTTCCCGTCGATGCTCACCATCTCGCGCTCGGTGTCCGCGACTTTCTTGCGCAGCTTCTCGAGTTCCGCGCCCCGGTCCGCCTGGGGCATCTGAATGTGCACGCGGAGATCGTTGAACACCCGCGTGACGATCTCGGTCCCCTCTGCCGGTGTCGGCGCGGCGTCGCTGAAGGCAAGCGACGTCATCCCGGCGAGCGCCAGCACGTACCCCTTCTGCTCACCGAGGACCCGCGCCGCAAACGCGCCCGCACCCTCAACGGTCGCGCTGATCCGTTCGGACGGCTTCACCGTCCGCTCGGCCCGCGCGGTACGGATTGTCGTGACGATGCCCTGGAGCAGCTCGATCTCGCCAACCGCGGCCTGGTCGGCCCAGTCGGCCCGCGGCTCGGGATACGCCGCCAGGGTGATCGTCTGGCCGTCCTCGGCGCGCCGCGGAAGGTGCTGCCACAACTCCTCCGTCACGAACGGGATAATCGGGTGCAGCAGCCTCAGCACGCGGTCGTGCACCTCGATCAGCACGGCGCGCGCCGTCTCGCGCTCGGCGCCTTCCGCCTGCAGGTGCTGCTTTACCATCTCGATGTACCAGTCGGCGTACTCGTGCCAGAAGAAGTGATAGAGCCGATCCGCGGCCACGTCGAAGCGGTAGGTGGTGAATGCCTCCTTCACCTCGCCCGTCACGACGTTCAGGCGGTGCAGGATCCAGCGATGGACGAGGCAGAGCGACTTCGCCTCCGGCACGTCGCCGCGAGTGGCATCCTCACCGAGGTTCATCAACGCGAACCGGGACGCGTTCCAAATCTTGTTGATGAACTGGCGATAGCCGGTCATCCGGCCTTCCGAGAGCGGGATGTCCATCCCGGGCCCCGCCATCGCGGTCAGCGTGAAGCGCAGGGCGTCGGCCCCGATCTCGTCCATCACCTCGAGCGGGTCCACGACGTTCCCCTTCGACTTGCTCATCTTCTGGCCGCGCTCGTCGCGCACCAGGCCGGTGATGTACACGGCGCGGAACGGGATGTCGCCGGCGAACTTCGAGCCGGCCATGATCATCCGCGCGACCCAGAAGAAGATGATGTCGAACGCGGTGAGCATCAGGTCGGTCGGGTAGTACCGGAGGAAATCCTCCGTCTTGTCCGGCCAGCCCATCGTGCTGAACGGCCACAGCTGCGAGCTGAACCAGGTGTCGAGGACGTCGTTGTCCTGCGTCAAGGCGCCGCCACACTCGCAGCGCTCCGGCGTCTGTTCGGCCACGACCATCGTGTCGCACGCGTCGCAGTACCACGCCGGGATCCGGTGTCCCCACCACAACTGCCGCGAGATGCACCAGTCGTGGATGTTGTACATCCACTCGTAGTAGGTCTTCGTCCAGTTGTCGGGCAGGAACCGCACCTGCCCTTCCTCCACGACGCGAATCGCTTCCTTGGCCAGCGGCTCGATCTTCACGAACCACTGCGTGGAGACCAGCGGCTCGACCACCGTGCTGCAGCGCTGGCACGTGCCAACCGCGTGCTGGTGGTCCACCACCTTCTCGAGCAATCCCTCCCGCTCGAGCTGCTCCACGATCCCCGCCCTCGCCTTGAAGCGGTCGAGCCCCGCGTAGGAACCGCCGGCCGCGGTGATCCTGCCGTCCTCGTCAATGACCGCCACCTCGGGAAGGTTGTGCCGCTTCCCGATTTGGAAGTCGTTCGGGTCGTGCGCGGGTGTCACCTTGACGGCGCCGGTGCCGAACGCCGGATCGACGAACTCGTCGGCCACGATGGCCAGCTCGCGCCCAACGATCGGCAGCCGAACGGTCTGGCCGATCCGGTCGCGGTACCGCTCGTCGTTCGGATTGACAGCAATGGCCGTGTCCCCGAGCATCGTCTCGGGCCGTGTCGTGGCGACCGTCACGCCCGGACCGCCGTCGGTGCCCGGGTAGCGCACGTACCACAGCTTCCCGGTCGTGTCCTTGTGGACCACTTCGAGGTCGGACAGCGCGGTCCGGCAGCGCGGGCACCAGTTCACCATGTAGGTGCCCCGATAGATCAGCCCCTCGTGGAAGAGCGTGACGAACACGCGGCGAACCGCGCGCGACAACTGCTCGTCCAGCGTGAACCGCTCGCGCGTCCAGTCCACCGATTCGCCGAGCTTCCGCATCTGGCCGGTGATCGTGCCGTGGCTCTGCCGCACCCACTCCCACACCCGGGCCTCGAACGCCTCGCGCCCCAGGTCGTGGCGGGTCTTGCCCTCCTGCGCCAACTGCTTCTCGACGACGTTCTGCGTGGCGATGCCGGCGTGGTCGGTGCCCGGCAGCCACAGCACGTCGTAGCCCTGCATCCGCTTCCAGCGGGCGATGATGTCGGGCAGCGTGTGGTTGAGCGCGTGCCCCATGTGAAGCGAGCCCGTCACATTGGGCGGCGGGATGACCATGCTGAACCGCGGCTTGCCGGACGCCGGGTTGGCGCGAAACGCGCCAATCGACTCCCAGAACGCGTACCAGCGAGGATCGACCTCGGAGTGTTCGAAGGCTTTGGAGAGTTCACGCATAGATCTATTAATCGTAATGGAAGAACAGATGATTGAGAAACGGAAATCGGGGATCAGGGATCAGGGATCGGGGAGCCGGGATCCGGGGCAGTCAGGGCCGCAAGTCGCGAACCGCAGGTCGCAGGCCGCCAGCCGCGGGTCGCAAGGCGCGAGCCGGATTGTCGTCTCGAGGCTACCGGATCGAGGCCTTGAGGCGCTCGATCTCTTCGCAGACAAGGCGTTCCGCCGTCGCCGAGACGACCTGGGAGACGACATCGCGGAACGCAGGCTCGCCAAGGCGCTCGAGCACCCGGCGCGCGACGTCGGAGACGAACGTGTCGGTGACCACCGTGCCCGGAAGCATGACAGTGACGACCGCTCCCGCGTCATGCCGATGGATCACGTCGGCGCCGTGCTCGCGCTCGGCGTCGAGGAGCGCGGCAAACGCCTCAGAGACCGGCAGCGCGGCATACGCGTCCGTGGCCAGCGGCGCGGCAGCCGAGGCGGCCGCTTCGAGGTCGTCGCCCGGCGATGACGAGGCGCCGAACGCCGGCCCTGGGCCGAAGACATCCGGACGGACGCGATCCGGATCGAGTCCTGGTTCGCGGGTGAAATCCGGGAACACGACGCCGGTGTCCGTGCCGACCGGCGTCGCCGGGACAGCAGGCCACTCGTGCGTTGCCCTGACCGCCGCCGCCCACGGGTCGGCTCCCTGCGCCTTCGACGTCGTCGCGGCCTCGCGGCCCGACGGGGCGCCGGTCAGATGTGCAAACGCCGCATCGAGGCGATCGAAGTAGTCGTCGAGGGAGCCGTCGGCCGAGGGAGCCGGCTCCGAACGCAGGTTCAGCGATTCCACATCCAGGCGGAGATCATTCTCCGCTGGCACCATCGGCGGCCGCGGCATCCGCACGGTCGCGTCCTCCTCGAACTCGCTGCCGCTGGCGTCCTCAACAGCGACGAGCGGGGCGTTGCCGGTGTCCGGCTCGATCTGGAGAACCACGACCACGGCCGGCTGGTCCGCGGGCGGTTGCTCGGCAACCTGCGCGTCTGAGGAAGGCACCACGCCGCTCAGCAGTTCCTTCACACGGTTAATCAGCAACTGTGGCTCGAACGGCTTGGCCAGGACGCCGTTGCAACGGATCGACCGCGCACGCTCTTCGTCCACCGGCTCGAACGCGCCCGTGAGGAGCAGCACGGGGATGTGCGCGAGAGCCGGGTCGTCCTTGATGAACGCCGCCACTTCGTACCCGTCACGCTTCGGCATCCCGACGTCGGCCAGCACGATGTCCGGGCGCTCGACCAGGATGCGATCGATCGCCTGCTGGCCGTCACCGACCGCCGTCACCTTGACGTCTTCATCGGCGAAGGTGAGCTCGATCACCCGCTGAATCGTGACACTGTCGTCTGCGAGCAGGAGTTTGTACGGCATTCGGTCCCCACTGAGGCCACCCGAGCTGGGAGGCCACACATCTCCATATCGGCCTCAGCGCCCTCAAGCGACAGGCGGTTCAGGAGTTGCGCCGGGCCCGAACGTTCTGCTCGATGAAGCCCACGATCTCCTTCATCGCACTGCCGGGCCGGAAGATTCCCTTAATCCCGATAGCCTCGAGTTTGGGAACGTCGAGGTCAGGGATGATTCCGCCGACGACCACCAGGACGTCGTCGAGTCCGTGCTGGCGCACCAGGTCCATCACCCGCGGGCAGATATGGGTGTGAGCGCCGGACAGGATCGAGAGGCCGATGACGTCCGCGTCTTCCTGGAGCGCCGCGGCCACCACCTGCTCGGGCGTCTGGCGGAGGCCGGTATAGATGACCTCCATGCCGGCGTCCCGCAGGGCGCGGGCGATGACCTTGGCGCCCCGGTCGTGTCCGTCGAGCCCGGGCTTGGCGATGACAACTCGAATTCGTCGCATGGTCACCTCAGAGGCTTGCGCCTTTCGACGTGCGGTCCTGCCCACGAATCGGTGCGGCGGTGTGTTGGCCGCCAGCCGCGAGCCGGAAGGCGCAGGCCGGCCGTCACACCACCGGCACTTCTTCGTATTCGCCCCACACGTCGCGGAGTGCGTCGCACATCTCGCCCACGGTGGCGTAGGCGCGGACCGCCTCGAGGATCGGCTCCATCGTGTTGCCCGACCCGGCGCCGACGTCGCGCAGCCGGTCGAGCGCGCGCGTGACGTGGCCGTTGTCGCGCTCGCGGCGCACCTGCTCGAGCTTGGCCAGTTGCCGGTCGGCCGCCGCCTCGTCGATGTAGAGCGTCGGCACCGGCGTCTCGACGTCCGCGACGAAGTCGTTGACGCCGACGATGAGCTTCTCGCGCCGCTCGATGGCCTGCTGAAACAGGTAGGCGCTTTCGGCTACTGCCTGCTGCGGATATCCCTGTTCGATGGCCGAGACCATGCCGCCCATGTCATCGATCGTCCTGAAGATCTCGAGGGCCTCGCGCTCCATGTCGAGGGTCAGCTTCTCCACGAAGTAGGATCCGCCGAGCGGATCGACGACGTTGGCCACGCCGCATTCGTGGGCGATGACCTGCTGCGTTCGGAGCGCGATCGTGACAGCCTCGCTCGTCGGGAGCGCAAGCGCCTCGTCGAGTGAATTCGTGTGGAGCGACTGCGTGCCGCCGAGGACGGCGCCCAGCGCCTGGATCGCGGTGCGGACGACGTTGTTGTACGGCTGCTGCGCCGTGAGCGAGACGCCGGCCGTCTGCGTGTGGAAGCGCAGCTTCAGCGACCGCTCGTCTTTCGCGTGGAAGCGGTCCCGCATCACGCGCGCCCAGATCCGGCGGGCCGCCCGGTACTTCGCGATCTCCTCGAAGAAATCGCTGTGCGCGTTGAAGAAAAAGGAGATCCGCGGGACGAACTCGTCCACGTCGAGGCCGGCATCCACGCCGTACTGGACGTACTCGATGCCATCACGCAGCGTGAACGCGAGCTCCTGGAGCGCGGTCGCCCCCGCCTCGCGGATGTGATACCCGCTCACCGAGATCGTGTTCCACCGCGGCACCTCGCGGGCGCAGTAGGAGAACACATCCGTGATGAGGCGCATCGACGGCCTCGGCGGGTAGATGTACTCCTTCTGCGCGATGAACTCTTTCAGGATGTCGTTCTGGATCGTGCCGGAGATCTTCCGCCAGTCCGCACCCTGCCGCTCCGCCACCACCAGGTACATGGCGAAGATCATCGAGGCGGGCGAGTTGATCGTCATCGACGTGGTGATGTCGGCAAGGGAGATCCCCTCGAACAACGTTTCCATGTCGGCGAGCGACGCGATCGAGACGCCGCACTTCCCCACTTCGCCGAGCGACAGCGCGTGGTCCGGATCGCGCCCCATCAGCGTCGGCAGGTCGAACGCCACGCTCAACCCGGTGCCGCCATTGCGCAGCAGTTCCTTGTAGCGCGCGTTGGTGTCCTCCGGCGTCCCGAACCCCGCAAACTGCCGCATCGTCCACAGCTTGCCGCGATAGCCGCTCGGGTGAATGCCGCGCGTGTACGGAAAACCGCCGGGATCGTTCAGGTCGCGGCCATAGTCGAGCCCGGACACGTCCTCCGGGGTGTAGAGCCGCGCGACCGGCCGTCCCGAGATCGTCGTGAACTGCGCGGGCCGGACCGCGGTGGCCGACGAGAGTACACCGCCGCGAGCAGACGGCCCACTGGAAGCCGAAGGAGCCCCGGTAGTTGGTAGCATAGCTCCCATTTTATACGGATTCGCGAGCCGCCCAACCAGAGGCATCGCTGTCGCCCCACAGCCGCCGGCCAGACGACAGAGACGGACGTGGACCGGGCTGGGGCGGCGGGCGACTTGCGAGGTCTTCCGAGCGGAGCCCGGCGCAGCAGCCCGGGCCGCGTCCGCCGCCTCACCGGCCGGCGGGGGGCGGTGCCGGCGAGTCCTCGTGTCCCGACTGACCGCATCAGTTCCGACCCTTCATCGTCAGTTCCGACCCTTCATCGTCAGTTCCGACCCTTCGTCGTCAGTTCCGACCCTTCATCGTCAGTTCCGACCCTTCGTCGTCAGTTCCGACTCGCCTTGCTACGAGACCCAGTCGAGCACTTTGTAGTACATCCATGCCGCGGGCAGGTGCACGAGCGGGTTGCCGTTGTAGAGCGGGACCGCGGGAAACGGCAGGCCGACGAGCGGGTGGTCCGCGGCCTGGCCCAGCATCTGCCGCGCCACCGATTCCCCAAGGCTGGTCGCAATCGCCACGCCGTGTCCGCCGAACCCGATCGCGTAGTAGAGGTCGTCGAGGACGCCGGCGTGCGGCATGACGTCGTAGGTGAAATCCACGCGACCGCCCCAGACGAACTCGACCGGGGTGGCCGACAGTTGCGGGAAGACCTGGACCATTCCCTGGCGCAGGATCTCGGCGCTTCGCCGCGTTGACATCGGTGTTTCCGGCCGGAAGGCCGCGCGGCCGCCAAACAGCATGCGGTTGTCGGGCGTCAGGCGGAAGTAGTAGAGAAAATGCTTCGAGTCGAAGACCATCCGCCGACGCGGGATGACCTGCCGCGCCAGCGCGTCCGACAGCGGCGCGGACGCGATGATGTACGAGCCGATCGGGATCACCCGTCGCCGGAGCGCCGGGGTCGCGGGACCGGTGTAGCCCCCGGTGCCGACGAACACACGTTCCGCGTCGATCGTGCCGCGGTCGGTTGCGACCGTAAACCGCCCCGCCGCTCGCCCCACGCTTCGGACCCTCGTCTGCTCGTGGATGAGGGCGCCGGCACGCCGCGCCGCGTCCGCCAGCCCCAGCACGAACTGCTCAGGGTTGACGCTGGCCGACACCTCGTCCACCATCCCACCGTGGTAGAGGTCGGAACCGATCTCCGCGTGGAGGTCGGCCTTCGGAATCACCTGCACGCGGTGGCCGAATGTCTTCTCCATGAACTCGGCCGCAGCCGCGTAGCCGGCGAAGTGGGCCGGCTTCCAGGCCGCCTCGAGGTGACCGGAGCGCGCAAACCCGCACGCGATCTGCTCTTCGTTGACGATGCGCTCGACCGTGTCGATGGCGGACAGCGAAAAGGCGAACATCCGCCGTGCGCGCGCTTCGCCGTACTTCTTCACGAGCGCCTCGGGACCCAGCTTCATCCCCGTGAGAACCATTCCCGCGTTCCGGCTCGACGCGCCCCATCCCACCGTTTCCTGCTCCAGGACCGCCACCCTGGCGCCCGACCTCGCAAGCACGCGGGCCGCGGACAGCCCCGCATAGCCGCCACCGACAATGGCCACGTCCACACGGGACGGCACCGCCGCATCGGGACGGGAGGCGGGCTCCACCGTTGAATTCCAGAAGTTCTTTTCGCTCAGCATGAGACAGTTTGTCTTACTCTCGAGATGACCTCTGGACAATTCTCAACACTGCGGTACAATCCGGGCTGCAACGTTCTCGTCTGGTAATTCAATCCAAGGAGCACACATGAAGAAATTCCTCGTGGTTCTGTCCGTGTTTGCCGTGGCCGCCTTTATGTCCGGCATCGCGTCCGCCCAGGAGAAGGTGCCTGGAACCGTGGTGCTGAAGGGCGCGCCGCTTGGTGGCGTGAAGTTCGACCACGCGAAGCACAGCAAGATGGAAGGCGTGAAGTGCGAGACCTGCCACCATGCCTCGAAGCCTGAGCATGCGTCGAAGGTTGCCCACGAGCCTTGCCAGACCTGCCACACCAAGGTGGCCACGGCGCCGATGAAGACCGCGACCCAGGGCGCATTCCACGCGGCGATGGCGAAGGGCGGCACGTGCATCGACTGCCACGTCAAGCAGAATGCCGCTGGCAAGAAGGCGCCGATGAAGTGCCCGGAATGCCACAAGAAAGAAAACGTCTAGACATCTTCCAGGGCTGAGATCGTCACGGTTGAAGCACGTTTCTGGGGGTCCCCTGGAAGCTGTCTTAAGCGCGGCCGGTTGACCGGCCGCGCCCCCCGCGTTGCGATCGTCCCGCCCTCGGCGAGTACTTAGCACGACAAGGCAGACCAGCCCCGGAGCCACCATCGACGTTCGCCGCGCACCTGTTCCCATCGGATGCCCCAGTTCCTGCCAGACCGCGAACCTGACCGACCATACTAACGTCTAAACCGGAATGAGCGGGAGCTTGCCTCCAGTTCACGGGCAGGACGGCGGGATATTTCGTGGAACTTCTCCCCCGCGCAAACTGAATATCACCAGTGAGAAAATCGCTCCCGGGGTATTTTTTGCGCCCGGGGTGGTTTTGCGCCGATTCGGCCAGGCCGAGCCTCTTTGGTTCCGGCTCGACCGGGTTATGGTAAACGGAGAACGACATGCGGAGGGTGACACCGATGGTGAACAAGGTCAGGCTGCTGGGGCTGGCGGGAGTCGTCGCGGCGCAGGCGCTCGTGTTCGCGCAGGGCGGAGACGTGAACGCGATCCTTACGGGCGCGCGGGAGGCGCTGGGCGGCGACAAGAAGCTCGACGCCGTGAAG
>JADGOB010000102.1 GCA_017883185.1 Acidobacteriota bacterium
CGGCGCAAAGGTGGTGGAGTACGACCTCTGGACGCCCGAGTGGGAGCGTCTCGTGAAGGCGGGGAAGTGGAAGGACTACCCGGGCTACGGGCGGGCGAAGCGAGGCAGGATCGGCCTGCAGGACCACGGAAACAAGATCTCTTTCCGCGGTATCAAGATTCGCCCGCTGTAGTCCCGTGACGCCTGCGCCGCACGTGCCTCTACGTCGTCTGGCTCGATGTCGTCCGCCTGGGCGAAGCCGGCCGCGTGGCGGCTACCTTCGCTTCACGATCTGGGTTCCGCTGACGGGAATGCTGCACACGGTCCCGTTGTAGGTGACCTTGATCTGCCCGCCACCAGCCATGCGAGAGGAGCACCGCGACGAGCGCCAAGGCCTGCGCGCGACCCGGGGCGCGCGTCGCGGCACCGATGCCCTGCGTGGATGTGACGGGCCCGTTCACGATGCGCTATCGCCTCCGACCGGGAACCTCGTGCCGAGCCGGGCGGCGGCAGCGCGTCCGAACGCGAGGAGCGCGATGGCCGTGTCCTGGACGCCGACTCCAGTCAGCGCGCACACGGTGATCTCGTCGGCGCGCTCGCGGCCGTGCGTCCGCCTCGACGTCAACTCGCCCAGTTCGGCCACCGGGACGTCGGCGCCGATCGCGCCGGTCGTCATCGCGTGGTAGAACTCGCCGCGCGCGAAACACTGCGTCTTCAGATCGCAGGCCAGGCGGTTCGCGCGTCCCAGCACTTCACCTTGCAGTTCCTGCTTCTCGGGGATGTCCGCACCGATCGCCGTGATGTGCAGGCCTGGGTGGAGCCACTCCGCCCGCACGATCGGCTGATGAGACGGGGTGCAGGTGATGACGACATCGCTCTCGCGCACGAGCGTTTCCGGATCCGCCGGCCCGACGACGATGTCTTCTCGTGAGCCGTCGCCGCCGGCGGTGGACGTCAGTCTGGCGTCATCGGCCTTCAGCAGCCCCGGCAGTTCGCTCACGTACGCATCAACGGCGGCCGGCGAGTGGTCGTAGACCAGCACCCGCTCGAACCGCCGCACCAGCCGCAGCGCGCGCGCCTGGTAACGCCCTTGAGTGCCCGCGCCGATCACTCCCACCGTGCGCACGCGTTCCGGCGCCAGGTACTTCGCCGCCGCCGCACCGGCCAGCGCCGTGCGGACGTCGGTCAGGTAGCCATTGTCGAGCAGGATCGCCTGTGGAAACCCGGTGCGCGTGCTCAGCACCACCATCAGGCCGCTGCCGCTTGGCAGGCCCCACAGACTGTTGTCGAAGAACCCTGACGCGATCTTGACCGCCAGGCTCGGCAGCCCGTGGATGTAAGCCGCCTTCACATCCACCTCGCCACGGCGGCGCGGCACGAACAGGCCGACGATGGGCGGCACGTCCGCCTGGCCGTCGGCCAGACGCGTGAACGCGTCCTCGATGGCCGCCAGCGCCTGGAGATCCAGCGCCACCACGCTCCGAATCTCCCGCTCGGTCAGGACGACAATCGGTTCCAGTCGAGGGGCATCGGCATCGGCATCGGCCCCGGACGAGCCAGCTGCCCCAGCGGGCATCAACGGAGTGTCGTGCGGCATGGGCATAAAGCATAGAATATACACGCTTGACACCGATACAGCCCCCGAGAAAGGCACCGATGAGAATCCCGAACTTCCAGATGGAGCGCATGCAGTCAACCTGGGAGAACCTGGTTGAGTTCGACATGAGCGAGAGCGGCGTCCGTCCCATGACCCTGCGCGGCCTCGTCGAGATGGGCCTGGGCCTCGACAACGCGCTCGACATGCCCCTGGGGTACAGCCAGTCGAATGGCACGCTGCCCCTTCGCGAGCGCCTCGCCGCGATCTACCCCGGTTCCACGGTGGATCACATCGAGGTGACCAACGGCACATCCGAAGCGAACTACCTCGTGGCCCTCAGCCTGCTGGAGCCAGGCGACGAGATGGCGATGGAGATCCCCAACTACATGCAGTTGTGGGGCGTGCCTCAGAGCCTGCAGGCGTCGGTGAGGACGTTCCGTCTCCGACCCGAGTGCAACTGGGAGCCGGATTGGGACGAGTTCGAGCGCGCGGTGAATCCCCGCACGCGCCTGCTCTATCTCTCGAATCCCAACAACCCGTCCGGGGCGGTGCTCTCCGACGAGGCCATGCGGCGCATCGTGCGGCGATGCGAGGAAACGAACACCACGCTCCTTGCGGACGAGGTGTACCTCGGGGCCGAACTCGAAGGGGAGCGCACGAAGAGCTTTTGGGGCATGAGCGAGAAGGTGGTTGTCACCAGCGGGTTGTCGAAGGCGTACGGGATTCCCGGTGTGCGGATCGGGTGGATGATCGGTCCGAGGTCGCTCGTCGCCACCTGCTGGAGCCAGCACGACTACCTGACCATCGGTCCCAACAAGCTGTCGGACATGGTGGCGAGGGTCGCGGTGGCGCCCGCGAACCGAGAGAAGTTGTACGCGCGCACGCGGGCGATCCTCAGCGACAACCTGCCGATCATTGCCGGCTGGGCGGCGGGTTTCGGCGACCTGCTCGAGTTCAACCAGCCCCGGGCGGGGGCGATGACGCTCGTGCGCTACCGCTCCAGCATCCCGAGCATCGACTTGTGCGAGCGGATCCGCACGGAGCAGAGCACGCTCGTGGTGCCGGGGAGCCACGTGGGCCTCGAAGGCTACCTGCGGATCTGGTACGGCGGCCGGCCGGAGTACATCACCGAAGGCCTGCGCCGCATCGGCGTCGTACTCCGTGGGGTCAGGTCGACCTGACCCCAGGGCTGGATTACAATTGATCTCGATGCGCGTACGGTGCCTGGAGCGGAACGAGCGAATCTACAGCAGCAACGTCTACTTCCTCCTCGGCGACTGGAGCAAGATCGACGACGTGAAGACGCAGCGCGCGCTGTTCGTCGGCGACACGCCCGTCCTGATCCACTCCGACGACCACTCGTACCGTGACGAGTTCATCGCGGCGCTCGCGCGCATGGCCGCCAAACCGGTCGAGACGATCTACTTCGGGCATGGCGATCCACTAACCGAACGATGCAACGAGCGGCTCGAGCAATCGATTCGGCACCTCCGGCTGGCCAAGCGGCTCGGCGTCCAGTAGCCGCGAACAGATGCCGCGCCCCTTCCGCCTTGCCGCGCTCGTCCTGTTCGGCTTCGCGGTGATCGTCACGCTGGTCCTCGATTCAGGGCCAGGCCGGTGCCCGCGCGCGCCAAGAAAGGAGCGCGAGCACTCCATCACGATCAGGGGGCCGCACGGCGGCGTGCCGCGCTACGCCCTGGCGGGGGTGACGGTCACCCGCGGCACGCCGGATCTCGAAGGCCTCGCGAAGACGCTGGGCGAGGTGCTATGGGCCGACCTCCAGTTCGAAGGCGTCTTCGAGGTCCTGCCAGCCACGCCGCCAGCCGACGGGGGGAAGCCGCAGGAGGCTGACGCGGTCGTATCCGGCGAGGTCAGTCGGGAGAGCGGAGGCACACTTCATCTCGAGGTGCGGATTCGCGAGGTGACGAGCCGCCAGTTGGCGTTCGGCCGTGAGTACGTCGGCCCGGAGACGAACCCCCGGCTCCTCGCGCACGTGGCGGCCAACGAGATTCTGTCGGCCCAGGCCGGGATCCAGGGTCTCGCGCACTCGCGACTGGCATTCGTGTCCGACCGCTCGGGGAGCTTCAACGAGCCTACCGGGTCACGGCGGAGGGTGAAGGAGATCTTCGTCGCCGACTACGACGGCCACAACGACCGGCGGATTACCACGGACGGCGACCTCGACCTCACCCCCAGCTGGTCATCCGACGGCCGGGCGATCGCCTACACGTCGTATCGCCGCGGCTACCAGGATGTCTTCGTCACGCACATCGAGGAGCGTCGGCAGGACACGCCGACGGGCGGGCGCGGCAAGAACTGGCTGCCCGCGTGGTCGCAGGATGGCGCACGCCTCGCGTTCACGTCGAACCGCGACGGCAACGAGGACATCTACGTGATGAACACGGACGGCTCCGGGCTCCGGCGCCTGACGACGCACTGGGCGATCGACACGTCGCCGGCGTGGTCGCCGACGGGGGCGCAGATCGCGTTCACCTCGAACCGAACGGGCTCGCCGCAGATCTGGGTGATGGACGCGGATGGATCGAACCCGCGAGCGGTGACCACGGAGAAGTACTGCGACCGCCCGAGCTGGTCGCCCGGCCGGGTGAACGAGATTGCGTACGTCTCGCGCACGAAGACGGGATTTGACATCAAGGTCATCGATCCGGCCACGGGCGTGAACCGGCAGCTGACGCACGGTCCGCAGAACGAGAGCCCGACATTCTCGCCGAACGGCCGTCACATCGCGTTCACGTCCACCCGCAGCGGCACGCAGCAGGTCTGGACGATGACGCGGACGGGCGACGATCTGCGCCAGGTGACGCGGCTCGGCAACAACTCGATGGCCTCGTGGTCGCGGTGATCAGTGGGGTCATTTCCCGCAGAGCGGCTTCGGCACCCTTCGGATCGGGAACTTTGGTTGAGCCGCCCTTCGGCACGACGGTGAACTTCGGGTCGGCCTCGCGGCAGGCACCTTCGGCGTCACCCTGTTTTTCCCGTCGGGAGCGGGCACCTGCTGCCCGAACAGCTGAATCGAATTCAGACCGCCTCAAGTTCAGCATTGGCCGGCCGATTGTGTCGTCAGGGCGGTCCGCGCGGCACCAATACGTCCGCGCGCAGGTAGCCAGGAGCTGGAGGCGCCAGATGCGACACGGTCGGATCATGTTGTCAGCGGCACTCGTGCTGGTGGTGCGGCGCGGAGCACCTGAAAACGCCGCTGCTCGTCGTGATGGGCCACGAGACGTGCGGCGCGGTGAAGACGGCCGTCGAGACGAAGCCGGGAGCACCGTTGATGGGTCCGAACCTCGGCGCGTTGATCGGGGCCATCAAACCGGCATTCGACCGGATGAGCACTCCGGCGGATCTCGCCCACCTGCGCGACGCCATCCTCGCCAACGTGGAGCAGGTCGTCAACGACATCCTCGTCAAGAGCGCGGTCGTGAAGCATCTGGCCCAGGCAGGCGAGATTCAGGTGGTCGGCGCGTTCTACGAGTTCTCGACCGGCGGGGTGCGGTTCAGCGAACCGGTTCAACTCGCTGCCGAACCGGCCGCGAAGGACGCCTCGGGGCATAAGTAGAGGTGCGCATGCGGGGCCTGTTCCACGTCACCGGCTTGACGCTCGCGGCGCTTGCCGTCGCGATGGCGGTCCCGGTCCTTGCCGGAGGGTTCGAATCGACCCCTCAGGGAGCGCACCAGGCAGCCACAGTCCGGTTTGGGTGTCCCACCGCTCCACTGATGCTGGCTGCGCGCCCCGGCTTGTCGCAACGCGAAACCGGCGACCCGGCCTGGCCGGCCCCACCCGGCACACCCCTCAGCACTCCCCACTGACCACTCCGCAGCATCACTCCACAGCGTCGCTTGACAAGAGCGACGGTGCGGATCAAGCTCTCTCGGGTCGAAAGTCGCGGTCCTCAGTGGTCCGCCGCTTAATTATGGCGGCGCATCGCCCTTCGTCGGCCGAATGCCGCCGTAGTCAGGTGGCTGACCACTCAGCCGCGAACCCCGTGATCCGCCAGCGTACTGACCCACGCGCCTGGCCGAGAGGTGCCCGATGTCGCGACGCCTGTCATGTGCCTTCATGATCGTGTTGTTGATGGTGCTGGTCGGCTTCCCGGTCGTGCATGCGCGACCGCAGGCGCCGGCCGCGCAAGCCGCGCTCGACCTGGTTCCGGTGAACGTCCACGTCTTCGACCGGTCCGGCAAGCCGGTCACCGACCTGAAACAGGCAGACTTCGCCGTGCTCGAGGACGGAGTCCCTCAGCAGGTCCGGCACTTCACCCTGCAGGCGCTCGCGCTCGACACGTCGTCGCCCGACGCGGCACTGACCCTCCGCACGGGCATGACCTTATCCCCGCAGAATCGCCGCATGTTCATCATCGCGCTGGGCCTGGGCCGGCTCGAGGAGCCGTCGAGAAGCATCAGCGGCCTGCTGCGCTTCGTGAAGACCGGGCTGTTGCCGCAGGACCAGGTGGCGCTGTTCGCCTACGACCGTGCGCTCTCGTTCACGACCGACCATCAGAAAGTCGCGGAGGCGCTCGAACGGTTCAAGAAGTCGCACGAGGCCGTGGATTTCGAGCTGGGCCAGCAGTTGGGCGTCACCGGGATGGCGCCGCTCTACGGCAACCGGGTCATCCCCAAGAAGCTGCAGACGAAGATCGACGAGATGATCCTCGGGCCGAGCGCGAAACCGGCGAACCCGACGTCGGCCGAGGTGATCGAACGGAAGGCGTTCGGCGAGATGTCCCTCGACGACTTCATGGCGTCGAGCGCCACCACGCTCCAGGACCAGGGAAACCTGACGGCGTTGATGGAGTACCTGCGGCGTTTCGACGGCGAAAAGCACGTGCTCTTCGTCACCGAGAAGGGGTTGATCTGGCCGAGCGACGAGAACGATCGGGCACTTGCGTCCGTCGCGAACGACGCGCGGACGTCGGTCCACACGCTCCAGGCCGGCGGCCTCCTGGCGGCCGAGATTAGCAAGGAGATGAACGCGACGATGCAGCAGGCGATGTCGTTCAGGAGCCTGAGGAAGATCTCGGAACTGACCGGGGGGTTACCGGCGATTATGGAGAAGGGACAGGCGGCGCTCGACCGGCTGGACGAGGCGACCAGAACAGGCTACGTGCTCGGCTACCAGGCCTCGAACAAGGCGTGGGACGGCGGCTACCGGAGCATTGCCGTGAAGGTGAACCGCCCCGACGTCACGGTGCTGTTCCGGCACGGGTACTTCCGTGAACAGGAGGTCGGCGCGTTCAACCGCCGTTCGTTCGTCACCAACGATCGGCTCGCTGCGGCCGGGAATTTTCGGCGCGAGGTGAACGATATCAAGGTGAAGGCATCGGCGTCGCAGCGCGGGGGCGGCAGCCTCGCCGTCGAGGGCAAGATCGACCTGTCGAAGGTCAAGGTCGCGACACTCGACGGATCGCGCGTCGGCCTGCTCAACCTCGCGGTCTTCGGCTTCGATAGCGGGGCCAACCCGATGGGGACGCACGTGCAGTCGCTGCCGCTGAAGTTGAGCCAAGAGGAATACGCGCGCTTCCTGAAGGACGGGTTTCCGTACATGATTCAATTCCCGATCATCCGCGGCACGCAGAACATCCGGTTCATCGTTTACGACTTCGGGTCCGATCTGTTGGGCCGCGTCGATACGCGCGTGTTCTGAGCGGAGGAGAACAGGGGCGACGACGAATCCTCAGGGCGAGCTGAAGGACACGCTGGCCACGCTCGAGCGGGAACTGTCCGACGCGCTCCGGCTCGGGAGGACGGGCGACGCCCGCCGCCTGCTCGCCAAGGGGACCGCCCTCCTCGGGGGCACGCCATGGACCGAGCCACTCGAATACGCCCGCTCGCTGGTGCTCCGAACGGACCGGACCATCACCGACTCGTCGAAGCCTTGCGTCGTCAGGCTCGACGTCCACACCGTCAACCTCTCGCGGATCTCGCTCGGGGCCATGGACCTGGCGAAGGAACTGTCTGTCGCCGAGGCCGCACTGGCGGCGGGGACGTCGGGCCGGGATCCGTTTGCGGCCGCACGGGCGATATCAAGCGGCACTATGTCTTGAAGTCGGCCGGCGAAATCCTGCCCTACCGAATCTACGTGCCTACCCGCTATGACAAGACGCGGGCGATGCCGCTGATTGTCGCGCTGCACGGCCTCGGGGGGAGCGAGGACAGCTTCTTCGAGAGCTACGAGAAGCGCCTGCCGCGACTGGCCGAACAACGCGGGTATATCATCGCGGCGCCGCTCGGCTACCGACCCGACGGGTTCTACGGATGGGGTGTTGGAGAGGCGCCGGCGGATCCGGCGACGCGCCAGCTGCAGCAGCGCAGCGAACAGGACGTGAAGTAGCGGGCGATAGCTGGCGAACCGCCGGCCGGCGCCGAGTTGATGCGCTCGCACCTGGAGCAGGTGCTGAGCGAGGGCCGGCCGCTCTCGCGACGAGAGTGGCGACAGGGACGCGGCCATTCAGCCCAAGCTGCTGAAGGCGCTCGAACAGAGGACCTTCCGCCGCCTGGGCGCGGTGCGCAACCGCCAGGTGGGCCTCCGCCTGATCGCCAGCGCCAACCTCGAACTCGAGGAACTGGTGCGTGGCAAGAAGTTTCGAGGCGGCCAAGCGAGTCGTCGGAATGACTGAGTGCCGCGCTGCTGTTCGCGGTCCTGTTCGCGGTCGTCTCCTTCGCCACCAAGTATGTCCTCGAGTACTTCAAGGACGTCGGTCTCCGCATGCTGTCGTTCGTCGTCGGTTTCTCGGACATCACGCCGTTCGTGGTGTCGTTGCTCCAGGGCAACTTCGGGATTGGCGACCGGCAGATCGTGCAGGCGGTCATCATCGCCAGCGCCAGCAACAACGTGCTGAAGATGGTGTACACCTACGTGTTCGGTTCCCGCCGGACCGCCGACCTCGTCGCCCCGGGCATGATCGGCCTGGTGGTGCTCTCGATGATCTACGCCGTCATCGGCCTCTGAGCCGCGGACCGTGGCGCGAACGCCCCGCATAATCCCAGAGTCCGATTGCGATACCAGGCTCGTCGCGGTATAAACGAACCAGCCGGGCCAGAAACACAGAGGCTCGGCAGGGTTCTCTTCCCTGCCGTCGAAAACTTCGTCCGTAAGGGACTGACAGGTTTCAGACGGTTGGCGCCTCGTTTCCCCCACAACTGACCTCGGTGTCGTCACGCGCGTGAATGCGCAGAAGGACTTCGTGCCAAGCACCTTCGTTCGCGTCGTTCTTTCCGTGGTTCTCTCCCTCGCGGCAGCGGTCAGCGCGGCGCAGGTGCCGGGCGGGTCAGCCGCGACGGCGACAGCCGCGGCAGCGTCCCGCCCTCGCATCGGGCTTGCGCTGGGCGGCGGCAGCGCGAAGGGGTTAGCGCACGTCGGCGTGCTGCGCTGGTTCGAGGAACACCGTATCCCGATCGACGTGGTCTCCGGTACGAGCGTGGGTGGTCTCCTCGGCGGCGCCTACGCCACCGGGATGAGCCCTGCGGAGTTGGCGACCTTGATGCGCGACACCGACTGGGACCTGATGTTCCTCTCCGATTCGCCCTTCAGGTACAAGACCTTCCGAAGGAAGGAGGACAAGCGCGCCTACCCGTCACACCTCGAGTTCGGCCTCGAGCACGGGTTCAGGCTGCCGAGCGGCCTCAACCCCGGCCAGCAGGTCGCGCTCATGCTCGACAAGATCGCGCTGCCGTACTCCGACCTCGACTCGTTCGACGACCTGCCGACCCCGTTTCGGTGCGTGGCCACCGATCTCCGGACCGCCGAGATGGTTGTGCTCGGGAATGGGCCGCTGGCGCTGGCCATGCGTGCCACGATGTCGACCCCCGGGTTGTTCACGCCGATCACGATGGGGAACTGGCTATTGGTCGATGGCGGAACGCTGAACAACGTTCCCGCCGATGTTACGCGGGCGATGGGGGCAGACATCGTAATCGCCGTAAACGTGGGCGCCGACGAAGCGGAGAAGGACGCCGAGCAGTCGCTGTTCGCGCTGCTTGGGAAGATGATCGACACGATGATGATTGCCGGCAGCAGGAAAGCGCTCGCGTCGGCCGACCTCGTGATCGATCCGGACCTGACGGGCCTCAACTCGATGTCGTGGCGCCAGAGCGAGGAACTGGCGGACCGTGGCTACAAGGCCGCCGAGAAGATGTCCGACCAGTTGCTGAAGTACGCCGTCAGCGAAGAGGACTACAAGGTCTTCGCCGCCGCGAGGCAGTCGCGTCGCCGCACGAACGTTCCCGTTCCGACGCGCATCGTCGTGACCGGGGTGCCGGCCCCGGAGCAGGAGTTCATCCGTCGGGAGTTGAGCGAGAACATCGGGAAGCCGGTGGACCCGGAGCGGCTGGCGCGGGGCATCCTGCGGGTGGGCGGCACCGACCGATACGAGTACCTCACGTACCGCATCGCCAGCGGCCCGGAGGGGCCGGAGTTGCTGGTGTTCGCGCGCGCGAAGAGTTACGGCCCGCCGTATCTCGCCGTCGGGCTGGAGTTGAACAACATCGACTCCTCCAACTTCGCGGTCAACGTGTCGGGCCGGGTCACCATGTACGACACCGTCGGGGTGGGATCCGAAATCCGCCTCGACGGCATTCTCGGTACGCGGCAGGGGATCGCGGGCGAGATCTACGAGCCGATTGGCCGGACGCGGCTGTTCGTGGTGCCCCGACTCTACTTCGATCGGTACGGACGGAATGCCTTCTCTGAAGACCGCATGGTCGGCGAGTACCGGGTCAAGCGGGCGGGAGCGGGAATCGACGTGGGCGTGAACGCGGGCCGACGCGCGGAACTGCGTGCCGGCTACGAGTTCGCCGATGTCCGGAGTCACCTGCGCATCGGGAACCCGGTCCTCCCGGAAGCCGAAGGCACCGAGCGCTTCGCCTCGATGCGATTCGTGTTCGACGGGCAGAACAGCCCGGTCGTGCCGTCGCAGGGCGTCTTCTTGTCCACCGAGGTCGCTCGGTACTTCGCGACCGCGCACCCGGTCAGCACGGCGCAACCCCTCACGGTCTTCACGGGCCCATCGCAATTCTGGCAGGGCGAGATCAGCGGATTGTGGATGACGCGAGTGCACGGCCAGGATCGCCTCTTCGGCCGGTTCGGCGCCGGGACATCGTTTGGTGACGAGCCGCTCTTCAACGACTTCTCGCTCGGCGGGCCGCTGCGGATGGGCGCGTTCAACAGCGATGAACTGAGGGGCGCCAACTATCTTTTCGGGGCGGGTGGGTACTTGAAGCGGGTCGGGCGGACCGCGGACGTGCTGGGCGGAAACATCTACGTGGGCGGGTGGCTCGAGGCCGGCTCGGCGTTCCAGCGATGGAGCACGGCGAACTGGCACAGCAACGTGTCGGCCGGCGTCATCCTCGAGACACTGCTCGGCACGGTGTTCGCGGGCGGCAGCGTCGGCTTCGACGGGCATCGGCGGTTGTATGTGTCGATCGGGCCGTTGTTCCGGTAGGCACCGGGCGTGAGGCTGCCTGAGTTCCTGGTAGGCGATCGTGCGCGTCTCGTTCTCGAACCACTGCAGGCGGAACCCGGGCGTCATGTGCAACGCGAACGCGTCGATGCCGTGGCGATTGAGGATGACGACGTGGTGATCGGCCTGGAGATCGCCGCGGCCATGCTGGTGTTCTCGGTCGCCGAGTGCATCGCCTTCTTCGAGAGGATGGGCGCCCACAACGGCCGGTTTCCACAGGTCGTGATCGAACGCACGCTGCAGGGCCTCTGGGACGGCTTCGCGCCGCGCCATGTCGATCCGCCGGCCCGCACGCCTCGACGCGGAACGCGGCGCCGCTCCGGCAGCTGACCCGGTCTGCACTGACCCGGTCTGCAGTTGCCAGCGGCGTCAATTGTCCGTAACCTTACAGGACACGGCCGGGTGGGCAGTGAAGACAGGGGGCTGCGAATGCGCGAAGAGATGGTGCTGTGTTTCCCGCGAACGCTGCTGGATGAGATCGGATCGTTCCAGGGCATCCGAACCGACGTTACCGCCTACGTTCCACGCATCCTGGAAGCGGAGAACACGCACTTCGTGCCTCGCGCCAGGGCGGAAGAGGACCCTTCTCAGAAGCAGATCATCCCCTACGTGTTGATCAAGAAGGGCGACTCGTACCTTCACTACGTGCGAGGCAAAGGGTCGGGCGAAAAGAGGCTGGTGGCCAAAGGATCGATCGGCATCGGGGGCCACATCAACCACGGCGACGAGAGTCTCTTCCTGACAGGCCTGGACTTCTACGAGGAGGCCCTCCAGCGAGAACTGCACGAGGAACTGCGGATGGACGGCCACTTCCGGACGCGCGTCGTCGCGCTCATCAACGACGACTCGACGCCGGTCGGCCAGGTCCATTTCGGTATCGTGCACCTGTGCGAGCTGGGCGAGGAGAACGTCTCCAAGGGCGAGGCGTGCATCACCGACCTCAGGTTCCTCACGCTGCCCGAGCTACTGGACCGCCGCGACCAGATGGAGACCTGGTCGCAGCTGTGCCTCGAGTTCATCGCAGGGCAGGGCTGAAGCCCTGCCCGACCGCAGCGCTGCCGCGCCCTGCCCCACCGGCGCCCCCGCGCTCTACTTCACGACGGCTGGCAGGTGTTCGCTCAGGTACTGCGTGAACAGCGAATAGAAGTGCAGCGTCGTCCCCTTGCCTTCCGAGATCCCGGTCTTACAGAGATCGGCGTAGCGGAACATCGCGTTCAGCGTCATCGACCCGCCGCCGCTCCAGCACTCGAGCCCGAACGTGAAGTCGATGGCGCTCGCGTCGCTCAGCGAGACCTCTGGTCGAAGAGCGGGCACGGCCGGGCTGGCTTGCGGAAGGCGGCAGACGAGAGCGGGCGCGGACGCGCGGCCAGGCCGGTGCGCTCCCGCGCGCGCTGGAACAGCTGCGAGGCGAGATCGGCCAGCGGTCCATCGCCGCTCATGCGATGGCCAAAGTGGGCGTCCGTCAGGCGGCCGTGGCGGACCTGGCGAAGCCGGCCGAGGATCTTCTCCCGCTGGTTCGGCACGTGGGCGGTCAGCCATTCGTCGAACAGCGCGCCGACGCCGTGGGGCAGCCGCAGCATCGTGAACCCGGCGAAACTCGCCCCCGCCTCGCGCGCGCGTTCCAGGATTTGCGGGATCTCATGGTCCGTCAAACCGGGGATGACCGGCGCCACCATCACGCCAACCGGCACGCCGCGCTCGGCAAGGCGCGCCAACGCGTCCAGTCGCGCGTCGGCGGTGGCGGCCCGCGGTTCGAGGGTCCTCCGGAGGTGTTCGTCGAGCGTCGTGATCGTCACGCAGACATCGGCAGCCTGGTGACGCGCCAGTTCGCCGAACAGCTCCGCGTCGCGCGCGATGAGCGCGCCCTTGGTGATCGCGCCGACCGGCTGCCGGCATTCGACCATCACCTCCAGGCAGCGGCGTGTGAGGCCCAGCCGCCGTTCGACCGGCTGATAGCAGTCCGTGACGCCCGACAAGCCGAGCGGATCGCCCTTCCACGATGGGCGGCCCAGTTCGCGCCGCAGCAATTCGGGCGCGTCCGCCTTGACGAAGATCTTCGTCTCGAAATCGAGTCCGGCCGACAGGCCGAGATACTCGTGATATGGCCGCGCATAGCAGTAGACACAGCCGTGTTCGCAACCGCGATACGGGTTGATGCTGAACTCAAATGGGATGTCGGGGCTGTCGTTGCGGGTGATGAGCGAGCGGGTTGTGTCCTTCAGGAACTCGGTTCTCACGCCGCCGTCTTCAACCCCGGCTTCGGAATCGGGGTCGATCGAGAGACGGTCGAAACGGCTGGACGGGTTGAGGATGGTGCCTCGACCGTGTCGTCCCGGAGGAAGACCTGGCGACATGCGGCCAAGTATACCGCATGTTTCGCTATTTGTTCTCCTCAGACTAGAGCTGGCATACGGCACCGCGGTCCAGGTCGAGCAGA
>JADGOB010000103.1 GCA_017883185.1 Acidobacteriota bacterium
TTCTACTACTTCCCCGAGAAGCACATCGGCATCCGTATCGAGGAGACGGTCCTCTCGTCACCCGCGATGGATGCGAGGTCCTGACGAGGAGCGTGCCGAAGGAGATCGACGAGATCGAAGCGCTGATGGCCGTCGTCGGCCCGCGGCAGTTGACGGCGCTGGCCGGCCGTCCGCCATCGAAGTTGGTGTAGCATCTACCCATGCTGACTCATCCCACTCGCCTTGTTGCCTGGGTCGTCGCCGTCGCCGCCGCGGCAGCGCTGACCATCACGGCCGCTGCGTCCGCGCCGCCCGCGCCGCAAGACTCGTTGGACGTCGTCATTGCCGGCGGCCGCATCGTGGACGGCACGGGCGCGCCGTGGTTCGTCGCCGACGTGGGCATCAAGGGCGACCGCATTGTCGCGATCGGCGACCTGAAGGGCGCCACCGCGAACACGCGCATCGATGCGATCGGGATGGTGGTGTCCCCGGGGTTCATCGACCTGCTCGGCCAGTCGGAGTTCAACGTCCTCGTGGACAACCGCGCCGCCAGCAAGATCATGCAGGGCGTGACGACGGAGGTGACGGGGGAGGGGACGTCGATTGCGCCGATGAACGAGCGCCTGTTCGCGGACCAGGCGGATGGCTACAAGCACTTCGGCGTGGCGATGGACTGGCACACGCTGGGCGAGTACTTCAAGCGGCTCGACGAGCGCGCGCACCCGGCGATCAACCTGGCCACTTTCGTCGGCGCCGGCGGGCTGCGGGCCTACGTGGTCGGCAAGGACAACCGTCCCGCGACCGAGGCCGAGCTGGAGCAGATGAAGACGCTGGTAGCCGGTGCCATGGAAGATGGCGCGATCGGCGTCAGCTCGTCGCTTCAGTACATGCCCGACCGCTTCGCGTCCACCGACGAACTGGTGGCGCTCGCGCGCGTCGCGGCCTCGTACGGCGGCGTCTACTTCACGCACCTCCGCTCGGAGAGCGGGAAGATGTTCGAGGCGCTGGACGAAACGTTCCAGATCGCGGAGCGGGCAAAGATCCCCGCCGAGATCTGGCACCTCAAGACGGCCTACAAGGCGAACTGGGGAAAGATGCCTGAGGTGCTGTCGCGGATCGAGGCGGCCCGCGCCCGCGGCCTGGATATCACCGCCAACCAGTATCCCTACACCCGCGCGTCCAACGGCCTCGACGCGTGCCTGCCGCTGTGGGCGCGCGAGGGAGGCACCGAGCAGATGCTCGCCCGGCTGAAGACGCCCGCCGACCGCGAACGGATCAAGAAGGAGATGGAAGACCCGGCGTCGCCCGGATGGGAGAACCAGTGGTTCGGCTCTGGCGGCGGTGACGGCGTGATGCTGTCGTCGGTGCTCGACCCAAGCTTGCGCCGCTACGAGGGGATGACGCTGACCGCGATCGGCAAGCAGATGGGCAAGGACCCGCGCGACGCGGTCATGGATCTCGTCATCGCCGACCGCGGCAACAGCTACGTCGTCATCTCGATCATGCGCGAAGACGACGTCGTGGCCGCGCTGAAGCACCCGCTGGTGAGCATCGACACCGACTCGGGCGCGAAGGCCGAAGACGGCCCGATGTCGGAGTCGAAGTCACACCCGCGCGCCTTTGGCACGTTCGCGCGCATCCTCGGGAAATACGTCCGCGACGAGAAGGTGCTGCGGCTCGAGGAGGCGATCCGGAAGATGACCTCCCAGCCCGCGACGCGCGTGCACCTCCAGGACCGCGGGATCCTGCGCCCCGGCATGGCCGCCGACATCACGGTGTTCGACCCTGCGAAGATCCGCGACGTCTCGACGTTCGAAGACCCGATGCACTACTCGGTGGGTGTGCGCCACGTGCTCGTGAACGGCCGCGCCGTTGTGGCGGACGGGAAGATCACGAGCGAACGGCCCGGCCGCTCGCTGAAGGGACCCGGCTTCCGGAAATAGCAGGTCAGTCCGCACCGCGCCGGTGATCATCTCCTGCACCCAGACCGACAGGCCTGCGTGGGTGCAGCCGGTCTTGATCTCGGTCATCAGCATCGCGCCCACGAGCGCGCCGAGGATCGATCCCTCTCCTCCCGACAGCGACCCGCCGCCAATGACGACGGCGGCGATGATGTCGAGCTCGAGGCCGATGGCCACCGTCGGGTCGCCCACCGTCAGCCGCGAGAACTGCATCAGCCCGGCCGCGCCGGCCAGCAGCGCCGCCAGCGTGTAGACCGACACCTTCACGCGGCGCACCCTGACGCCGCACAGCCTGGCAGCCGCCCGGCGGCGCATCTCACCGCGGTTCAACAGGCCGAGGCGCGTCGGTTCGCGGCCCAGGAGGATGTTCTCGGCGACGTCGAGGTGTGGAACCAGCGACAGTTCCTGGTAGACCATCGCCACGCCTGGCGCCATCCAGCGGCGTCGTCGGGCGATAGGGCGTGCCGTCGAGTTCGATGTCTCCCGCGTCCGCCCTGAGAGCGCCGGAGAGCACCTTGACCAGGGTGCTCTTGCCCGCGCCGTTCTCCCCGACGAGCGCGTGCACCTCGCCCGGCAGGACGTCGAAGTCCACCCCGGCCAGCGCGCGTGTGGGCCCGAACGCCTTTCGCAGCCCGCGGACAGCCGGCGGCCGGTGACCACCAGGCCGGGTCATGAGAAACTGTTTCCCGGTTCGGGGCGACTATGCTAGCCTTTTCCGCGGCGCAACCGACGAGTGAGCCGGAACAGCAAGGTGATGCGAGCCCCCGCAGTGGAGGAAGTGCAGCGATGTATCGATTTTCAGCGATTTGCGTGATCGCCGTCGTGCTTGGCGCCCTGGCGGCCGGCCCCGTGTCGGCACAGGGATTTGGCGTCTACGAGCAGGGCGCCTGTATGATGGGACGCGGCGGCGCTGGTGTCGCCGACCCGTGCCCGGATGGGTCCGGGATCTTCTTCAACCCGGCCGCCCTCTCGGTCGAGGCGATGCAGGTCACGCTTGGCGGCGCCCTGATTGGTCCTCGCGGCAACTTCACCGACACGTCGGGCGGCGCCCTCAACGGCCGCGTGAGCACGCTCAACAACAAATGGTACCCGGTGCCCAATATCTACCTGTCGATGCCGTTCGCCAAGAAGTACGCGTTCGGCGTGGGCGTGTTCGCTCCTTACGGGCTGACGACCGACTGGCCGGAGAACTCGCAGGGCCGATTCCTTGGCTACAAGAGCGTCGTGCAGGGCGTCTACATTCAGCCCACCTTCTCGGCCAAGCTCAGCGACAAGCTCTCGGTCGGCATCGGCGTGGACCTGACGTATCTGAACGTCGAACTCCGGCAGCGCGTGGACCTTTCCACCCAGTTGCTGACGTCCACCGGGCCCACGTTCGTGGCCGTCGGCATCCCGGCGAACACGGACTTCGCCGATGTGCAGCTAAAGGGCAACGCCTTGCACGCCGGCTATCATCTCGGCCTGCTCCTCAGGGCCAGCGATCGCCTCTCGTTCGGCATCCGGTATCTTTCCGGGCAGAAGGTCACCATTTCGGAAGGCGCGATCACGACGACCCAGATCATGACCGGCTACAAGCTTCCGCCCTCGCTCGGCGGTTCGCCGGTGGATGCCCTCCTGGCCCCGCAGTTCGCGAGCGGCGGCAAGCTGAGCAACCAGTCGGCGACGACGGCGATACCGCTGCCGGCGCAGTTGGTCGCAGGCGTGGCGCTGAAGGCCACTCCGGCGGTGAAGCTCTTCTTCGACTATCAGTACACCAACTGGAAGGCGTTCGACGTGCTGCCGATCAACGGGCAGTACCTGAAGAGCTCGATTCTGGAGTCGTACGAGGACGTGCACGGTTTCCGCGCGGGCACGGAAATCGCGCTCGGCGCGAAGCACGTGCTGCGCGCCGGCGTCAACCTCCACGGGCCAGCCTCACCCGATCAGACGGTCACGCCGAACCTCCCCGAGGGATCGCGCCGCGAGTTCTCGCTCGGGTTCGGTTCGCAACTCTCGAACCGGATGCGGATCGACCTCGGCTACATGTATCTCGGGCAGCCGGACCGCGCCGGCCGCACGACAGCCGGGAAGGGCGCCGTGCCCGTCGTGACGGACAACAACGGGATCTTCAGCTTCATGGCGCATCTGCTCGGCGCGTCGGTCTCGTTGCGCTTCTAGAAGGCTCGAGGCTCGAGGCTCACGCAGTTTGGAGCCGGGGTCCAGGTCATCCATGTCCAGCACGTCATCCCATCAGTCCGTCCAGGCCGAGGGCCTCCCGAAACCCGTGGGGCCGTACTCACCCGGCATGATCTTCGACCGGCTGGTCTTCGTGTCCGGCCAGGGCGCTATCGACCCGGCCACCGGTCGGCTCGCCGGACTCGATGTCGAGACCCAGACCGAGCAGGTCTTCCGGAACATGCGCGCGATCCTCGAGGCGGCGGGTACCGACCTGTCGCACGTGCTCCGGTGCGGCGTTTTCCTGGTGGACATGCGCGACTTCGCGGCCATGAACGAGGTCTACGCCCGCGTCTTTGGCGACCATCGCCCGGCCCGGACCACCGTGGCGGTGGCCTCGCTGCCCCACGCCGGCCTGCGGGTCGAAATCGACGCGGTCGCGTATCTGCCCGGCGCGTGAACCTGTCTCGAGACATCTTCCAGGGCCCAGATCGTCACGGTTGAAGCACGTTCCTGTGGCCCCCCCACGGTATAATCGCGCTCTCCGCCCCTCACGCGGTCGTGACGACAAGGAGTGCGCCATGTCCCGCAAAGATCAGCCGATGGTCGGCCAGGTTGTCTGGTACACCCCGCAGACGAACGATCCTGCTCGCTCGTCGCCGTCTTCGCGTTGACCGTCGCCGCGTGACGGTCACGTCGCTGGAGAGTCATGCAGTATGTGAATCTCGGGAAGTCCGGCCTCAAGGTGTCGCGTCTCTGCCTCGGCACGATGACTTACGGCACTCCGGAGTGGCGTCCGTGGGTGCTGGCCGAAGCAGAAAGCCGCCCGTTCATCCAGCGGGCGCTTGAACTCGGCATCACGTTCTTCGACACGGCGGACATGTACTCGCTCGGCGTCAGCGAAGAGGTGGTCGGCCGCGCGCTGCGCGACTTCGCCAAGCGCGACCAGGTCGTGATCGCGACGAAGGCGTTCTTCCCCATGGGAGACGGGCCGAACGATCGAGGCCTGTCCCGCAAGCACCTGCTCGACGCGATCGACGCCTCGCTCCGTCGTCTTGGGGTGGAGTACGTGGACCTCTATCAGATCCACCGGTGGGATCCCCAAACCCCCATCGAAGAGACCTTGGAGGCGCTCCACGACATCGTGAAGTCCGGGAAGGCGCGTTACATCGGGGCCAGCAGCATGTTCGCGTGGCAGTTTGCGCGCGCGCTCTACCTGGCCGATCAGCACGGCTGGACGCGCTTCGTCTCGATGCAGAACCACTACAACCTGATCTACCGGGAGGAAGAACGGGAGATGCTGGCGCTCTGCCACTTCGAAGGCGTGGGCGTCATTCCGTGGAGCCCGCTGGCCCGCGGCTTCCTGGCCGGCAATCGCCGTCGCGAGGACTGGGGCGAGACCGCGCGTGCGAAGACGGACGACTACGGCCAGCAACTGTATTACAGCGACGCCGATTTCAACGTGGCCGACCGGGTGGTGGAAGTGGCCGACGCCCGCGGCGTGAAGCCCACGCAGATCGCGCTCGCGTGGATCCTCGCGCAGCCGGCGGTGACGTCGCCCATCATCGGCGCCTCGCGCCTCGAACACCTGGACCAGGCGGTAGCCGCGCTCGAGATCTCGCTGACCGGGGACGAACGCCACCGGCTCGACGAACCGTACGTTCCGCACAGGGTCCTGGGCCATCAGTGATGGCGCCCAGCTGCGTCGTCGGCCTCATCTCCGACACGCACGGCCTGGTTCGGCCCGAGGCGTTTCTCGCCCTTGAAGGCGTAGACGTCATCTTTCACGCGGGCGATGTCGGCGGCCGGGAGGTGCTCAACATCCTGTCGAAGATCGCCCCGGTCCAGGCGGTCTATGGAAACACCGACATGCCGGACGACCCGGGGCTCTGCATGCACTTCGCCGAGAAGGTCGGCGGCCTCACCGTGCACGTCAGCCACGGGCACGAACTGGGCAGCCCGACTCCCGCGAAGCTGCTGGCGCGCTACGACGCCGATGTCATCGTCTACGGCCACACCCACCGGCCGCTGGTGGCGACGTCGGGGCATCGACTCGTGGTGAACCCGGGTGCAGCCGGTCCGCGCCGATTCCACCTGAGGCCGAGCGTCGGCCGCCTGACGATCAGGGGTGGCGTCGCCGAGGTCGAGATCATCGACCTCTCGGTCTGGCAGGGCGCTGAGGGACCCGCAAGACTCCCGTGAGCGTTCCTGCCTTTTCCGCGCTGCGTCACCGCAACTTCCGCCTCCTCTGGACCGGGCAGCTGATTTCCGTGTCGGGCACGATGATGCAGACCGCGGCCATCCTGTGGCACGTGTCGCTGCTCGTGTCGCCCGAACGGAAGGCGCTGGCGCTCGGTCTCGTCGGGCTCGTCCGCGTCGTCCCGATCGTCGCCTTCTCGCTGTTCAGCGGCGTCGTGGCCGACGTGCTCGACCGGCGCCGCCTGATGCTCATCACGCAGTCAGCGATGGCGCTCCTGGCCGGGATCCTGGCGTGGCTGACGTTTCGCGGCCTCTCGTCGGTGTGGCCGGTCTACGTGCTGGCCGCCCTGGCGTCGGCCGCCAGCGCGTTCGACGCCCCCGCGCGCCAGTCGTTGATCCCGAACCTCGTGCCGCGCGAGGACCTGCCGAACGCGCTCAGCCTGAATACGATCGTGTTCCAGGCGGCGTCAGTCACCGGGCCCTCCCTGGCAGGGCTGATGATCGGCGCCGCCGGCGTCGGCTGGGCCTACACCTTCAACGCGCTCTCGTTCCTGGCCGTGATCGTGGGCCTCCTGTTGATGCGCGACGTGCGGCCCGCTTCATCAACGAGCACGAGCGACATCAGCCTGAAGGCGGCGATGGAAGGGCTCCGGTTCGTGTTCGCCGCGCCGATGATCCGCTCGACGATGCTGCTCGATTTCTTCGCGACGTTCTTCTCGTCGGCGACGGCGTTGCTGCCGATCTTCGCGCAGGATGTGCTGAAGGTGGGCGCCGACGGGTACGGCGTGCTGTACGCCGCGCCGTCAGTGGGCGCCCTGGTGGCGAGCCTGGCGATGGTGCGTGCCGTGGATACGATCGAGCGCCGCGGCCAGACGCTCCTGTGGTCGGTCGCTGCCTACGGCGCCGCCACGGTCGTGTTCGGGCTCTCTCGTGATTTCTGGCTGACGTTCGCGTGCCTGGCCGCAGCGGGAGCGGCGGACACGGTGAGCATGGTGCTCCGCAATATCGTGCGCCAGCTCGAAACGCCGGATCACCTTCGGGGGCGGATGGTCGGCGTCAACATGGTGTTCTTCATGGGCGGGCCGCAGCTCGGTGAGCTGGAGGCGGGCCTCGTGGCCAACTGGTGGGGTCCGGTAGCGTCGGTCGTGAGCGGAGGGATCGGATCATTGGTGGCGACGGGATGGATCGCGGGTGCGACTCCAGCGTTGCGGCGCTACCGCCGGCACTGAACGGCAGGCAGACAGCACGCTGCGCGCGTTCCCGCGACGTTCAACCACAGACCGCCGACGTGCATCCGCGGCACAGTCCGAGGGCGCGTCTGGAATGGAGTACGCTCATCGCGCGCGGGCAAGGGGGACAGTCACTGGGGATTCACTTCCCTGATCTCCTTCACCGCAGGGAGCGCCGCCACCTGGTCGAGAAACTCACGCAGGTGCCGGCGCGGCAGTTGCAGATCCAGCCGCATGCGCACGATCTGGCCGCTCGATTCCTTCTGTACATGCAGCTGCTCGGTGACCTGGAACTCCTCGCGGATGCGTTCTAGCCTGATCCACGTCTTCCCGTGATCCTCGTCGAGGGCGAGTTCGACCGAGGTCGACGCCATTCCACCGAGGCGTCGGACCTCCCACCTCAGGACACCGGCCAGGACCACGCGCGCCAGGAGGCTGAGGCCCAGGCCGGACGCCGGGTAGCCTGCGCCGACCGTCATCCCGATGGACGCGGTCAGCCAGATGGCAGCCGCCGTCGTCATGCCGCTCACGCTGTTCCCCGAGTGCAGGATGGCTCCCGCGCCGAGGAACCCGATACCGGTGACAATCTGCGCGGCCACGCGACCCGAGTCGCCGGTGGTCGACGTAAACGCGAACGAGATCATCGTGAAGACGGTCGACCCGAGGCACACCAGGATCAGGGTCCGAAGGCCGGCAGGCTTGTCGTGCCGCTGACGTTCCGACCCGACGATGCCGCCGCAGATGATCGACGCGACGGCGAGGGTTATTTCCACCCACGGGGATGACACGTAGCCCCGCAAGCTGTGAGTAAGCCAGTCCACGGGCATCATCGATTCTCTCCGTCGTCAGCCTGCGGCGCCCCGAGGTCTGGGGACTGGAATTGTCGTCTCACCGCCGAACCAGCATCCAGATGCCCGCGCCGATGGCGCCGCCGGCGATGTCGATGCCAACGTCCACCACCGACGGTGTCCGCCCGGGCGTGAAGGACTGGTGGAACTCGTCGGTGACCGCGTAACACCCCGTCAGGACGAGCGCGAGGATCACCAGGCGCCGCGACACGCTCCGCGTTCGAACCAGTCCGCGAAGACAGGACGCGGCCAGCAGCGCGTAGCCGGTCATGTGCCCGCCCTTCATGGCCAGGAGGTCCCAGACCCCGAACGACGGCAAGTCACGGCCAGGCGTGCCGGAGGCGACGAAGATTAACGCCATCACGAGGACGACGGGTCCCCATCGCCACGACCACCTTGTCAGAGAGGCCAGCATGCAACCCCCGGGTTCCCGATGAGCATCCTCCATTCTGTCACGTACCTGCCGTCACGACGTGGCTGGGCCTTCCACCGCCCAGGCGGCCGCGACAAAGGCCCGCCGGTCCACGGCTGGTCGCCTCGTTGGGGGCCGATGGCATGCCTCCGTCGAGGCCCGCCGTTGCACAAACCGTTGCACAGCGCCAACACCGGGTTTCGGGTGTCCGGCGTCGGACCTTCTTGCCGTCCGACATGTCTTGCGCGGCGCTGCTTGGACGCCAGGCTCGTTGCGTCCGAGGGCGGCAGGCTCGTGAGTTTCGAGGAGCCGCGCGAACAGGCCACCGCGGATCAATGCACGCACGCCGACGCTCATGCCGGATTCGCGGTCGAACGGAGTGCGTAGGCCGGGATCACGTCAACGCGACGGCGGCGGAGCGAGTACGACCACCACCAGGCGGCCATCGGTGTGCCAGGAATCGCCGCCGCCGTTGCGTCCTTCCAACCGGTCGTGGAACCGTTCGACGTAGTAGACCTCCTCGGCCGCACCGGCTCGCGTGAGGTCGGCAGAGCACTTGTCCCGCTCGGCATCCAGGTCCGCGGCGATGTGATGGGTGACCTCGCCGGTCCTGTGGCTCAATCCGACCGACGTGTCGTAGGTGGCCGCCCCGAGCCAGAGCGGCCGATCCTGGTCGATCAGGTCCGCCCGCCAGTACCGGACGTGGTGCCGCTGGCGAGGGCTGGCGCCGACTGGTTGCTCGAACGCCAGGTCCTGCTTCCTGCCAAACAGAAACAGGTGACTGACCGGGGCTGTGTCATCGGGCTTCTTGAGCAGCGTGCGTTCGACGATACGCAAACTGGATTGGAACGTGATGGGGTCGGCCGGATGCCACCCAGCTGCGGTCATCGCGCGGACGATGTCCTCGCCGGATCCCATCAGAGCGATGTTCAGGGGGTCACCAGAGAGGCCTTCGGCCGTGTGCGTGATGCGGGGGCTGGCGCTCAGGTCAGGATGGCGGCGCGTGCGGACTTTCCACGCCCACGGCAGTCCCAAGTAGGCGACGATGAGATAGACGAGGATCAGTCCCAGAACGAGATACGACACGCGCCGCATCATGGCTCGCGCTCCGGACCCGGGGGCCGTTACGAGGACGTCTTCTTGCTGTGCAGACGGCGTGCGCAATGATACCACCCGGACGCGGTTGTGCTGCCCCTTCGCGCGAGCGCCTCGCCGATCAACGGCCCACCACGGCCGCGCCGAGGAGCCGCTGTGGCAGGAACTGGCGCGGGTGGCCGACCTGCGGAAGCAGCTGTACGCGGCGTGCGAGAACTGCAGGGCCGCATGGGCGGCGTTCGAAAAGGTCCGCGCCCCCTGGCAGCCGGCGCGGCGCTCCCGCGGCCCCTCACGGCGCTCGGTGTGCCTGGGCCTGGGCTATGCTGGCTCGGATCCAAGGAGCGGCTCGATCTGGCGGGACGCGGCAGGGGTGAATTGCAGCAGGCAGCGAAACGCCTGCCGATGTTGAACGACACCGGGTCGCGGATCGACATAGAGCTCGGCGATCAGATCTCGCCACCGCAACAGCTCCCGGCGCCGTGACCGCGTCGCGGCCGCCGCGATCGTCAGATCCGTCAACTGGAGGACGCGCTCGTAGCCCGACAAGACACGGTCCCAGGCGCCAATCACCAGCATCGATAGCGTCCGGTTCATCTCGTTGCCGATCATCAGGACCTGCTGATCGAATGTGAAACCGGCCCACCGCGTCGGCGACAGGTTGGCGTGCTGGCTGGGAGGGGTCATAGCGGTTCTCCCGCTCCGACGACGACGCTGACGACCTGCCGAATCGCTTCCCGGGCGGCAGGATCCTCGACCTCCATGCTGCGGTTGCCCCGTCCCGGCCGGATGTTGATGAGCGCCGTGAACTGGAGACACCGCATTGCGCCAAGTCCAGGATAGTAGTTTGCTCCCCAGAGATCGTGTTGTCGGCTGCCGCTCTCGAGCAGCAGGGCTTCGGCATCGGCGTGAAGCTCGCCGCCGATGGCCACCAGGCGGCGACGGAGATCGACGACCAGCTTGACCATGTCCCCGAAATAGGCCTCGACAAGCCGCCGAAGGGCTTCCGGTGCGACCCTGGTGTCGCTGACGAGGATGGGCGGCAGGTCGTCTCGATCGGCCATGGCTGAAGCTTACCGCAAACCAGGGTGTTCATGCCCGCGCCGCTCTCACCAACGCTTCGGCAGGTTCGGCCGTCTACAGGGTCTACCCGTGACGACGATGGCTGAGGCCGATTTCGCCGGACGATTGGGCCAGGACCCAGCGGCAAACGAAACCGGCGGCGTAGACGTGGGTCGGCTGTTCGACGCGCTGTGGTGGAATGCGCTGTGCGCGGCCCACCCACAGTTGATGGTCGCCAAACTGTGGCGGTTCCGGCGGTGTCCGAAACGTCTGCCTTATCGGACACCGCCGACGCCGCCACAGCACGCGTCAGGATGGATTTCGTTGACCAGACACGTGGGAAAGAGCTGGACGACGGGGACAGGGCTGCGCACGCGGGCCGAATCGTCCTTCATCTGCGGCGGCGCGGCAAGTCCGTCAGTACTCCCCGGCGGGGACCGGCACGAGCGCTTCGGCCGCGACGATTTGGAACCGCGCGCTCGAAAACTTCGGTCCCGCACGCCCGTCGTTCACCTCAATCGTGCGCACGGTCCCGGGCTGGAAGATGTCCTTCAGCCGCTCATGGCGCTCCTCAACGACGCTGCCGCGATCGTCGAGGTAGGTCGTGATGTACAGCAGATCGCGGAACGCCACGACCGTGCTCCGGTTCCGCACGGTGATCGTCCAGTGAAGCGAGCTTCCCGGTCCGCCACGGTACTCGGCCGACAGGACCTCGATGTCCCGCCGCGGGTCATAGGGGCGCGCGGGGTCGTCGAGCGCTGCGGGTCCGCCGTCGATGGCGAACTCGCGCCGGTGGGCAAACATCTCCGGCTGCTTGAGGCGAATCGCCGCAGCGACAGGCGCGCGGTTTCTGTAGAGCGATATCTCCGGCGCCCGGGCCCATGCGAGGCCCGCATGAAAGCAGACGTTGAGCGCCAGTACCCCCGCCGCGATCCTGCGCGATCGCGGCGAGTCGAGGAGCGTCCACCAGAACGCGGCGAACAGGAGCGCGACGGGCGCCAGCAGGTAGAACGCGTGCGCCTGCGGCGGCTCCATCACGAACCAGTAGCTGGTATAGACCAGCAGGACGCTGCCGCCGACGAGGATCCTCAGCGTCTGCCAGCGGGTCAGCGTCGACGGGTCGGGCCACCGCTTCGACGACCGGGCCCAATCGATCAGCATCCACAGCGGTTGGACCACGCCGATTGCCCACACCGCCGCGGCGAACGGCGCCAGCCAGCGATGGCGATCGAAGAATTCAAGCCGCTTGGCGCCGTCGGTGCCGATGAACCGGGCGATCTCGAGGCTGGCAAACGAAAAAAACCGGGCGAGCGTCGTCACGACGATCCACGGGTTCACAAAGTGGACGTGAATGTTTCTCAGTACGCCGCCCGACCCTCCGTGGAGGCCGTAGCGCAGGAGGGTCGGCATCAGCAGCAGGCCGGGGACCGCCGCGCCCGCGCAGAACGCCGCGGTGTTGCGCGCGAGCGCCGCCGGTCTGTCGTGCCAGCGGCTGAGCCACGCCACGAACGCGAACGGCAGCAGCAGTGGCCACGACATGTGGATCTGGATGAGCCACATCAGGCCGGCGCCCATCAGCGCGTGCGCGACGGCGGGGGAGAGGCGCTGCAAGGTCAGCGCGGGGATGGTCTCGAAGAAGCCGAGAAAGAACATGACCGCGCCGGGCAGGATGTAGGACGTGTTGATGGGGTGCGCCGAGAACTGCAGCGTCCAGGGAATCGTGAGGAACCAGCCCCAGATCAACCAGCGCGGCGACCGTGGCAGCTGCGCGCACGTGTACCACGCCAGCGCCGCCAGCGCGGCGAACGACAGGAGGTTCAGCAGGATGAACGGCGACTCGGGAATCGGCGCGATGTCGAGCGGCACGCCCACGAGCAGCGCCTGCAGCGCCCCGGGAATCTCGCTCTTCGTCCATACGACATCCGGTCCGAAGAACGGCCACTGTCCCGTGGCGTGATAGCGGAAGCCGAGCAGGAAGATCTGTGTCACGTCCTCGAAGAAGAACTCGCTGGACAGTCCGAACAGCAGCCGGAACGCGAAGAGCGCCCCGAGAACCATGGCAAAAGCGTAGCGGTTGGATGAAAAGAACATGGCCACGCCGAGGCGATCGTTCGTATGCTCGTGGCGACCTTCCACGTGCGCGTAACTGGGGTTCTTGTTCTTCACCCACGGTGTGGTAGTTTCGTTCGTTTGATACCTCGCCTCGAGACGATCAATCCGTCGTTGAGCGCCTGGAGCGCGGTTGCGCTGTCGCTCGTGATCAGGGCGATATAGAGATGTCGGTCGTCGTTGCGCACCTCAATCGACACGCGAACATCCTTGGCGATGGTCGTCAGGGTTGGCCACTCGGTGTTCACACCGTCCACGACGACGGGCTTCGTCGGCCACTCGCTGGAGATCTTCGCCGTCACGTTCAGACCCCGCTCTCGCGGCCGTCCACCGCGGCGTCGAGCTGCTCGAGCGCCGGCTGCGTCACTGCCTTCCGGCGAGTCAGCCACTCCTGGAAGTGCTCCATGTAGATGTAGAAGATGGGCGTCACGTACA
>JADGOB010000273.1 GCA_017883185.1 Acidobacteriota bacterium
ACTCCTCATCGTCAGCTCCGACTCCTCATCGTCAGCTCCGACTCCTCATCGTCAGCTCCGACTCCTCATCGTCAGTTCCGACTCCTCATCGTCAGTTCCGACTCCTCATCGTCAGCTCCGACTATCCTTACCCCCGTTTGCGCATCCGCTTGAATCGCGCCGAGTGGACCGGGCCGGTGGAGATCACCACCTTCGCCGGGATCTTGAAGGCCGGCATCCGGTCCTTCAGCGCCTGGCGCATCCTCACCTTGAATGCGGCAACCGGCTCCTCGCGATCGAGCACCACGGTCGCCGCCACAATCTGTCCCGTAATCGGGTTCGGCTCGCCGTGCACGGCCGCGTCGGTCACGCCTTCGATCTCCAGCAGCGCGTCCTCCACCTCCGCCGGGTAGACCTTGCTCCCCCCGACGTTGATGATCTCGCTCTCGCGTCCCAGGATTCGCAGCCACTCACCGTTCACCTCCACCTTGTCGCCGGTGTCGAAGTACCCCTCGTCATCGAACGGGCTTGGCGCGTTCAGGTAGCCGAGCATGGCCGATTCCGCCTTGACCCAGAGCCGCCCGTCGATGATCTTCGTCTGGAATCCCTCGCCTCCGACGCGCACCCAGAGCGAGTCCGATCCGCGCGACTGCGACCGCAGAATGCCCAACTCGGTCAGGCCGTAGGTCTGTTGAAGCTTCACGTTCGGGAACGCCGCGCAGACCTTGCGCAGCGTGCTTTCCGGCATCGCCTCGGTGCCGTAGGTAATCAGCTGGAGTGACGACAGGTCGCGTCGCTCGTGTTCCCCTGAAAGTAGCAGCAGGTTGAGGAACGTCGGCGAGGTTGGGAGCAATTCCACCCGGTGGCGCTCGATGGTCGCCGCCACGCTGCCCGGCGAACGGTCCGGAGGAGCGATGACCGCGCCGCCGTTCGAGAGCGTATAGAGGAGCGTGTTGACGCCGCCGATGTGGTCGAGCTGGAGGAAGACCAGGGTTCGGCGCCGATGCCGGCGCGCCGTGAACTTGCGAAGGAGCAGGCCGAGATCGTGGACCGCGGCTTTGTGCTTACCCGTCGAGCCCGAGGTGAAGAGCACGAGGCCCGGAGCGTGGCGATCGCCCAGCGTCGCGTAGAAGGCGTGCGAGGCGCGGCGACCGGTGGGCACCGGCGCGTTGTCGATGGCGGGGCGCAACCGATACTCCGCCTCGCCCAGCTCAACGAATTGCTCGAGATGCGCCGCCGAATCGGGTGACAACGGCACAACCACCGCACCGGCTGCGGCCAGCGCCAGGAAGGCCGCGATCGGGCCGATGCCGTAATCGCCTTCGACCGTGACAACGGCGCCTTCCGGGAGCCCCGACTCTTCCAGCCGCTTGCGCCACATCGCGACGGCCTCGAACACCTCGGCGTACGTGGCGGTCTTGTCGCCGGCGGCCACGGCCAGCTCTCCCGCGTGTTCCTGCATCCGTTCGAGCAAGAAATCGACTGCGCTCATCCGACGCCTCCCGAAACTGCCTGCTGTCCGCTGCCTGTTCTTCTCTGACAGGCACCTGCTGCCCCCTCATCTGTCCACCGCTGTCACCGACGCCCGCCGGCCCGAAGAGAGGTAGGCAGGCATGGACCGGGCTGATGCGGCGGGCGACTTGCGAGGTCGGCCGTTCGACTCGCGGTTCACTCCGCTCGCTCACGGCAGGCCGAACGCCCTGAGCGAAGTCGAAGGGCGAGCGGAGCCAGGCGAAGCAGCCCGGGCCGCCTCGGCCGCCCACACGGCCGGCGAGGTGAAGGAGCACTTACCCAACGCCTCCCAGGTAGACAATCTGTCCCGTGACCATGCCGCTCTCGGGCCGCAGGAAGAAGTCCACGACGTTGACGACGTCGGCGGGTTCGCCCCAGCGATGGATGGCCTGGCGTTCGAGGAATTTCTGGATCTTCTTCTCAGGGACGCTCTCGGTGAGGCGGGTCTTCACCGGCGAGGGGCCTACCGCGTTGCAGGTGATGCCGAATGGCGCGACCTCGCGCGCGATAATGCGCGTGAACGTCTCCACGCCGCTCTTGGCGGCGGCGTACAGCGCCTCGCCTTCGAGGCGGAGCGCCACCGCCACCGTGGTGACGTTGACGATACGCCCGGCCGAGGACGAGCGAAGCAGGCGAATCGCGGCGCGCGAGCAGAGAAAGGTGCCGATCAGGTTCGTGTCGATGATTCGTCGAGCGGTGTCGAGTGTCGTCAGGGCGACGGCGTTCATCCCAGCGACGCCGGCGTTGTTGATCAGCGCGTCGAGGCGTCCGCCGCGTGCGCGGATTTCGGCGAAGAGCGCTTCCACGTCGGATTCCTGGGTGACGTCGAACCGGAAATGGGTGTAGCGTTCGTGCGAGAGGGCCGGTTCGCTGCGGGCGCAGCCGTAGACCGTGTCGCCCTGTTCGAGATAGTGCTGGACCAGCGCGAGGCCAAGGCCGCGGCTGGCTCCGGTCACGAGGATGTGACGCCCGGCGGACATGGAACCTCCATCGGTGTTGTCGGTTCTGCCGGCAAAATTGGATAGTCGGTGCTGACGCAGAGGAGTCGGAACTGACGCAGAAGAGTCGGTGCTGACGCAGAAGAGTCGGAGCTGACGCAGACGAGTCGGGGCTGACGCAGAAGGGTCGGTGCTGCCTGCCACGCCGAAGTCGCGGAGCGACGAAGGCGGGACGCAGAAGGGTCGGTGCTAACGATGAAGGGTCGGAACTGACGCGGAAGAGTCGCCAGTCGCCTGCCGCAGCGGCCCGAAGGGTCCGCCTATGAGCACGGATTTCTCCTGTCTCGTCCTCTCTGTCGTCCGGCGGATTCCCCCTGGGCGCGTCGCTACTTACGGCGACGTGGCGGAGATGGCCGGGCACCCGCGGGCCTCGCGGGCGGTCGGGAACATCATGCGGGAATGTCGGGACCGGGATGTCCCGTGCCATCGGGTGGTGGGAGCGGGTGGCGCCCTCGGCGGCTACGGCGGCAATCTTGAACTGAAGCGGTCGCTCCTCCGCGCCGAAGGCATCATCGTCGTCGGTTGCCGAATCAGGTCGTTTGCGGCCGTGCGCGTCGGTCAGTAGTCCTCAATCGAGGCGAGCGTACGACCGAAGGATGGCAGCACCCGCGAGACAATCGGCGCGAGCCTCGAGAACACCGTCCGCGCGGTCACGCGCCCGTCGTCGAGCGCGAGCACCTCGACGCGCTGGTCTCGCTGGTGCACGAGCCAGCACTCTGCGACGCCGTGCTCGGCAAACCAGGCAAGACGTTCGTCCACGTCGCCGATCCGCGGCCGTGGCGATAGGACTTCCACCGCCAGATCCGGCGCTCCCCAGACACGGTCCCGGACGATGTCGGCACGTGCGGTGGACACGAACAGGAGATCGGGCTGAACGATCAGCGCTCTCGATGCATCGAGGATGACGTCGACTGGCGCCAGAAGGACCTCGCCCAGGCGGTGCTCGCGAACATGCCCGTCGAGCGCCTTGAACAGCCAGCCCACCAGGCGCTGGTGGGGCACCGACGGAGCGTCAGCCACCCGCAGGCGGCCGTAGATCAACTCCTGTGGTGTCACCATCTCCGGCGTCTGCAGGTACTCCGCCGTGGTCATGAGCCTCTCCCTTGGTTGGGACGCCACTGCCGCCGAATGCCGCGCGCTCATGACGACGACGATGCCATCGTCCCCGCCGAAATGGCAAGAGGATTCTGGCAGGTTCCCGGCAGAAACCCGCTCCGCATCATCCGAGTGCCATGGCTGCGTAGGTCACTCCGCTTTCCCCTCGCGGATCTCCATTACAGCCTGTTCAAAGGGAATGGCGTCCGACGGGTCGCTCTTGGCTTCGTCATAGCCACGGATGTCGTCGAGCTCTTCAAGGGCATCCAGAATCTGCTCCCACTCCTCCAACGGGACCACAACGGCCTTTCGACGTCCCTGCTCATCGACGACGTAGTCCTCATGCACAACTATCACGATCGCACCTCGCGCATTCTCAGTTATCCACGCCCATGCCGGGCATCCGCACGGGTGGTCGCAGTCTGTGGCCTACAACTGCGCTCACGATCTCTCGGTCGGCATGGTTCACCAGCGCGTACCGCGGGCTGTCGGGGCGCCAGGCAGTTTCGAGACTCGGCCTTGCCGTGAGGACTGGCCGATTGACGAAGGTGACTGAACCCTCT
>JADGOB010000274.1 GCA_017883185.1 Acidobacteriota bacterium
CGCCTCCCCATCCTCCACCGGTAATGTCATATGTCTAGGCTCCGGGACGTTCACCGGCACCTCTTTTCCGGCTTTCACCATCACAGCTCCACTTATCGTGCTTACTAACTGCACAGGCACGGTTACCAACGTGACGCTCGCGTTGGCGCGGTAAGAAATCACTCGGGTCGTTCCCCACACGCCCAGATGCATCGCGTATACCGCGCGGCGGGGCACCGGTCGGAGTTCAGGTTGCGGAGAGCGAGCGGCAACGTCTCTAATCCGTCCTATGGTCACGCCCTGGTCGTCCTCAGAATCGCTGTCGTGGCCTGTCGATCCGCCGCAGTCTCCGGTCGAGCCTAGCTTCTCCTGATTCGTCGGCCCCACGTGTCCACGATAGAACTGCCCATTGGCGTGATCGGCAGCGGTGGACACGTGTTGCGTGGCGTAGGTAGGCAATCGGGACTTGCCCCCCGACTGAATCGCGACGACAATGCCCGCGATCGACGGGCGTTCCTAAAGCGGGAGGTCTTGCAGAATTGACACAGCGACTTCGCGGGAAGATCGTGAACGCCGCGCATGAGAAGCCCCGCAACTTCGGCCTCGGATGCGCTGTGTATCTCGGCCTGTTCCTCGGGTACATGTTCGTGTTGAACCCGCTGCTGCTGACGATGGTCGAGCGAAACGGAGCCGCTCACGGCTTCTGGTCTTTCGTAATTGTAATCGGTGGTGCTGTCGCAGTCATCGCATGGACCTCCGCAAGGACGAATGCACAGACGGCCTTGAAGATGAAGGAACTCGAGGATCGCCGTCTTCGAGAGGCGGCAGAGCTTGAGATCCAGATGGCTGAGGCCCGTCCTCAGATTCACGCCTTTGAGCAATCCCTTCTCCAGAAATTCGATTGTCGTCCTTGCCCACGTTGCGCTGAACTGGAGATGAACCTGCACGGGATGAGTCCCAACGGGCGTTCATTGGCAGTGAGGTGCAGTCACTGCGACAACGAGTTTCGCTGGAAGGCGGTTCATCCCGATACGACCGACGTGTCGAGCGCCTATCGCTGCCTCAATGATACGGTTTGGAAGTACCTCTACTGGCCTACGGTCTCTGTCCCGCCTAACAAGTTCAGCGCCGAAGGCGGACGAGAACCGATTCCCCAAGGCGTGCGGCAAGTGGTGTGGCGACGCGACGGCGGTTGCTGTGTCCAGTGCGGGGCTGAGGTGAACCTCCACTTCGATGACATCATCCCGGTGGCGAAGGGCGGTGCGACGACGGTCGAGAACCTCCAGATTCTCTGCGCCTCATGCAACCTGTCGAAGGGCGCGAGGATCGAGACGCTGCTTGTCGGTGGCTAGCCTCGGCTCGCAGCCGAGCGCGACGAATTCGACCAAGAACGGGTCCGGCTGAATCTTGCGTTGGGCAGCACGCGAGAGCCAACGAGATGATCAACAGTTGCTTTCTTACGACGTATCACCCGCTCATTCGCACGGCCAGTGGGCGTCGTGCGGTCGAGAAGTTCGGGCTGCCGCCCTTCATCGACGGATCGTGTCGGCGCGAGCCGGACTTCGAATCGCCGTTTCCTTCGGTCACCGCGTTGTGTCATGCAGGTCAGTTCGCGCCACGGCTTCAATCTGGCGACACGGTGGCGTATCTGACAGTCAAAGGCCGATACGGCCACGACGCTCACGCTGGGTGGCGTTTTGTCGCCGTGCTTCACGTCATCGAGCGATTCGAGTCGCACGAACGGGGCGCTGCGTGGTATCAGGCCAGGGGCCTCGCTTTGCCGAGCAACTGCTTGGTTTCAGGAAATGCGCCGAAAGCTCTGGAGGTCACGCACGAAAATGCGGGTCGAGACGTGCTGGATCGTGCCGCCTCTGATCCCGAGCGGGTCGTTCGTCTCTGGGATGCAGGTTACCGACTGCGCGTTGCCAAGTGGCCCGTGTTCTTGGTGTGCAAGGCGACGTTCCTTGAGTTGGAGGAGCCGCCCCAAGTGAGCGAATCGGATCTTCTTGAAGTGTTCGGCAAAGTGCCGGGGACTCGGAAACCCCCGTCGGTTTCTGTCCGGAAACTGAACAGCCTACTCGACGCAGCCCGGCGCGACGCATGACCGATCGGTCGTGCCGTCGCTCAGTCTTCCGGCTCGTCTCCGAAGAACTCGGGAAAGTCTTGGAGGAAGTCCGGCTTGAGCGCGTTGGTGACGCCCAACTTCCGGACGCCCTCGACCGTCGTGACCAGCTTGTCGAATGACAGGAATCCACACATCTCGGGCAAGGGCCGGTCCCGATGAACGAACGTCGGTCGGCGAATCTCCTGCTCTACTTTGCCTCGACGCTCGTCGGGGCGACGAGGTACAGTCGGATCGTAAGGTTCGGCTGAAGGGCTGTGCCTGGGCGGGGCGGCTCTCCCGAACGCCGCTCGCGGTGTCTGATAGCGGGCGTGACGTTCATCAACGAAGAGCAGACTCCCGGTTTATGCGTCCTATCGTCCCCGCCGGTTCGGCTGTGAAGGCTACCCGCTCAGCGAGCAGCTGAAGACGCTGTTCGACGCGCGCACGGGCGAGGCCTGGAACATCTACGACCAGGCACGGCTCGAGCTGGTCAGCCAGGACGACACCTGTCGATGAAGGTGCTGAGCGACCTGGGCAACCCCTCCTCGTCGGCCGACGCCATCGGCTGTCTCGTGCCTGGCGACCTTCGCCAGCGCGACGGGTTCACGCACATTCCGAAGTCCATCATCCGCCTCGCGCAGGCAGGCCACGCCATCATCGTCGGGCTGGGTGGCGCCGTCCTCACGCAGACGCTGTGCCCGGGCGAGCGGCGGCGACACCCCTGCGCGATACCGCGCGGGGTCTGATAGCGGGGGGTGGACTGAATCCGCCGAGCGGAAGCTGGCCGGAGCCCCCTCGGACGCCCCGCACTTTCCTACGCCGACAGAACGGTTCGCGACGGTGAAGAACCCGAGGGACGTGCAGCCGGTTGTGGCGCACTTCACGAAGGAGCTCACCGCGGCGACAGCCCAGGCCGCGACGGCGCACGTCGTTCCAGCCTCCGGCGCGGACACGGTGTGCGTGCATCAGTCGGCACTGATGCCGCTTGCGCCGTTCGTTCCGCTGTGTCTGGCGTCCTACCACCATCAGATTGGAAACCCATGATGAAACGACAGAGAGCATTCAAGCCGCTGACCCTGAAGGTGTCCTCGATTGCGGATGCGGCGGCCCGTCAGGCGATCGAGACCCTGTTCGACCGATTCAACGTGGAACGGGCTCGTTCCAACGAGGCGGCCCGCAAGGCGGCTCTGGCCGATGCCGAATCGAGCATCGCCATGCAGCAGGCCCGCATGGCCTTCGTCCAGTTGTTGCTCGAAGCGGGTGCTCACCTGGACCCTATCCGGGGCGAGCAGACGTGGACCGCGTACCGGAAGGACGGCGAGATTCTCTTTGAGTGTCCGTTCACCGAGGTGGATTTGCGCAACGCCATGCGCGTCCAGCGCGCGAATGTGGACCAGGCGACTCGACAGGCGGGCGGAGCGGAAAGGCTCTACGAGGGTGATGACGACGAGGACCAGAACCAGACGATTGGGTTCTCAGGCTCGTCCGCCCGGCAGGGACACTGAGGCGCGAAAATGGCTGACCAAGAGCGCGCACGCCTCACGCGCCGACGCGTTGATTCGACCCAGCCGTGCTGTCGGCCACGGAGACGTGGACCGACGCCCGGCCGAAAGGACCGTGAAGTGAGCTTGATCTGGAAGCCAGTTTTCCTGGCGTTGCTGGCCATTCTCGGCGTTGCGGTGCTGGGATCGTTGCTTGACGTCGGATTCGTTTACTACCAAGCCACACGTGGCGTGAGGTTGCCGTTCATACTCAACCTCGTTCCGCGTGTCGGGAGTGCCCTCGGATGAGACACCCTCGCCTGGGCGAGGGGCAGGGCACGTTCTGCTTCGACTTCCCGGCGATTCGGGACGTCTCGAAACCAAGCGTGACGCTCAGTCGTCGTCCGGCGCGTCCCGCCCGGCGACTCCTTGCTTGACACGTTGGCGGAACCGGCGATAATCAACCCTGTGCCTGGGCGGTGGTGCCTGGGCGGGGCGGCTCCTCCGAACGACGCCAACGCCGTCTGATAATGGGAGATTCTGTTAACCTGCTGAGCGGAGAGCGAGCGGCAACGTCTCTA
>JADGOB010000036.1 GCA_017883185.1 Acidobacteriota bacterium
TTCTTCCGCGAAACCAGCGGCACGGGAACGACCCAGAACACGGTCGAGGTCGCGGTCAACCTGGCCGAACCGACCCAGCGCTACACGCTGGCGCGGTTCCGCACGGATGATCCGACCGCGAACCCGGGCAACCTCGTGGGCGTGCGCGCCGGCGGCGGCGGCGGCCAGCGTGGCGGCGGCGGCGGCCGCGGCGGGTTCGGCGGCGGCGGCGGCCCGGTGCTCCTGTCGCCCGACAAGACGAGCGTGTACTACCAGGGCACGCTCAACGACAAGAACCCCGAGCAGGTGGGGCCGAAGACGTTCATCGACCGGGTGGCCATCAAGAACGCCGAGAAGAAGCGCTTGTTCGAGAGCGACAACAAGGACGTCTTCGAGAGCGTGACGACGGTGCTCGACCCGGAGGCGGGGCGCTTCATCATCGAGCGGCAGGGCCCGACGCAGGTAGGCCAGTTCTTCCTCCTCGACGGGGCGACGCGGAAACCGCTGACCGACAACACGGATCTCTTCCCGGATCTCACGAGCGCGCCGAGACAGCGCGTGATGATCGAGCGGGCCGACGGGATCAAGTTCCCGATTCACGTGATGCTGCCGCCCGGGTATCAGAAGGGAACACGCCTGCCGGCGATCTTCTGGTTCTACCCGCGGGAATACACCGACCAGGAGGCGATCGACCGGCCGGATCGCGCGTTCAACAAGAACTCGTTCCAGAGCTTCGGCACGCGGTCGATGCAGTTCTTCGTGCGCCTCGGCTACGCGGTCGTCGTCGATGCGCCGGGCGCGGTCCCGATCGTCGGGCCCAACGGCCAGCAGAACAACAACTACGTCAACGACCTGCGAAACAGCCTCTCGGCGATCATCGACGAGCTCGATCGGCAGGCCCTCGTCGATCGGACGCGGCTGGCCATTGGCGGCCATAGCTACGGCGCGTTCACGACGGTCAACGCGATGGTCCACACGCCGTTCTTCAAGGCGGGGATCGCGGGCGACGGCGCCTACAACCGGACGCTGACGCCGATCGGGTTCCAGAGTGAACGGCGCGACCTGTGGGAGGCGCCGAACGTGTACCTCGCCATGTCGCCGTTCCTCTATGCGAACAACATGACGGGCGCGCTGCTGATGTACCACGGACTCGGCGACCAGAACGTGGGGACCGATCCGACCAACTCGATGCGGATGTTCCACGCGCTGAACGGGCTCGGCAAGACGGCGGCGCTCTACCTGTATCCGCTGGAGGATCACGGGCCTGCGTCGAAGGAGACGTTGCTCGACCTGTGGGCGCGCTGGGCAGCGTGGCTCGACAAGTACGTCAAGAACCCGCAGAAGGCGGACGCGAAGCCGGCGGAAGGCAAGTAGAACAGGTGCTAAGAACGAAAGAGGCAGGGCGGATTGGATGCCGCCCTGCCCACTGAATCCAGAATCCCCTTCGACTCGCCCTGCTCGGATGCACTCGCTGAGGGCAGGCCGGCTGCTGGATCCTGAATCCCGAGTCCCGCCTTACCCAGCCGTGTCGGTCTTCTTTTTCGTCGCGAACGTCGGGTAGATGAGCCAGGCGCCCACCGCCATCAACGCCACGGGCCACCATTTCTCCAGCCAGTCCAGCGGGACCCCGAACAGCGTGTGCGACAAGGCCACCACGCCAACGATCACCAGGGCCACGCCGCCAACCAGCGTGCCGCGCCCTGCCGTGACGGCGAATTCCTCCGGCAGCGTGGCCGGGCCGATGCCGGCAAGCGCGTTGTTGTAGAACACCGCGCGGCGCCAGGCGTCCACGATGTTGTACAGCCAGAAGAACGCCAGGAAGATCGCGAACAGCGGCTCGACATGGCTGAGCGCGTTGGACGAGAGCAGCCCGATGATCGACGCGACCACCAGCGCGTTGGTGAATCCCTGCTGGTAAAAGCCGACGTAGATCTGCCCGAGGCCGGGCATCATCGACAGCACGAGCGCGAGCACGGGCGACTTGCGGCGCGGGTCGTCGAAATAGTCGCGGCGCCCGTGTGCCGCTGCCTGGCGAGCGATCGGCTCGGCCTGGCGAGGGGTTGGGGTACTGTCGTAGTTCGGTTCCATAACTTCGTCCGGGTGATTCTGCATATGTCATCTCCCTCTGTTCGTGCGTTCCTACAATGGCTAACGCACGGCAGGTATCGTTGGTTCGGCGGTCGCCACCCCTGCGGCTCTTCCAAGCGCGTCGAACACGCGCCCGGCCACGTCCCGTGCTTCCGAGACCACCGACCAGAACGGCGCGACCACGTGCGCCTGCCACCACTGATACAACAACTCCCCGCCTTCGGCGAGCACGCTTCGCTCTGGCCCGGCATTGGCTCGGCCGGCATTCGGCCGGATGGCGCGTTCGACCGACGCCAGCGTGTTCGCACCGACCTTTCGCGCGTTCGCCAGCGGGCGGCTGACCGCGTGAGCGACGTCTCTGACGTGCGGCTGCACGCGTGCGGAGGCGTCCCGGAACGCGACAACCGGGTTCCCGAATACGACAAGCAGCAGCAACGTCAGGACGTACGCCACCTCGAAGCTGAAGCGTGGCCGCTGCGCGACGCGTGCGATCCAGGCCGAGACCCTCTCGCGTAACCCTGTCGAGCCGGAACCAAAGCGGCTCGGCCGCGCATGAGCGCCGAACGTCGCATCGGCCTGGCGGCGGCTCGTCGCGGCCAGCACGTCGCGCACGATGCCCTCGCGTGGTGCCAGCTCGGCAAACGAGGGTAGCAACCGCGTCGATTCGGCGAGGGCCGCGGCCAGCGAAGTGCACCGGGGACAACGCGCGAGGTGGGCGTCCATCAACTCCTGGTCGAACCTCACCAACTGGCGATCGACGAAATCGCACAGCCGCTCGCGCGCGGATGCGCACGGGTTGCCGCTGGTCTTCGACACGATGGCCGCCGACAGCGTCTCGTGGCCCTCGTCGTCCAAATCGTCGGCGCGCCCCGCCATCGCCTCGAACAGCCGCGCGCAGCGGGCGCACCCGGCGAGGTGCGCGTCCGCCTCGCACCACTGGTCCGCCGTGCAGCGACCGTCGAGCAGCGCGTCGAGCCGTAGGTCGAATCCCTGGCAGTTCATCGCGTCACGCTCCGCCTTCGGTCCGCGAGCCTTTGAGCGCGAGCACCTGTTCGGCGAGTTCCAGGCGCGCGCGATTCGACCGCGACTTCACGGTGCCGATCGGCACCCGGAGAATCGCGGCGACTTCCTGGAGTGACAAGCCCTGAATCTCCTTGAGCTGGAGCACCTCGCGGCTCAGCCCGCCCAGCGACCGGAGGGCGCGCCAGACGAGCTGCCGCCGGCCGGTCGCCTCCAGTTCAGCCTCAGGGCTGGCGTCCGGGCTCGCGAGATCCCACATCTCGTCGGCCTGGATATCCTCGGCGGGCGGCCGCGCCTTCTTCCGGCGCAGCTGGTCCAGGCAGACGTTGCGGGCCACGCGCACCAGCCATGGCGTGAACCCCTCGGCCGGAGCCCATTTTCCGCGGCTTTCGTACAACCGGACGAAGATGTCCTGCGCCAGATCCCTGGCCTCGTCCGGGCCGGAGGCATAGCCCGAGGCAATCGAGTAGACGCGCCGCTCGAACTGGCGGACCAGGGCCTCCCAGGCGAGGTCATCGCCCTGCCGGCAGCGGTCGAGCAGGCTGGCCAGGTCCATGGTCACTTCGTCCCCGGGCCGCCAACCGGCCCGTCATGAACTGAAACGCAGCGGCGGCACGAATGGTTCCCGCCTTCGCCCTTCCGCCTCCGCCCTTCGGGCTTCGGCGTGACGAGCCTGGCTACGGCGTGGCAAGCCCGCGTGATTTCGCCCTTTGGGCTTCGGCGTGGCAAGCCCCCCGCCTTCCCGCCTTTCCGCCTTTCCGCCTTCCGTGTAGGATAGCCGCATTCTGATCTCCGTTTCTTTCACCCGAGAGGCCACACCATGTTCACGCGCATTGCGCGGGCGATGCTCGCGCTTCCCTTGCTCATCGTGGCGCTTGGCGCCGCACCAGAGTCTCAGCCGACTCGCCTCTTGCGCTCCCCGACGGTGAGCGCCACGCAGATTGCGTTCGCATACGCCAACAACATCTGGGTGGTCGAGCGCGCGGGCGGCCGGGCCCGGCGCCTGACGAGCTTCCAGGGCCAGACGACGAACCCGCACTTCTCGCCGGACGGAAAGTGGATGGCGTTCAGCGGCGAATATGCCGGGAACACCGACGTCTACGTCGTGCCGGCCGACGGCGGCGAACCACGACGCCTGACGTGGCATCCGGGTGCCGACAGCGTCCAGGGCTGGACGCCCGACGGCAAGGCGATTGTGTTCGCCTCCTCGCGCGCGACCTGGGCGCCGAGCGGCGCGCCGCGCTTCTGGACGGTCCCGGTCGAGGGCGGCGTCGAGCAACCGCTGGCGCTTCCCCGCGGATACCAGGGGAAGATCTCCGCTGACGGCACGCACATCGCCTACCGGATGAACAACTCGTGGGACGACGAGCGGCGCAACTACCGAGGCGGCCAGAACCGGCCGATCTGGATCGTCGATCTCGTGACCTTCGACCTTGTCTCGCCACCGTGGACCGATTCGAAAGACACGGACCCGGTGTGGGTTGGCGACACGGTCTATTTCATCTCCGACCGTGACGGCGTGGCCAATGTCTGGTCGTTCGACACGAAGGCGAAGAAGCTGGCGCAGGCGACCACCTTCACCGACTTCGACGTGAAGACGCTGGATGCGGGCGCCGGCGTGGTGGTGTTCGAACAGGCCGGATACATCCACGAACTCGACCCGAAGACCGGGAAGGCGCACGCCGTGAACATCACGGCGACGGGCGACTTCCCCTGGATGATGCCCCGCTGGGAGGACGTGACCAGCCGCATGACGAACATCGCGCTGTCACCAACCGGCAAGCGCGTCGTGGCCGAAGCGCGCGGCGAGATCTTCACGATCCCGGCCGAGAAGGGCGACGCCCGCAACCTGACGAATTCCAGCGCGTCGGCCGAGCGCGATCCGGCATGGTCGCCGGACGGCAAATACGTGTCGTGGTTCAGCGACAAGTCGGGCGAATACAAGCTGGTCATCGCGGAACAGGACGGCCTGAAGCCGCCGCGCGAGGTGCCGCTGCCGACACCAACTCACTTCTACACGGCCTCGTGGTCACCCGACTCGAAGAAACTGCTCTACACCGACACCAACCTGCACGTGTGCGTCGTGGACGTGGAAACGGGCAAGTCGAAGATCGTGGGCCATGACCCGTGGATGGTGCCGCGGCGCACGGTGAACCCGGTGTGGAGCCCCGACTCGAAGTGGGTCGCCTACTCGGCGCACCTCGACTCGCTCTATCGAGCGATCTTCGTCAGCAACGTGGAGACGGGCGAGACCAAGCGGGTCACCGACGGCATGGCCGACGCGATGTGGCCGGCGTGGGATGCCAGCGGCAAGTACCTCTGGTTCCTGGCCTCGACCGACTACGGGCTGCTGTCGCAGTGGCTCGACATGACGTCGTACGACCGGACCGAGAACTTCGGCCTCTACGTGGCCGTGCTGAAGAAGGGCGAGCCCAGCCCGCTGCTGCCCGAGAGCGACGAGGACAGCGGCATCGGGAGCGGGCGGCCGTCTCCGCCGGCGGCGGGCGATGCGGCGCAAGGCGCTGGCGATCAGCCGGCGGCGGAGCGCCGAGGCGGCCAGAAACCGGTGACAGTGCAGATCGACTTCGACAACATCCAGCAGCGGATCGTTTCAGTGCCGGGCGTGCCCGAGCGGCAGTATTCAAACCTGCGGGCCGGCGTGGCCGGGCAGGTGTTCTACCTGGAAGCCGCGCCTGCCGGCGGGGGCGGTGGTGCCGCCGCCCCTGGTGCGGGCGGCGCGGTGCTGCAGCGCTATCGCCTGAGCGACCGCAAGGCGGCGCAGTTCGTGACCGGCGTCATCGAGTACACGCTCAGCGCCGACGGCCGCAAGCTGCTCTATCGCGCGGGTGGCGGCGGCGGGGCTGGCGGTGGCGCACGTGGTGCGGCTGCTCCGACCGGGCCAAGCCTCTACCTCGTGGATGCCGACCGCACCCCCCCGCAAGCGGGGACCGGGCGGCTGAGCGCGACGCTCCGGATGTACCTGGAGCCGAAGGAAGAGTTCAAGCAGATCTTCAACGAAGGGTGGCGCAACCAGCGCGACTTCCTCTACGTGCCGAATCTCCACGGCGCCGACTGGCCGAAGATGAAGACGATGTACGGGCAGCTGCTGCCGTACGTCAACCATCGCGCCGATCTCAACTACCTCCTCGACATGATGGGCGCGGAGATCGCGATCGGCCACTCGTACGTCCGCGGCGGGGACATGCCCGACCTCCCCTTGTCGCCGGGCGGCCTGCTTGGAGCCGACTTCACGATCGACGCCGGACGCTACAAGATCGCCCGGATCTACGACAACGAGAGCTGGAACCCGGATCTCCGGGCGCCGCTGTCGGTGCCCGGCGTGGACGTCTCCGTTGGCGACTACATTCTGAAGATCAACGGCGTCGACCTGAAGGCGCCCGACAACATCTACCGGCTGCTCGACGGCACGGCAAACCGCCAGACGTCGCTGACGGTGAACAACAAGCCGACGCTCGAAGGCGCGCGCCAGGTCACCGTGGTGCCGGTGGCGAACGAGCAGGGGCTGCGCACACGCGCGTGGGTCGAGTCGAACCGACGCCTGGTGGACAAGCTGTCGAACGGCCAGCTCGCGTACGTCCACCTGCCAAACACGGGTCAGCCCGGATACACCAGCTTCAACCGCTACTACTTCGCGCAGCAGGACAAGAAGGGCGCCATCGTCGACGAGCGATTCAACGGCGGCGGGTCGGCAGCCGACTACATCATCGACGTGCTGCAGCGCGACTTCGACGGCTACTTCAACAACGTCGCCGGCGACCGCGTGCCGTTCACCAGCCCGGCGGCCGGCATCTGGGGGCCGAAGGTGATGATCATCAACGAGATGGCCGGCTCGGGCGGCGACCTGATGCCATACATGTTCAAGCGCCGGAAGATCGGACCGCTGGTCGGCAAACGCACGTGGGGAGGCCTCGTCCATACCGCCGACACCCCACCGTTCGTGGACGGCGGGTCGATGATCGCGCCCCGTGGCGGCTTCTTCGGGCGCGACGGCAAGTGGGCGGTCGAGAACGAAGGCGTGGGCCCCGACATCGACGTCGAGAACTGGCCGAAAGACGTGATCGGCGGCCACGACCCACAGCTCGAACGGGCTGTCCAGGAGGCACTGCGGATGCTCGAGGAGAAGCCGGTGAACCGGGCGGTCAAGGAACCGCCACCACCGACGTGGGGAAAACGGAAGTAACGCGCGGACGCGCCGGAAAAAAAGGCGGGCAAGCGGGGGGCGGGCACGCCGCCCTCCCCGTTCCTGTGGTCAGTGGCCAGTTGCCAGTGGCCAGTCCGTCACGCGTGGCTGACTGGCAATTGGCAACTGGCTGCCTACTTCCGATTTCCCTCTATATCCAGCACGACGATCGGGGCGATACCGGTGGCCTTCAGCGGCGCCTCGATCGTGGCGCGGTCGCCGACGATCACGATCGACAGGTGATCGACATCGATGTACTGCTTCGCCACCCGCACGAGATCCGCCTTCGTGACGGCGTTGATCGACTTCCCATACTGCTGGTAGTAGTCGTCGGGCTGCCCCTGCGTCCTCAGCATGCCGATGGCCGCGCCGATGCTGCTCACCGACCCGAACACGCCGGGCAGGCTCTGCACCAGCGAGCTCTTGGACGTCGCCAGTTCTTCGTCCGTCACCGGCCGGCTTCCGCCGACGCCGCGCAGTTCCTTCATGAACTCCACGAGGGCCACGTCGCTCTTCGCCGAGATGATGTCTCCGCCCGCCCGGAACGCTCCCGGCCCCTTCCCGAAGGCGAACGACGAGCTGACGCCGTAGCTCAACCCCTTCTCCTCGCGGATGTTCGCGTTCAGGCGCGACTGGAACATCCCGCCGAGCAGCGTGTTCATCACCTCGAGCGCGTAGTAATCGGGCGTGTTTCGCGGCGGGCCGGGGTTGCCGATCGCGAAGGTGGATTGCGCCGCGCCCGGCTTGTCCACCAGGTAGATCGTGGTCGGCGCCTTCGCGGGCAGCGCGGGGTACGAGAAGTCCGGCTTGCCGCCGCCGGCCGGCCACCCGGCCAGCGCCTTCTCGACGGTCGCCTTCGCGGTGGCCGGCGTGACGTCGCCGGAGACGATCACCACGGCTCGCCCCGGCTGGAAGTATGCCTTCTGGAACGCCACGACGTCATCGCGGGTGATCGCCGCGAGCGTCTCCTCGGTCGTCAGTTGGCCGAACGGGTGAGCGGTCCCGAACAGCACTTTCGGGAATACGCGCCTGGCAATGGCTCCCGGCTGCGCCCTGGCCGCGTTCAATGCGACCAGCCGCTGCGCCCGAAGCCTGTCGAGCGCCGGGGCCGGGAACGTCGAGTTCACGAGCATGTCGGCCAGGAGGTCGAGCGTCTGCGCGAACTTGCCCGTCGTGGAGACGAAGCCCATCGCGCCTGAATCGCCGCCGATGCCCGCGTTCACCGATGTGCCGAGCAGTTGCAGCGCGTTCGAGAGCGCCTCGCCGTCGCGTGTCTTCGTTCCCTCGCTCATCATCGACGCGGTGAGGCTGGCGAGGCCGCGCCGGTTGGCCGGCTCGAACTGATCGGAGCCACCAAGCACGATCAACGAGAACGAGACCAGCGGCAGGTCGTGCTTCTCCGACACGATCAACTCCGCGCCGCTGGATAACGTGGTCTTCGTCCAGGCCGGCACGCGAAGCTCGGTCGCCTTGCCGGGCGGGGGTATTTTCGCGCGGTCGAGTGCCTGTTGCGCCGCGACTGGCAGCGAGAAAAGCGCCGCGGCCAGGACGATGACCGAGAGAGGTCGATTCAGGGCGTTCATCGCTTCACCTCCGGGCGGGGCGTGTCTTCGGCGCCGGTCACCTTCGTGCTCTCTGCTGGCTTCGATGCCTCGTCGGGTTTGCCCGCCGGCACCACGCTGAGGACGATGCGCCCTTTCGTCAGGTACGTGTTGGCGACCCGCTTCACATCGGCGGCCGTCACCGCCATCGATTTCTGGAGGTCGATCTTGTAGTGGCCGGGGTCGCCGTGGAGGCCGGCGCTGTCGCTGAGGCCCATCGCCTTGCCCAGGTTCGACTCGAGGCCGCGCACGAAGGTCAGTTCCTGGCCGGCCGTGGCCTTCTGGATTTCCTCGGCCGTCGGCCCCTCGGCCTTCAGCCGTTCGATGATCCCGTCGGCAGCGGCCTCGAGCTCGGTCAGGGTGTGGCCCGGGCGCGGGGTGATCGTCACCATGAACTCGCCGACGTCTTCGTTCGTGCCCTGGAAGGCCGAGACGGATGCCGCCGCCTGCTGGTCGTAGACGAGCGCCTTGGTCAGGCGCGCCGTGCGCGGCCCGGCCAGGATGCTGCCGAGGATGTCGAGGGCGTAATGGTCGTCGCTCTTCTCTCCCACGGTGGGCCACTGGATGTAGAGCCGCGAGACCTGCACGCGATCTTCGTATGAGAACCGGCGCTCCCCTGGAAGCGTGGCCGTCGAGACCGTCGGCCGCACCACGGGCTTGCCGCGCGGGATGTCGCCGAAGTACTTCGTCACCCACGCCTTCACCTGCGCCGAATCGAAGTCGCCGACGATCGCGAGGAAGACATTATTGGTCGCGTAGTACGTCCGGAAGAAGGTCTTGACGTCGTCTGCCGACGCGGCGCTCAGGTCGTCCATGCTCCCGATCACGTCCCAGGAATACGGGTTGTCGGCCGGATACGTCGCGCGAGCGAGGATCTCGTTCACCTTCCCGTACGGCTGGTTGTCCACGCCCTGGCGGCGCTCGTTCTTCACGATATCGCGCTGGGCGTTGAGCTTCGCGAGGTCGAGCGTGTCGAGCAGGAATCCCATCCGGTCCGCTTCGATCCACAGCGCCGACTCGAGGTAGTTCGACGGCACGATCTCGAAATACGTGGTGCGGTCGTTCGACGTCGTGCCGTTGTTGCTGCCGCCTATCCCCTCGGTGAGCTTGTCGTGCAGCCCGTACGGCACGTGGCCCGACCCGGTGAACATGATGTGCTCGAACAGGTGTGCGAACCCCGTTCGGCCGGGCAGCTCGTTCTTGGACCCGACGTGGTACCAGAGGTTGACCGCCACGGTAGGCGTCGTGCGGTCGGTGGACAGAATGACCGTCAGGCCGTTCGGAAGCGTGTAGCTTTCGAACGGAATCCGGATCGTGTCGGACCCGGGGGGAGCCGCCGAGGGAGGACGCTGGGCGGCAGCCACGCAGGAGAGCGCCACGAGCGCAATCCACGCGAACTTGCGGCAGGGTGTGGGCACGGCTAGGTCTTCTCCTTGAAAGAGGTGCTCGACGATTCTACTCCGCGGCGGAAGGGAACCACGACTGAGCTGCGAGCGTAGCACCGCGCCCCTCAGGTATTTGGTCGGCAACAGTCCAGCCCCATTACAGAAAATTCCGCCGGCTGATAGACTGTTCTCATAAGGGGGCCCCATGTTCCGATCCCTCACGCTCTCACGCACGCCCAGTGTGGTGCACGCTTCCGTGCTTGCCGCATCAGCCTCCGTGCTGGTAGCGGCAGGCGCCGTCCTGGCGCTGCAAGCCTCCGTCGGGGCGCAATCCCCGGTGTCGTTCGCGCAGTCCCTTGGTCGACGCTTCGGCTTCACCCCACTCCAGTTGGCGGCTGTGGACGCCGGCACCTCTGTCGCCGTGGTCCTCCCGTCCAGCGTGGACCGCGAGATTGTCGTCGCCGGAGCCGTATTCGTCCATGCGACCAGCGCCCGGCTCGTGTCCGTGCTCCAGGACGTCGAGCGGCTCGAGTCGGGTGAGGGGTTCATTCGCACCAAGAGGCTGACCGACCCGCCGCGGCTGGGCGATTTCGCCGGGTTGCAGTTGCCGGCCGCCGATGTGGAGGCGCTGCGCGACTGTCGGCCCGGGCGCTGCGATGTCAAACTCGGCCAGGGCGCGTTCGACCTGCTCAAGAAAATCGACTGGTCGGCGCCCAACGCGGCCGCACGCGTCAACGCCCTCGCCCGCCAGGCCTCACTCGATTACGTCATGGCCTACCGGAAAGGCGGAAACCAAAAGCTGGCCGTCTACCTGGACTCGGATCGGCCGCAGTTCGTCGCGCGCGAATTCGAGGAGATGATCGGCCGCGTCGATCTCTGGCCGGACGTGCTGACGCCGCTCGCCAAGTACCTTCGCGGCTACCCGACGGCGGCGCGGCCGAGCCTCACGCGCGACTTCTTCTACTGGTCGCTGGCGGAGTTCGGCCTCAAGCCGGTCTTCCGCATAAACCACGTCGTCGTCCAGGGCACCGGGCGCACGAGCGGGCCGCTTCACGTCGTGGCGGTGAAGCAGCTCTACGCCAGTCACTACTTCCACACAGCGCTCGAAGTCCGCGCCGTGGTGAGCGCCGACAAGCGTCAGTCCGGCAAGGGCGTTTATCTTGTCGTGTTGAACATGGCGCGGTCCGACGGCCTGGCCGGCCTGTTCGGCGTTCTCATCAAGCCGAGAGCCAGCAATGGCTCGCGCGACGGTCTCGAGCGGGCGCTGGCCGCCATCAAGCGGATGGCCGAAGCGGGACGCTGACGGGGGCCAGCGACCGCCGACTGCCCCGCCGCCAGATAGGCGCATTCTCGCCCATTCCGATATAATCCCCCATCCTTCCTTCGCCTTCTGGAGGCTCTTGATGAAACACCATCTGTTGATTGGACTTGGCGTGGCGCTCGCGCTCGCGCTTGCCGGCCCGTCGCTCGTCGGGCAGGCCGGGCAGGCGTCGCTTGCGACCCCCGTTGCCGGCGGCCCGTTCGACTCGCTGCACTTCCGCTCGATCGGTCCGGCATCGACGGCCGGCCGTGTCTCCGACCTCGCGGTCTACGAGGCGAACCCGGCGATCTTCTACGTCGGCACCGCACACAGCGGCGTGTGGAAGACGACGAACAACGGCACGACATTCGAGGCGCAGTTCCAGAGCCAAGGCCTGATGTCGATCGGTGACGTCGCCGTCTCACCGTCGAATCCTGACCTGGTCTGGATCGGCACCGGCGAGTCCAACAACCGGCAGAGCACCTCCTGGGGCGACGGCGTCTACAAGACAACCGACGGCGGCAAGACCTGGGTGCACATGGGTCTTCGAACGTCACGCCACATCAACCGCGTCCTGATCGACCCGCGCGACAACAACACGGTCTTCGTCGCGGCCACCGGAAGCCTCTGGGGCCCGGGCGGCGAGCGCGGCGTCTACAAGACGGCCGACGGTGGCAAGACCTGGAAACAGGTGTTGAAGGTGGACGACGACACCGGCGCCAACGACCTCGCCATGGACGGGACGAACAACCGCGTCCTCTACGCCTCCACCTACCAGCGCCGCCGCACCTCGTGCTGCATGAACGGCGGAGGACCCGGCAGCGGTCTCTGGAAATCGACGGATGCCGGTGAAACGTGGACGCGCCTGAAGACCGGGCTTCCCGAAGGATCACTGGGCCGAATCGCGGTGGACGTCTATCGCCGGCGCGGCAGCGTGCTCTACGCCCTGATCGAGGGACCGGCAGCAGCGGGCGCGGGTGCGCGGGGTGCCGGCGGCGCGAGCGTACCCGCAGCGGCAGCCGAACAGGCTCCTGGCGCCGGGCAGCGCGGCGGCGCGCAGACAGGCGTCAGCGCCGGACCGACCGGACTCTATCGTTCCGACGACGCGGGCGCGACGTGGCGGAAGGTGAACAACGCCAACCCGCGGCCGATGTACTTCAGCCAGGTTCGCATCGACCCGAACGACGCCGACCTCGTCTACCTCGGCGGCGTCGGGTTACACCAGACGCTTGATGGCGGCAAGACAATCGCAACCGACGTGGCCGCCTCGACGCACGACGACGTGCACGGCATCTGGATCGACCCGGCAAACTCGAGCCACGTGCTGATTGGGAACGACGGTGGCGTGTCCGTGTCGTACGACCAGGCGAAGACCTGGGCCTTCATGCCCAACCTGCCCATCGCCACGTTCTATCACGTGAGCTACGACATGGCGACGCCGTTCAACGTGTGCGGGGGCATGCAGGACAACTACGACTGGTGCGGCCCGAGCGCGGTGCGCGGCTCGGCCGGCATCGCCAACCACAACTGGACCACGGTGCAGGGCGGCGACGGCTTCGTCGTGCTGCAGGACCCGACCGACTATCGCATCGCTTACACCGAGTCTCAGGACGGCAACATGGCTCGCCTCGACCGCGTCACGTTCGAGACGATGAGCATCCGGCCGCAGGCGGCGCCAGGCGAACCGGCGCTCCGCTTCCACTGGAACACGCCGCTGACGATGTCGCCGCACGATTCGAAGGTGATCTACGCGCCGGCCAACAAGGTGTTCCGTTCGGCCGACCGGGGCCTGTCGTGGACGGCCATCAGCCAGGACCTGACCGGCGGCGCCAGCCGCGACGAGATCGTGACGATGGGCGTGAAGGGCAGCGAGATCCAGGTAGCGCGCAACGACGGGATCGCGGCCTGGCCCGCCATCACCACGTTCGCGGAATCGCCAAAGCGGGCGGGCGTCCTCTACGCGGGGACCGATGACGGGCGCCTGGCGGCCACGCGCGACATGGGCAAGACATGGTCGCAGGTCTTCGACAGAATCCCGGGCGTACCGAAGGGCATCTACGTGGCGAAAGTCGCCCCGTCCAGGTTCGACGAAGGCACCGTGTACGCGACGTTCGACGGGCACCGCCAGAACGACTTCGAGACGTATGCCTACGCGAGCAGCGATTTCGGGCAGAGCTGGCGTTCGATCAACGGGAACATCAAGGGCGAGGTGGCGCGGACGATCACCGAGGACCTGAAGAATCCGGATGTCCTCTACCTCGGCACCGAGACGGGGCTGTTCGTGACCGTCGATCGCGGGAAGAGCTGGATGCGGGTGAACGCCAACCTCCCGACGGTGCGGATCGACGAGATCACCCTGCACCCGCGCGAGAACGCCATGCTGCTCGCGACGCACGGCCGGGGCATCTGGATCCTCGACAACATGGCGCCCATCCAGGAGCACGCGGCCGCGCAGCCGGTCGAGGCGAAGTTGTTCTCGCCCTCGCCGACGGCGATGTATCGCCGCCCGGCGCGGGACCACAACTACGAGTTCTGGGGCGACCAGACCTACTACGGCGAGAATCCGCCGCAGGCGGCCGTCCTGACCTGGTTCCTCAAGAAGGCCGTTGGCGAAGTGAAGCTGAAGATCACCGACGCGACCACCGGAAAGGAAGTCCGCGAGATCTCCGGCCAGGTGCTGGCGAACAGCAACAAGGCGGGAACGCAGGCCGCGTGCTGGGATCTCAGGGTGCAGCCGCTGCCGACGCCGGCAACCGGGCAGCGAGGAGCGGGCGCCGGCGGGGGACGGGCTGAAGGCACCGCCCCTGCGGGCGCGCCGCAGGGCGGAGGACGCGGCGGGGCCGGCGGCGGAGCGCCCGCGGTGAGCCCGTTCGGCGCCGGCTGCGGCGGGGCCGGTGGCGGAGGGGGCGGCGGAGCGTTCGGTGGCGGCGGCGGCACGGCGGGGCCGTTCGTGCTCCCCGGCAGCTATAATGTGGCGCTCGTCATCGACGGGAAGACGGTTGATACCAGGCCGATGAAGGTCGCGGCCGATCCCGAGGTAGGGCTGACGTCCGTCGAACGGAAGAAGCTCTACAACATGGCGATGGAGATGCACCAACTGCAGGGTTTTGCCACGCAGGTGTCGAGCGCGGTCACACCGCTGAACACGCGGATGGGTGAGCTGGCCAAGGAGATCGCCAGCCGCACAGATCTGCCGGCCGACGTGAAGGCCTCGTTCGACGCCTTCAACAAGGAACTGGCCGCGATTGCCCCGAAGTTTGCGCAGCAGGCCTTGGGCGCGCGCGGTGGAGGCGGTGGCGGCGGCGGTACGCGCGGCGGCGCGACCGAGAACCTGCTGGCGCGGATCGGCCAGGCCAAAACCGGCCTGATGGGAGGCATCTCGCCGGGCGACTCGACGACGCGCGCCTACACCGAGGTGAAGGCGCAGGCGCCAAAGGCGATGGCCGATGCCAATGCGGTGATCACGAAAGCCTCGGCGCTCAGCAGCGCCCTGGCCAAGTACAAGTTGACGCTGGCCGTTCCGGAACCAGTGAAGCTGCCGGCCGCGGCGCCCGCAAAGAAATAGAGCGTAGCGGCGATCGGTCGTCGTCCGATGAGGTTATCGATGCACCGTTATACCCGTGTGAAGAAAGTGTTGCTCGCCGCGCTGGTCGCGGCGTCGCCGGTTTTCCTCCTGGCCGGGCAGGCGAGGCCCGGGCAGCCGGTCGGTGATGCGGCGCTGGCCACCGCCAAACCCGGCCGCCTGGCCAGCCAGCCGATCGACGAGGAATACACGAAGAAGATCAAGGAGTACACCACCGAGACCTTCTTCCTCTCGCCGGTGATCGACTACATGCCGGCCTCGAAGACGGTCCCGACGCCGAAGGCCATCCTCGGCGACATCGCGGGAGCGCCAGGCAAGTTGCCGTACTCGAAGGAGGTGCACGACTACATGCGCCTCCTTGCCAAGTCCACGCCGCGCGTCAAGGTCTACACCATCGGCACCACCGAGGAAGGGCGCGAGATGCTCGGCGTCGCCGTGGCGTCGGAGGCGCTGATGGCGAAGCTCGACCAGAACAAGGCCGAGCTCGCCAGGCTGGCCGATCCGCGGACGATCAAGCTCGACGACGCCGTGGCGGACGAGATCGCGAAGCGCGCAGCGCCCGTGTACTACATCACCGGGGCCATCCACTCCAACGAGGCGGGCGCGCCGACGGCGCTGATGGAGCTGGCCTATCGCCTCGCCGTGGACGAGAGCCCCTACATTCGCAACATTCGCGAGCACGTCATCACGTTGATCACGCCGGTGGTCGAGCCCGACGGCCGCGACTACATGGTGGACGTGTACGAGTGGAAGAAGAAGCACCCCAACGACACGCCGCCGAGCGTGGTGTACTCCGGGAAGTACGTCGGGCACGACAACAACCGCGACGCGATGGGCCTGACGCTCAAGCTGTCGCAGAACGTGCTGAACACCTACCTCGGGTGGAAGGCGCAGGTGCTGCACGACCTGCACGAGTCGGGTTCGTTCCTGTACGACAACACCGTCGGCAACGGCCCGTACAACGCCTGGCTGGATCCAATCCTGACCAACGAGTGGCACCTGATCGGGTGGAACAACGTGAACGAGATGACACGCATGGGGATGCCCGGCGTCTTCGCGTGGGGCTCGTTCGACACCTGGTCGCCGGGCTACATGATGTTCTTCGCCGCGCTGCACAACGGCGTCAGCCGCCTGTACGAGACGTACGGCAACGGCGGCAGCGCGGACACCGAGGAGCGAACGCTCACGGCCAGCGAGACCTCCCGCACCTGGTTCCGCCAGAACCCGCCGATCGGGCGGGTGCGCTGGTCGCTGCGGAACAACAACAACTACGAGCAGACCGGCATCATCGTCTCGCTCAACTACTTCGCCAACAACAGGGTCTATTTCCTCCGGAACTTCTACGACAAGAGCAAGCGGTCGGTGATGAAGCCGAAGGTGGAAGGGCCGGCCGCCTACGTGCTGACAGCGAGCGACCCGCGCCTCGGGGCGCAGGCCGAGATGCTGCGCGTGCTGCAGAAACAGGGCGTGGAGATCTCGCGCGCCACGGCCGCGTTCACGGTGACGCTACCGGCGCGGCCCGCGGCGGCGACCGGTGGTGGACGCGGCGGGCGCGGCGGCGGACAGAGGGGCGGCGATGCGCCTCCGCCAGCAGCGACGACACCCCCGGCCGGCTCGCCGCAGGCGACGGCGTCACAGGCGGCTCCGCCTCCGGCACCGGCCGAGAAACTCGCGCCGGTGACGCGCGAATTCCCGGCTGGCAGCTACATCGTCCGCATGGACCAGCCCTACTCTCGAATTGCCGACGCCCTGCTCGACTACCAGTACTGGGCGCCCAACGACCCGCAGACGCGTCCGTACGACGACACCGGGTGGACGTTCCCGGAGGGATTCGGCGTGCAGGCGGTGCGCGTCACCGATGTGAAGGTCCTCGATGCTCCGGTGGAACTCGTCAAGGGCGAGGTGAAGGCCGTCGGCGGCATGACCGGCCAGGGCTCGCTGTTCGCCATCAACCAGACCGGCAACAACTCGCTGATCACCCTGCGATACGCGCTGAAGGACGCGGACATCCAGGTGGCCGAGGAGCCGTTCGAGGCAGGCGGCGCCAAATTCACCCGCGGCACGTTCATCGTCAAGGGCGTGGCCCAGGGTGACCTGGACAAGCAACTGACCTCGCTCGGTCTCAAGGGGGTCGCGCTGGCCGAGGCGCCGACGGTGAAGACGCACGCGGCGCGGGCGGCTCGCGTCGCCATCCTGCACCAGTGGACGAGCACACAGACCGAGGGCTGGTGGCGTCAGGCGTTCGACATCTACGGCGTGCCGTACGACTACATCGATCCCGAGACGGTCAAGAAGACGCCGAACCTGCGCGCGAAATACGACGTGATCATCTTCGGGCCGGGCGGCGGTCAGGGGGCGGTCGAAGGGTCTCCGATGTGGCGGAACCCGACGCCGTGGAAGAAATCGGAACTGCCGAACATCGGCACCTGGGCGGAGACCGACGATACGCGCATCGGGATGGGCCTCGAGGGGTTGACTCACCTGCGCGAGTTCATCGCGCAGGGAGGCGTGTTCGTCGGCTCGAACAGCTCGGCCGAGTTTGCGATCTCGAACAACTTCACGCACGGAGTCAGCGCGGGCAGCGCCGCAACGACGACCCGGGTCACGGGGTCGCTGCTGCGGACGAAGATCGCCGACGAGACGAGCCCGATCGTCTACGGCGTGCCCGACAACCTGGCCATGTACAGCAACAGCGGCGGCTACTTCACCGTCAGCGCCACGTCGGGCGGCGGCGGGCGCGGCGGGCTCGGCGGCGGCGCGCCGCCGGGAGGCGCACCAGGGGCTGGAGGGCGGGGCGGCGGCGGGAGCGGCCGGCCGACCGGCCGAGGCACACAGGACGACCCGGACACCGTGCAGGGGCGTCCGATGTACGAGGGCACGAACCTGACGCCGCTGCCGACGCCGGCGGTTACGCAGCCGTGGCAGTACTCGCTGCCCACCGACGAGCAGTTGAAGCGGAACCCGGCCAACCTCATCCCTCCGCAGTTCCGGCCGCGTGTCGCGCTGCGCTTCGACGCGCAGAACACGCTGCTGGTCTCGGGGTTGCTCGACGGCGGAACGGATATCGCCCAGCGGCCGGTGGTGGTGGACGTGCCGGTCGGGCAGGGCCACGTCGTCCTGTTCGCCAACAACCCGATCTACCGCGGCGAGACGATCGGCAGCTATTCGATGGTGTTCAACACGATCCTGAACTTCGACAGCCTGAACGCCGGCCGGAAGCTGGACGCGAAGTAGGCGCTCGGCTGTTGGCCCTCGGCCACGAAGGGGCTCAGGATTCATGGCTCTGGCTGTGAGTTCTGGGCCTCTCCTCTCCGCTCCGCTCCGAAGAGCGCAATCTGTGGGGGCTTTGTCATGATCAAGATGATAGCCCGGCCGTTGCCATTTGTGACGCGACCCGGCCACCGGTACAATCCCCGGCATGCCTGAATCGATGCTGCTCCGCGAGATTGCCGAACAGCCGGAAAGCCTGCGGCACCTGCTGACCGACGGCGCGAGTGAAGTGGAGGCGATTGCCCACGCCCTGCGCGCGCGGGCTGTGCGCCACGTCGTGATCGCCGCGCGCGGCTCGTCCGACAACGCGGCGCGCTACGCGCAGTACGTGTTCGGCGCCTTCAACCGGTTGACGGTCACGCTGGCCACGCCGTCGCTGTTCACGCGCTACCTCACGCCGCCACGAATGGACGATGCGCTGGTGGTGGGGATCTCACAGTCCGGCGAGTCGCCGGACCTGGTGGCCGTCGTGGAAGAGGGGCGGCGCCAGGGATGCGCCACGCTGGCCATCACCAACGCGGCTGGGTCCCCGCTGACCGAGGTCGCTGACCACACCCTGCTCCTGAGGGCCGGCCCCGAACGGAGCGTCGCCGCGACGAAAACGTACACCGCGCAACTGCTCGCGCTGGCGATGCTCTCCGCCGCGATCGGCGATGATTCCCGGCGCCGCGAGGAACTGCAGGCCGTGCCGTCCCACGTCGCAGCGGCCCTCGACGTGGACGACGGGACGATGAACGCGGCCGCCGCTGCGCTCGAGGACGCCGGGCACGGCGTGGTGATCGGGCGAGGCTTCAACTATGCGACCGCGTTTGAGATCTCGCTGAAGGCCAAGGAACTGGCTTACGTCGCCGTCGAGCCGTATTCCGCCGCCGACTTCCAGCATGGTCCAATCGCCCTGATCGACACCGGCTTCGCCGCCATCGTCGTCAACATGGCGGGCGCGGTCAGCCAGGAAGTCGAAGAACTGCTCCGCGCGATAACCGCCCGCGGCGCCAGGCCCGTCGTGCTGTCGAATCTCGACTCGTCGCTGTCGCTTGCCCTGGCGCCGCTACGCCTGCCGGCCGGGATCCCCGAGTGGTTGTCGCCCATCGCCGCGGTGGTCCCCGGCCAGTTGCTGGCCTTCCACCTCAGTCGCCACCGCGGGTTCGATCCCGATCAACCGAGGGGGCTGTCGAAGGTCACGCGGACGACGTGATCACGGGATTCGAGCGAGCGTGACGACCACGTAGCCGTCGGCGGCCCATGGAAGGCTGAGCCCTTCAGGGCTGAACACTCAGGCGCGCCCGTCATCGAATCGGCTTGTCCTCGTCGAACAGCCAGTCCTCGACTGCGACGTCGTACTTCACCGATTTCCAGGTGATCGGCGTGAGCGTTTCGCCCTGGCGCGTCTTCGCGAACTCGTTGATCTTCGTCGGCAGCATCCGGCCGGCGAAGTTGGTGAATCCCGAGAACACGCGGCGGCTGTCGGGCGTGGTTTCCTGCAACAGGAAGAAGCGCTCCTTGTCGATGTGCAACTCCACCTGGGCGCCGTCGATCGTCGCGCGCAGCACCCACGCCGGTCGGCTCTCGACGACCTTCAGGGTGTTCGAGCCCGGGTCGGCCGGCACCTGCCACTGCACGACCGCATCTGGCTGCAGCGTGAAGGCCGCGCCGTGCTTCGCGTAGCGCGCGACGCCGGCACACTGGTCGAGCCAGCCCTGCATCCGAGCGGGCCGGACCGTCCCGACGATGAGGTTGCGGCGCATCCAGGAGACGCCGCCGTTCAGGAAGTACTGGTCGAAGCGCCGACCGCGGTCGGCCGTCAAGTCATGTTCGACGCGGAGCTTGCCGGGCATCTTCGCCCACAACCGGTAGGCGGCGTGGTAGGCGATGCCGTCCTGCATCTCGATCGTGCCCTCGACCACCATCGTCTTCCACGTGGTCAGCTTGTCGCCGCCGTGGGCCTGGATCGATTTCGCCAGGACGTCCTGCGCCGTCTCCGCGGCCCGCGAAGCAGAGGCGCCGACCGCGAACAACCAGGTCGCGAGCAGCAAACCGATTACCGCCTTGTGATTCGACATCATGTCCTCGTGTAAGGGCGCCACATGTTGTGCCCTGCCGTAAACAGGTCATCGTCGGTTGCCGTTCAGACCAGCGACAGCATCTGGTGCGCGCCGGTCAGCCGTCTGCGGATCTGCACACCGTAGGGGCAGACGGCCTCGCATGGGGCCGGGCATCCTTCGCACGCGCTCGCGCGCTGCCCGGCCGGCACCTGGCGGTACTTCTCGATGCCCAGTTTCTGCTCGCGGTAGTTCTCGAAGTACATCCGGTACCGCAGGATATCGGCGACGCGCACGTTCTGGGGGCACGCGTCGAGGCATGCGCCGCAGCCCGGCCGGCAGTAGTCGCGCCCGATGTGTTCGGCGACCAGGTCCAGCCGCCCTCGGTCGGGAGCCGCCAGCTTCGTCGTGCCGGAGACGGCCAGGTATTCCGCGGCTGTGTCGTAGCTCGGGATACGGGCGACGAGCGTGTCGAACAGGCCGGAGGCGAGCACCCACTTCAGGCACGCCTGCCGCGCGTTGGTGTGCTGGCCCTGGAGCGCGCGGATGTTCAGGTCCGACGTGTACAGCGTCATCGTCTTCATCGCGATGGTCGCCACGCCTTTCGCGCGCGCCTTCTTCAGCAGTGGCTCGACGCCGTGCGTGAGGAAGTTCGAGCCGATGAGAATCACGTCGAACCGGTTGTTGTCGATGCCCCAGCCCATTTCCTCGATCATCTTGACGCCGTGGCTCGACGCGCCAGTGAAGCGGATCTTCCCGAGCTTCTTCGCCTCGTCCCACGCTTCGTAGATGGCCGGGTTCTGGATGCGCTCGAGCCCACCGTAGCGCGGGTGGCCGATCGAGTGCAGCATCATGCAGTCGATGTACGTCGTGTTCAGCTTCTTCAGCGAGACGTCGAGCGACTCGAGCAGCGCCGATTTCGTCACCGTCGCCGTGATGAGCGGCGGATCCCACTTGTCGAGCACGAACACCTTGCTGCGCCACTTCGGCAATACCTTGCCGACGAGTTCCTCGTGACCGCCGTACTGCTGCCCGGTGTCGATCAGGTTGATGCCGGCCTGGAACATGTAGTCGAGGACACCGGGATCGGTCTGCCCGGATCCGCCCGAGATGTCGCCCACCTTCCACCCGGTCTTCCCAAGCGCCTTGAAGCGCTTGATCTTCGGGGCGTTGGGTTGAGCGGGCTGATCCGTGGCGCGTGCTGCTGGGAGCGCCGCGCCTGCGGCCGCGGCGGTGGAGGCCTGAAAAAACGTCCTGCGGGTCACCTTGGTCATGATGTGTTCTGCTGCCGTGCGCGCGGAGGTTCATTGGCAAGAACGCGGCCAGAACGACGATTGTCAGGCTCAGCGCCCTTGCGATGCGATTATACCCACCATCTTGGGGTCAGGTCTTGAATGTTGGCGTTGTTCACGTCTGACCACATGGGCGACACCCCAGCCATGGTGCCAGACGTGAAAAGAGTGATAATTCAAGACCTGCCCCCCCAAAGCGAGGACTCTGATGCTCTCAGCCCGCCGTCCCGACCGTTCATTCAGGCTGCGCGTCGTCCTGATTCTGTCCGCCCTCGCGACCTGTTCTGCACCTGCTGCCCTGGCCCACCCGGCTCAAGAGTCGAGGGCAAAGCCCGCCCGCACTCCACCCGTCATCGCGGCCGCCGCCGCGTTGCTGCGCGCGCCAGCCGTGCCGCTCGTCGCCTACGACCCCTACTTCTCCATCTGGTCCCCAGCCGACCGGCTGACCGACGCGGCCACCGTTCACTGGACCGGCCGCACGCATCCGCTGACGTCGCTGATCCGCGTGGACGGTGAGGCCTTCCGGATCATGGGACCGACACCGGCGGACACGGCCGCGCTCATCCAGCGGTCGGTCACGGTCTCGGCCACACACACCAGGTACGAATTCGCCAATCGCCTCGTGCGCGTCACGCTCACCTTTCTCACACCCTCGCTGCCGTGGGACCTCGACCTGCTGTCGCGGCCGGTCACCTATCTCACATGGACGGTGTCGTCGGCCAACGGCAAGCCACACAAGATCGAGGTCTATTTCGACTGCGGCGCGGATATCGCGGTCAACACCGCAGACCAGGCCGCAGGCCTCGACTACCCGCAGGTGGCCGGCCTCTCGGTCGCGCGCGTGGGAACCCCCGACCAACCCGTGCTCGCCCGCCGAGGCGACGATGTGCGGATTGATTGGGGATACGGGTACCTGGCTGCGCCAGCGGGAGAAGGCACGGTGGTGGTGGGCGGGAACGGCGGACGCCTCCGTCGCAGCTTCATCTCGAACGGGAACGTTCCCGCGCCCGCCGGCCCGATTGCCGCAAGCCCGGTGGCTGAGTCGCGACTCGCCATGGCCGTCTCGTGGGACCTCGGCCCGGTCGGCGCCACTGCCACCACGCGCTTCTTGATGCTCGCGTACGACGACATCTTCTCGATCCGATACTTCTCGCACGACCTGCGCGCATACTGGCGGCGCAACGGCGCGACGATCGAGAGCGTGCTGGCGATGGCCGCGCGCGAGCGCGAGGCGCTCGATGCCCAGGCGACGAAGTTCGACGGGGCGCTGCGGCGCGACCTGGCGCAGTCTGGCGGCGCGAAGTACGCGGCCATTGCCACACTCGCGTACCGGCAGACGCTGGCGGCCACCAAGTTGGTCGCCGACACCAACGGGCAGCCGCTCCTGTTCCCGAAGGAGAACTTCAGCAACGGGTGCATCGGCACTGTCGACGTGATCTACCCGATGGCGCCGCAGTTCCTGTTGTTCGGCCCCACGCTCGCCCGGGCCCTCGTCGTGTCGAATCTGGATTACGCCAGCTCCTCGCGCTGGACGTTCCCGTTTGCGCCGCACGATCTCGGCACCTATCCGCATGCCACCGGGCAGGTGTACGGCGGCGGCGAGAAGACGGAAGAGGACCAGATGCCGGTCGAGGAGACTGGCAACATGCTCATCCTCGTCACGGCGATCGCCCGGATGGAAGGGAACGCCGATCTGGCTGACCGTTACTGGCCGGTGCTGACGAAGTGGGCGCAGTACCTCGAGGAGAAAGGCTTCGACCCCGAGAACCAGCTGTGCACCGACGATTTCGCCGGCCACCTTGCCCACAACGTCAACCTGTCGGTGAAGGCGATCGTCGCGCTCGGCGCGTTCGCGCACCTGTGCGAGCTCCGCGGGGAGAAGGCGCTGGGAGCAGAGTACCGGAAGCTGGCCGAACAATTCGCCGCGCGGTGGACGAAGGAGGCGGCCGACGGCGATCACTACCGCCTGGCGTTCGATCGCCCCGGTACCTGGAGCCAGAAATACAACCTGGTCTGGGACCGCATCCTCGGCTTGAACCTCTTCCCACCCTCCGTGGCGCAGAAGGAGATGGCGTTCTATCGTCGGACCCAGGACCGGTATGGCCTGCCGCTCGACAACCGGAGGCTCTACACGAAGTTCGACTGGGTGACCTGGACCGCCACGCTGACCGGTTCACGCGCCGACTTCGAGGCGCTGGTGAACCCGCTGTTCGACTTCCTGAACGCCACACCGCACCGCGTGCCGATGACCGACTGGTACTGGACGCACGATGCGACGAAGGCCGGCTTCCAGGCCCGGTCGGTGGTTGGCGGCGTCTTCCTCCGCATGCTGTACGACGGACCGACGTGGAAGAAGTGGGCGGGCAGGAAGTAGTTGTCAGCCTGCCCTGAGCGAGCGCAGCGAGTCGAAGGGTTGTCGGTTGCCAGCGGTCAGAACTGGTTTCAAAACCCTCAGGCGGGTGGCGGCGGGCGGGGCTGCTCGCCGACAGGACCCGAAGAGCGGAAGATTGGGTTTTGAAACCAGTTGTGGTGATCGGTGGCGCCAGTTGCCACCCGGAGCGTGGCCGCGAGCCGAAAGTCGCGAGCCATCAGCCGCGCTCGTTCCGCCGAAGCGCGGACGCGCGTGGGCGGGAGCCGTTAGGAGTACAACCGTGAAACCGTACATGCTCGTTCTCGTCGGTGCAGTCCTCGTTGCCGGATGCCAGGTGTCCGCACAGGTTGGAACGCCTGCGAGAACCGTCGTTCCCCAGAAGGCCCGTGCCCTGCCCCTGTCAGACGTGCGCGTCACAGGCGGGCCGCTCAAGCATGCGCAGGACCTCGACGCTCAGTACCTGCTGTCGCTCGAGCCCAATCGCATGATGGCGTTCCTGCGAAAGAGCGCCGGCCTCGAGCCGAAGGCGCAGGGCTACGGCGGGTGGGACGGCCCGGGCCGACAGCTCACGGGCCACATCGCGGGCCACTACCTCTCGGGCGTGAGCCTGATGTTCGCGTCCACGGGCGACCCTCGCTTCAAGGAGCGCGCGGACTACCTCGTCGCGGAACTCAAGGCCGTGCAGGACAAACAAGGCGACGGCTACATCGGCGCCCAGGCCGACAAGGATGGCGTCGATGGCAAGGTCCGCTTCCAGGACCTGAGCAGGGGCGTGATCAAGTCGGGCGGGTTCGATCTCAACGGCCTCTGGTCGCCGTGGTACGTGCTGCACAAGATCTACGCCGGGCTTCGCGACGCGTATCGTTACACCGGCAACCGCACGGCGCTGGATGTGGAGATCAAGTACGCCGCGTGGGCCGAAGGCATCGTCTCGAAGCTCGACGCCGAACAGACGCAGCGGATGCTGGCCACCGAGTTCGGCGGCATGAACGAGGTGCTGGCCGATCTCTACGCCGACACGGGCGACAAGCGGTGGCTCGCGCTCTCGGATCGCTTCGACCACAAGGCCATCATCGACCCGCTGTCGCGACGCGAGGACATCCTGGCCGGCAAGCACGGCAACACGCAGGTGCCGAAGCTGCTCGGGTCGCTTACGCGCTACATCTACACGGGAAGCATGCGTGACGGGATCGCGGCGAAGTTCTTCTGGGACCAGGTGGTGCAGCACCACAGCTTCGCAACCGGCGGCCACGGGCGGAACGAGTACTTCGGCCAGCCGGACAAGCTGAACGACATGATCGAGGGTCGCACCGCCGAGACCTGCAACGTCTACAACCTGATCAAGATGGCGCGCGCGCTCTTCGCGCTCGAGCCGGACGTGCGCTACGCCGACTTCCACGAACGCGCGCTCTTCAACCACATCCTGGGCTCCATCGACCCGGCCGACGGCGCCACCTGCTACATGGTCCCGGTGGGCCAGGGCGTCTCGCGCGAATACCAGAACATGACGCAGAGCTTCACGTGCTGCGTCGGCTCCGGGATGGAGAGCCACGCGCTCCACGGCGACGGTGTGTACTACGAAGCGAGCGGCCGGCTCTGGGTGAACCTGTATGTGCCGTCAACCGCGCAGTGGAAATCGGCCGGCATCACCATCACGGCGGCCGCGACATTCCCGGACGGCGACACCGCGTCGCTGACGTTCGCCGCCAAGGCGCCGAAAGCGTTCACGCTGGCGCTCCGGCGTCCCTACTGGGCGGGCGACGGGTTCTCGGTGAAGGTGAACGGTGCGGCGGTCAAGACGCTGCCCGCGGCCGGCAGCTACGTGGAAGTGAACCGCACCTGGAAGACGGGTGATACGGTGGACATCGTCCTGCCCAAGACGCTTCGCGTCGAGCCGCTTCCCGACAACGCCAATCGCGTCGCGCTGATGTGGGGACCGCTGGTGCTCGCGGGCGATCTCGGCCCGATCCAGCGGCGCGGCGGGCGTGGTGAGAGCGCGCCGCCATCGACGCCAACCACGGTTCCGTCGTTCATCGCGGCCGGCCAGCCTGTGACCAGCTGGCTGAAGCCGGTCGCGGGCAAGCCGGGGAGCTTCCGTACGGAAGGTGTGGGCCGCGACCGTGACGTGGACTTCGTTCCCTTCTACGCGCTGCACCGCCGCACCTACGCGGCCTACTGGGATCTCTACACGCCCGCCGAGTGGGAGGCCCGCGCCGCGACGATCCGGGCCGCGCAGGAGAAGCAGCGCAAGCTCGAGGCGGCGACGGTGGGCTTCGCCCAGCCGGGGCAGATGCAGGCGGAGCGCGACGCGAACTACCAAGGCGAGAGCGCATCGCCGGCGCAGGTGAACGGCCGCTACGGCCGCCGCGGCACCGGCTGGTTCTCGATGGACGTGCCCGTGGATCCGGCGCAGCCGATGATCCTCATCGTGACCTACGCGGGAGACGAACGGGCGAACCGCACGTTCGACATCCTGATCGACGGCGCGAAGCTGGTCTCGCAGGCCGTGGACCGGAGGAGCCCCGAGAAGAACGTCGGCTTCTTCCACGTGGAGTACCCACTGCCGGCGGATCTCGTGAAAGGCAAGCCAAAGGTGACGGTGCGGTTCCTGGCAACGGGCGGCAACGAACTCGCGGCGGTCTACGGGATCAGGATCGTGCGCGCGAACGCGGAGCGATAGGACATCACTCGTGTCTCAGCGCCCGGATCGGGTCGAGTGTCGCGGCGCGCAGCGCCGGGATCAGGCCGGCTGTCAATCCCACTGCGCCAAGGCCAGCCAGCGCTGCCAGAAAGACCATCGGGTCCCGCGCACCCAGACCGAAGAGCTGCGACTCCACGAACCGGCCCGCGAGGAGCGCCGCTAGCAAGCCGATCGCGAGGCCGGCGGCCAGCAGCAGCCCCACCTCGCGCATCACAAGTCCCAGGACCTCGCCGGGCCGCGCGCCGAGCGCCATGCGCACGCCGATTTCCGGGGTTCGCCGCAGCACGATGTAGGCGATGACGCCGTAGAGGCCGACGGCGGCGAGCAGCGTGGCGAGCACGCCGAAGGCGGCCGAGAGGATCGCGATCAACCGCTCGGTCGTCGTCGCCGCGTCGATGAACGCGCTCATCCGCTGCACATCGAAGACGGGCAGATTCTGATCGAGTTCCCGCACGATCCGGCGCACCCCCCCCGCGACCTCCGAATCGGACCGTGCCGATCGGATGTAGAACGTCAGGCTCTCCGGGCGTTCGCTCTGCGGATAGGGAAAGAACACGGTCGGCTTGACCTGCTCGCGGAGGTCCCCGTGCTTGAAGTCCCGGACGATGCCGACGATCTCGTGGTCCGCGACCACCCCGTCGCCCGTGCCCCGCGCGAGATGGCGGCTGAGCATCGGACGTCCCTGCGAGTACTTGCGGACGAATGCCTCGTTGACGATCGCAACCTTCCGACCGCCCAGGACGTCCTGGTCGTCGAGTTCGCGTCCCTGGCTGACCGGGATGCGCAGCGCCTTGAAGTAGTCGCTGCCCGCCATGGCCACGGACGCACGCGCATCGTCGGCGTCTTTCGCCTGGTAGCCCTCGATGGTGAAGTTGCCGCTCCGGTCGGAATTGGTGAGCGGTCCCGGGTTGACCGCCCCCACCGCCTCGACGCCTGGCAGGCTGCGGAGCCGCTGCTGCAACTCACGATAGAAGTCGTACACGCGGGCGGCCGGGTAGGCCTGGAGCGTCGGGTCGACGGCGAACGTCATCACCTGGGTCGCGCGGAAGCCGGGATCGACCCGCATCAGATTCGCGACGCTGCGGCCGAACAGGCCGGCGGCCACGAGCAGCAGCAGCGACAGCGCCACCTGCGCGACGACCAGCGCTCGCCTGAACCGCGCCTGGCCCGTGCCGGACGCGACGGTGGCAGCCTGGTCCTTGAGGACGTCGGCCACGCGCGGCCGCGTTGACTGCAGCGCGGGTACGAGGCCAAAGAGCAACCCGGTGCCGACCGACAATGCGAGGTTGAAGAGGATCAGGCGGGTATCAAGGCCGCTGATCAACGCCCCTTCCATGTCCGGCCCCATCACCGACAGCAGGCCATCGATCGTCCAGGTCGCGAGCAGCAGGCCAACGAAGCCGCCGGCCAGGGCGAGCAGGACGCTCTCGACGAGCAACTGGCGCACGAGGTCCCGGCGTTTCGCGCCGAGCGCCAGGCGAACCGCGATCTCCTTCTGCCGGCTGGCTGCCCGGGCGGTCACCAGGCCGGCCACGTTCGCGCAGGCGATGAGCAGCACGAGGCCGACCATCCCCATCAACGCGACCAGCGCGCTCTCGAAATCACGCTTCAATTCGTTCACGCCCTGGGCGGCGGGCAGAAGATCGAGACGGATCCCGGCGAGCATCTTCCCCAAGCGGCTCTCCCGTGGCCGCTTCAGCTCACGCAGCAGTTCGTCGAGAAGGCCGCTGAACAGACCGCTCGTCTTCGCCCGGGCCTGATCGGCCGACACGGCCGGCTTCAGCCGGCCCAACACGGTCAACCACGACGTCCGCCGGTCGTCGAGGGCAAACCAGGTCGGCGTGACCTCGCGTTTCATCGCGATTGGCACAAACAGGTCGGGTACGTTGCCGACGATCATCCCGCGGAATGTGGGAGGCACGACGCCGATGACCACCATCGGATGAGCATTCACCAGGATCTTCCGGCCCACGATGTCTGGACTCGCGCCAAACCGCTTCTTCCAATAGGCGGCGCTGAGCATCACGACGGGGCTTGCGCCCGGAGCCGTATCGTCCGAGGGAGCGATCGCGCGTCCGAGCGTTGGCTGGACGCCGAGCACCGGGAACAGGTTCCCGGATACGAGTTCCGCCCGGGCACGTTCGCTGGTGCCACCGTCCGACACGCTCACCGGGGCGGACGCCCGGGCGATCACGCCGTCGAAGACCTCGGTCCGATCCCGCAGATCCTTGTAGAGCGGGTACGAGAAGACCGATTCGTTGTTGTCGGAGTGCGCCCAGCCGGGGAACCCGTCGGACACGTGGAAGACGACGAGCCGATGTGGGTCGGCGACGCGCAGGCTGCGGACGAGCACCTGGTCGAGAAGGGAGAAGATGGCGGTGTTCGCACCGATGCCGAGCGAGAGCGAGAGCACCGCGATTCCCGCGAACATCGGGGCGCGCTGCAGAGTCCGCACCGCGAACCGGATATCGTTCCACATGTGGAGTACCTCATTCCGGCATATCCCAGCCGAGCCGGAGCCAAACACGATCTCTTTTCCCCGACGTCGAAGACTTCACGCATGAGGGACTATCAGCCTGAAGCGAGAACCGTGCCGCCTGGACATCTTCCAGGGCTGATCGTGACGGTCGAAGCAGGTTTCTGCAGGTCCCCCGGAATCTGCGATAGGCGTCAGGCGTTATTCGGGGGCTGAAACCCCTGGCGCCTCCACCTCGAGCGTTGGTGCTGATGGCTGTCCGGGCGCGGCACACTGCGTCCCGAAAGCGAACAGCGGCAAGAAAAGGTGGTCGGCCCCCTAATCACCCCTTTTTCCCGGACGGGCATCTGCCGATAACACGGGTGTCCCCGGAACGAACAGGTATGTACGATCTCAGAGTTCCCACGGTTCAGCTCGAGGCGGAGGCCCGCTTCGTGGACGGCACGATCCTCGAAGGCACCATCTACATGCCCACGGTGTCCGCCGTGCGGGCGGGCCCGATGCTGCTGCAGGAATGGATCAACGGCCCGCCGCTGTTCTTCCCGCTCCGGCTGCACCAGGCGCCCTCGGCGATTCTCGTCAACAAGCGACAGGTGCTGTCCCTGTGCGTGCCCACAGCGCGACGCGAGGACGAGCCGTCATGGGAATCGGCGTCGGTGGTCCTCCGCGTGCTCATCGAAACGGGAAACGAGCGCCTCGAGGGCGAGGTCGTGATTGACATGCCGCAGGACCAGCGCCGGCTAGCCGATTACCTGAATCGCCCGGAGGCGTTTCTGCTGCTGCAGTCAGGCGAGCGGCAATACCTGATTCAGAAGGACCGCATCTCGAGGGTGTCCGAGGTCCTCGAGACATAGCGTGGAAGGGGACTGCCCGAGGACGAGACTCCGGTCCTATTGGTTGATGTGCACGACCTTCGCGGGCGGGAACCCGTTGAACCAGGTCGCTGAGGCGTTGCTGTAGGCCCCGATGTCCTCCGAGTACACGAGGTCGTCGAGCCGCAGGTCGGGCAGCACCTCTGACTGCGAGATTGTGTCGAGCCCGTCGCACGTTTGCCCAAACACCGCACACACCTCCGTCTCCCCCTTCCTGAACGACTTGACGTGGTACGGGCAGTGGTCGAAGATGATGCCCGAGAAGGTGTGGTAAACGCTGTCGTCGATGTAGTAGCAGGTCTTCCCGTCGCGCACGGCCTTGCCGATGACCGTCGCGATTGATGTGACCGCCGTGGCCACGAAGAACCGGCCAGGCTCAGCGATGATCTCCATCTCTTTCGGGAACAGCCGATCGATCTCCGTGTTGATCTTCTTCGCCAGCAGGCTGAACGGCGCCACGTGCCGGTTGTAGCGCACGGGGAAGCCGCCGCCGATATCGAGGATCTTCAGCTCGAACCCACGCGACTTCGCCTCCTCCATCACGGCCGCCGACATGTTCAGCGCCTGCACGAAGTTCTCGAAGTTCGTGCACTGGCTGCCGACGTGAAAGCTCAACCCCTCCACCACGAGACCCGCGTCGCGCGCCTCCTCGATGAGGGCCACCGCCTCGCCAGACTCGCAACCGAACTTCGATGACAGCTCCACCATCGAGCCGGTGTTCGGCACGCGAATCCGCACGAGAAGACCCGCGGTCGGCGCATGCTCCTGCACCTTGCCAATTTCCGTGCGGTTGTCGAACGTCACCAGCGGCTTGTACTTGTTGAGCTCCTCGAGTGTCTCCTTGGCCTTCACCGGGTTCGCGTAGACGATCTTGTCCCACACGAAATCCTGGCGCTCCTTGGCCGGGCGCCGGCGAATCAGCTCGTACACGAGCATGAACTCCGGGAACGACGCCACGTCGAAGCTCGCGCCGGCGTGGAAGAGCGTCTGTACAATCTCGGGCGCGGGGTTGGCCTTGACCGCGTAGTACGCCTGCACGCGCGGCAGGTACCGCTTGAAGGTGGCGTAGTTCTGCCGGATGGCATCGTGGTCCACGACGACGAGCGGCGTGCCGTGCTCGGCCGCGAGGGCCTGAAGCTGCTTGGGAGAAATCTTGGACATAGGCAGGAACGCTAGAACACCGGCTCGGAACCGTCGAGCATCTTCACCTTGTTGTGCTTGAAATATTCCTTCGTCAGCGCCTTCACCATGGCCGGGCGCGCGTTGTACAGCCGACGCAGCTTCCGCCTCTTGTGCGTGGCCAGCGCGTAATGGGTGAGAATCGGCATCGCGATCGTCGTATCGGTGTAGCACACGACGGCGTCGGGCAGCCGATCCGGATCGACCTTGCCCCAGCTCACCGCCTCGCTCGGCGTCGCGCCGCTCAACCCGCCCGTGTCGGGCCGCGCGTCGGTAACCTGCAGGAAGTAGTCCTGCCCGAACTCCTTGATGCGCAGCACTTCCTGGATCTGCGGCTCGGTCTGCAGCATGAAGTTCTTGGGGCTGCCGCCACCCCACAGCACCACCGCGCTCTTCCCCCCCGCCCGCTTCGCCGCCAGCACGATCGCCGTCGTCTCGTTGACGTCGGTCGACGGGTTCAGCCGCAGCTTGTTGCCGCGCAGCTCCACGCCCGCCACGTTCATGCCGATCGTCGAGTCGCCCGGTGACGACGTGTAGCAGGGCACACCCGCGCGATACGCGGCGGCGAGCACCGACACATCCTTCAACCCCGCCTTGCGCTCCCACTCCGCGGCGTACTTGCCGAGCAGGTAGTGCAATTCCGCGGTGCCCATTTCCTTCTGGAACGCGGGCAGGGTGAGGATGCTGCGCAACGTGTCGTCGGTGGCCATCAGACAATCGCTGTAGCCCATCAGCACGTCGTAGACGCGCACGATGTCGTTGTCGCGCAGCTCGGTGTCGTCCATCGTGAAGCTGCCCATGCGGATCGGGTAGTTCAAGGCGAAGTGGAGGTCGTGATAGAGAATCGCGCCCGTGGACACGATCCAGTCCACGAAGCCGGCCTTGATGAGCGGCACGATCGACGAGCAGCCGAGCCCCGCGGGCGTGAGCGCGCCCGACAGGCTCATGCCGATCGTGACGTCCGCCTCG
>JADGOB010000275.1 GCA_017883185.1 Acidobacteriota bacterium
TCCCCATCCGACAGGATGACGGCCACGCCCCAAGTGCCCAGATGGCGGAGGACCTCAAGCGCGCCGGGATACAGCCGGCTCGCGAACGGATAGTCGACCAGGAACGACGACATCAGCAGCAACCGGTGGTCGCTCAGTGCTTCGAGCCGGTAGCGCTGCAGGGCGCCCAGGTAGTCGGCGTATCCGAGCTCGCTGCGCAACTGTTCGAGGATCGCCCAATACCGGTCTCGGCTCGCGGACCCGAACTCGCGCGTGAGGTGATCGCGTAGATCGTTCTCTATGAGGTCGTTGTCGAGCAGTGTGTTGTCGCAGTCGAGGAGAACTACGACGTCATCCGGCGACGTCACGCGGTCTCCTCGTCGAGCACGGGGTTGTGCCAGCCGCCGTCCGGCGCGATGAGCGTGTCCGCCTCTTTGGGCCCCCAGCTTCCCGGTTTGTAGGGGCGGACAGCACGGTGGGTCTTCAGGACTCGATCGACCACCGCCCATGCGGCCTCGACGGCGTCCTCTCGGGTGAAGAGGGCTCCATCGCCGGCCATGGCGTCGGTCAGGAGCCGCTCGTATGGCGCTTCCTCTCCCGGTTGATGATCGACGAGGCAGAGCTCCCGCTGGTCGCCGACGAATTCCTTGCCGACCCGCTTGACGCGAGCGGCGAGGGCGACGGCGGAGTTGGGGGAAATCCGGAAGCGCAGATAGTTGGCCCGGCCGTCCGCCGGCGCGGAGTCGGTGAAGAGGCGTTGCGGCGGAGGCTTCAGCTGGACGACCACCTCGGCGGCCGTCTCGGCCAGCAGCTTGCCCGAGCGCAGGTACCACGGCACGCCCTCCCAGCGCCAGGAGTCGATGAAGAGCCGCACGGCGCAGAAGGTCTCAACGTCGGAGTCTCTCGCCACGTCCGGCTCCTTGCGGTAGCCCGTGTACTGGCCGCGGACCACGTCGGCGCTCTTGAGCGGCCGCATGGCCTGGAAGACCGCCGCCTTCTCGCTCTGCACGGCGCCAAAGCCCTGGTAGGCAGGCGGCTCCATGGCCACGAGGGCGACGATCTGGAAGAGGTGGTTCTGGATCACGTCGCGCAGGCAGCCGGCCGTTTCATAGAACGCGCCGCGGCCGTTCACGCCGAACTTCTCGGCAAGGGTGATCTGGACGCTGGCGACGAAGTTGCGGTTCCAGATGGGCTCGAGGAAGGAGTTGGCGAAGCGGAAGTAGAGGATGTTCATGATCGCCTCCTTCCCGAGGAAGTGATCGATGCGGAAGATCGAGTCTTCCGGGAACACCTTGTGCGCGGCCTGGTTGAGCTCGCGCGCGGAAGCGAGGTCGCGGCCGAACGGCTTTTCCACGATGACGCGCGCGTGGTCCGCCAGGCCCGCGGCGCCGAGCCCTTTGATCACCGTCTCGAAGAGCGAGGGCGGGATGGCGAGGTAGTGCGCCGGGCGCCCGGCACTGCCCAGTGCCTCTTTGATCGCCATGAACGTGGCCTGGTCGGTGTAATCCCCGCTTACGTACCTGAACAGGGATAGAAGACGGTGGAGTGCACGCTTGTTGTCGATCCCGCCCGATCTCTTGATGCTATCCGTGACGCGTTTGCGCAGACGCGCCAGACTCCACTTCGGGAAGGCGACGCCGACCACCGGAACGGTGAGGACGCCCCGCTTGACCATCGCATAGAGCGCCGGGAAGATCATCTTGTGGGCGAGATCGCCCGTCACGCCGAACAGCACCAGCGCGTCGGACGGAGCCGCTCTGCCAGTCGTGGTGCCCATCTCAGGCGCCTCCCTTTTTCTTTTCATCATGCCCGCCAAACTGCTTGCGCATAGCGGAGAGCACTGCTAATGGGTGACCCTCTCCTCCGTGCACTTCCTCCGTACAAAGCAGTTCCTCCTTCAACCGCTGTCTCACCCTCGAGCGCGTGGAGACGCTGATGGGGTTGTCGGCCGCACCTCGCCCACGATGAGCCGGGACGAGCGCTGCCGGGTGAAGTAGGCCCACCCCCACTCGAATAGCACCACGAAGCGGTTGCGGAACCCGATCAGCCACAGGATGTGGATGAAGCACCACACCAGCCAGGCCGGGAGACCCGACAGCCGCAGTCCACGGATGTCGGCGACCGCCGCCGCCCGCCCGATCGTCGCCATGGTCCCGCGGTCGCGATAGCGGAACGGCGCGAGGGGCCGCCCCCGCAAGGCGCGGAGGATGTTGTGCGCCGCGTGACGGCCCTGCTGCAGAGCGACCGGCGCCAACCCGGGGAGCGTCCGACCGTCGGGGCCGCAACACGCCGCCAGGTCGCCCACCACGAAAACTTCAGGATGCCCCGGTATGGTGAGATCGGCGTCGACGATCACCCGGCCAGCGCGATCGAGCGGGACGCCGAGCGAGCGAGCGAGTGGCGACGGCTGGACGCCGGCGGCCCAGAGGATGGTCGCCGCGCTCACGCGCTCCTTGCCGATCGTCACGGCGTCGGGCGAGATGCCCGTGACGGAAGCGCCGGTCCGCACCTCCACGCAGAGCTGCTGCAGCGAGCGCTCTGCCTTTGCCGAAAGGCTCGCCGGAAACGTCGGCAGGATTCGGGGGCCCGCCTCCACCAGGATCGTGCGCGTCTCGCGCAGGTCGATGTGCCGGAAGTCCTTCGCCATCACCTTGCAGGCGATCTCGGCAATCGCGCCCGCCAGCTCGACTCCGGTCGGGCCGCCCCCCACCAGGATGAAGGTGAGGAGTGCGCGACGCCGCTCCGGGTCAATCTCCCGCTCGGCCCGCTCGAAGGCGAGGAGGACGCGCCGCCGAATCGCCAGCGCGTCCTCCACCGTCTTGAGGCCGGGGGCAAGCTCCTCCCACTCCGGGTGCGCGAAGTACGAGTGGCGCGCGCCGGGGGCGACGATCAGGTAGTCATAGGCGAGCCACCCATCCTTCAGAACCACTTTCCGGTCTGCCACGTCCACCGCAGTCACCTCGGCCAGAATCACGGTCGTGTTCCGCTGGCCGCTCAGCACCGCACGGATCGGATAGGCCACGTCGCTCGGTGCCAGGCTCGCTGTTGCGACCTGGTAGAGGAGAGGCTGGAATACGTGGTGGTTGGTGCGGTCCACCACAGTGACCTCCACGGGCGTGCTCTTCAGTGCTTCGGCGGCGTAGAGTCCCCCGAACCCGCCGCCCACGATCACGACGCGGGGCGAGGGGCTCTCACTCGGCCTTGCGGCCACCACTTCTCCGCGGTCATCCGGCAAGCGTCATCCCCCCGGTTTCCTACCGGCTGAGTTCCGGCTTGTAGCTGCCCGGCACCGTCCGGAATGCGATCGCCAGGCGGTTCCATCCGTTGATCGCGACGACCGCCAGCGTGAGGTCTACCAGCTCCTTCTCGCCAAATTGCCGCCGCGCCAGTTCGTACACCTCGTCGGGCACGTGGGTCTCGCCGACCAGGGTCACTGCCTCGGTCCAGGCCAGCGCCGCGCGCTCGCGTTCGCTGAAAAACGGCGCCTCGTGCCACGCCGCGACCGCGTAGAGGCGCTGCTCCTTCTCCCCCGCGGCGCGCGCGTCCTTGGTGTGCATGTCGAGACAATAGGCACACCCGTTGATCTGGCTCGCCCGTACCTTCACGAGCTCGAGCAGCCCTGGCTCGAGCCCCGCGCCGTGGACGTAGCTCTCGAGCCCGAGCATCGCCGCGAGGCCGTCGGGTGCAACCTTGGCATATTGGATTCTCGGTTTCATATCCATCACTGACCTACTTGCTCGCCGAGGACGGCTGCTCGGCTTCTTCCATGGCCGCCATCGCAATGGTTGCGTGTGCATATGCGGCACCAGCGCGCATCTCGGCCGCCACCCAGATTGCTTCCATTAGCTCCTCGGGACGCACCCCCGCCCGCAGCGCCGCCTTGGTGTGGCTCCGGATGCAGTATGGACATTGCGTGACGTGGGCCACGGCGACGGCGACGATCTGCTTCGTCCTGCTGGGCAGCGCTCCGTCGGCAAATACCTGCCTGGAGAAGGCGTGAAACGCCTTTTCGTTCTCGGGCGCGAGCTTTTGGCGCTTGTTGGAAAGGTCGTGGCTCGACGGTGGGTAGATCGGTGTGTCCATGCAGTTCTCCTTTGCGCGACGCTCGTGGTTTGCGATCCCCTCCGTCCAGCGACCGCGTGGTCGCCGAGCGGAGC